>NZ_JAJNHQ010000005.1:0-183403 GCF_022386845.1 Mammaliicoccus sp. C-M13 | reverse complement strand
GTTAATAGGTTCGGGGTGTAAGCGCAGTAATGTGTGTAGCTGACGAATACTAATCGATCGAAGACTTAATCAAATTTTTAAAATCGGTTTTTGAGCCGTAAAATCTGCTTACTATCTAGTTTTGAATGTGCAATACATTCTTAATAAGTTTTTACTATTTGTCTGGTGACGATAGCAAAGAGGTCACACCTGTTCCCATGCCGAACACAGAAGTTAAGCTCTTTAGCGCCGATGGTAGTTGGGCTTACGTTCCGCGAGAGTAGGACGTTGCCGGGCAAATATTTATAAAATGGATGCGATGAGCCGCACTCGAGACCTGTTAGGTCTCTTTTTTTTGACTTAAAACTTAAAAGATAGGAGTTGTTATAAATGAAGAAATATTTCGAAGTGATGTTCAAAGTAAATATGCAAAATATAGCAATTAAAAAGGCAATTATGCAAGCTATAATTGTTTTTACCATCTTGTCTACGAGTGTTATTGTCGGTCGATTTGATTTAGGTTTAACGGCTCTTTTAGGCTCTTTTAGTCATATATACATTATAAATGGTTCATACCCATCTAGAATAAGAAAGGTTATTACTGTATCTATAATGTTAAGTATCTGTTTAATGCTAGGGAGCATTACTATTACAACGCCTTTCTTATATGCTTTTGTATTAGGTTTAATAGGCATGAGTGCGCATTTTATTCTTAAATCTTTACAAGTTCCAGGTCCATCATCGTTATTCTTTATATTAACTTATAGTATAGCTTCTATTATGCCCATAGCCCCTGAAGACTTCTTATTACGAGGTTCATTAGTTTTATGTGGTGGTTTAGTGAGTGCATTAGTAGTAATGGTTGATGCATTTTTTAATCATAAAAAACCTGAAACTGAAAGTGTACTAAATATTTATAAAAACTTATCTTATTTAGTGGAGAATTTTAAAGGTGAACGATTTAATAAAGCAAGAAGTCAAACACTTAATACAATCAATCAAGCCTCGCTAACTTTAACTACTGCTAAAGCATTTTGGAATAATAAAAGAGATTATAATCGCTTATTGTTACTTAAAGAAAAAGCTGATGAAATTTGGTCAGAATGCTTAGAATTATCATCAAGAGGTTATGAAAGTTTACCTAATGAAATAAGTGTCGCACTTAATTACATATGCGAAAGATTAGAAGGAAAATCAGACTTAAATTATGATATTAAGTATTATAACGGGGATGACCCTTATATTAATGAACTAGTTAAGCTTATCTATGATGCTGAAGCTTTGTTAAATGAAAATGAGCTTCAAATAGATAAGAAAATTATTCATCATAAACCTATGTATTCTAAAACAATTAAAGAAAATTTTTCTAAAGACTCTTTAGTTCTAATGCAATCTATGCAGTATGGTATTATCTTGTTCGTATCTGTTATTATAGCATTTGGGATAGGATTTGAACGTGCTTACTGGATTCCGGTATCATGTTGCTCAGTCTTATTAGGTACGTCTTCTTTATCTACGATACAAAGGGCATTTCAAAGGACACTTGGCACAATTATAGGTACATTAGTAGCTGTTGTTATATTGTATTTTGAACCAAGTACATGGCCAATTGTTATTTTAATGGCTATTCTTATGGCAGCAGCAGAATTGCTCATTGCAGTGAATTATACAATAGCTGTCACATTCATCACACCAAACGTATTATTAATGTCAGCAGCGATTACTAAACACTTTGATACTTATCTTATCTTGCCGAGAATAACTGATGTTATGATTGGTTCTGCTATTGGTCTGATAGGAGTGTTAATAGTAGGTAGAAAGCAAGCTTCCAAAAAGCTACCTAAAACAATAATTAATACATTAAGAATACAATCACAATTATTACATACACTATTTTCATCAAATAAATATCATATTAATTTAATAGATACTTTACTCATTAGAGAAATGCAAACAGAGATTATGAATACAAAAGCAATGTATCAAGCAGCATTAAATGAAATAGATAATGATGTTAAAAAAATTGAGTATGTTTATCCAATTATTTTCACAGTTGAACACTTAGCATTCACCCTCGAGCAAGCCTATAGAAGAGGTAATTTAAGCACCTTAACAGATGAAGAAATAGGCCTTTATTTAACAACTTATGAGAATATATGCAAAAAAGTAGAGTTTAATGTCAGATACGATATTATAGAACTTCCAAAATTAAAAGAATTCCAAAGCATAAGAAATGAACTCATGAAATTACAAAATTTAATAGGTTATAAAGCCGAGACATAAATACATGTCTCAGCCTCTCTTTCATTATAATGGCAGTAGCTGACTGGATTGAAAATGCGCTTATATCAAGCTTTTTTCAACCCTAGTCATCCTTGCCGGGGTGGGACTACGAAATCTTTTTATTAAAATGAGATTTCTGTCTCGCTCCTTTTTTATTATACTTCCATCAAACACTTTATTAATGCTTCAATATGTTCTTTAGCTTCGTCTATCTTAATCCCTCCAAAGCCTAATACAAAATGAGGAGTATGATCACTTTGTTTAAATCGATAGTGTGTTAAAGGTTTAATATCTATATCACATTTTTTTATACGGTGTAAGCATTCTTCTAAGGTTAAGCCATTAACTACCGTCAATATAAAATGCATGCCTGTTAATTCTCCTGACACTTTAAAATCATTTGGATATTTCATGAGTTCATTTAATATAATATCTCGCTTACTTCTATATATTTTTCTCATGCGATTTAGGTGTCTTTCAAAAAAACCTTCATTCATAAATCGGCTCAATATATATTGTGTATGTCTAGGCACAGTGCCGCCTTCTATATTTGTTTTATTTTGATACTGTTGCATGAGTTTCTTAGGTAAGACGGCATACGCAACTCTTAGAGAAGGGGAAATCGACTTTGAGAACGTACTGACATAAATGACGCTATCTGTGTTGTCTAAGCTTTGTAATGCAGGCACAGGACGTCCACTATATCTAAATTCTGAGTCATAGTCATCTTCGATAATATATCGTGTCTGCTTTTCAGACGCCCATTTTATGAGTTGTGTTCGCCTCTTTAAATCCATAATGACGCCTGTAGGGAACTGATGACTTGGCGTAATATATACGACTTCTTTGTTTAATTTTTTAATTTGTTCAATATCAATACCGTTTTCAGTGACTGATATAAATTCGAAAGGTACGTGTTTTCTTTTCAATAAATCTCTTACTTGTTTATAAAGTGGATCTTCTATCATGTAAGTAGAGTTTGAAATAAGATCTGTGATGATAGAGAGTAATTGCTCAGTTGATGAACCTACAATAATTTGTTGGGGTGAACAATTAACACCTCTACTATGGAAGATATAGTGCCTGATTTCTTTTCTTAATTCATAATCTCCTTGCTTATGCCCACTGTCCAATAATGAAAGTTGTGAATAATCAAATGCCTCTTTAGAAAATTTCCTGAATTGATCTAGTGGAAAATGTTCTTTATCAATAGCACCTAATTTGAATGAATATTTGTATGTTTTTTCAGTTTGAATATCTTCGTCTGTAATTTTTGTTTTATATGTTACTGGCAAGTTCACAATGTCGTTTATGTAAAATCCTGAACGATTTTTACTATGTATATACCCTTCATCACTTAAAAGTTGATATGCATGTTCTATTGTAGTTTGGCTAACAGATAAATAATGACTGAGCTGTCTTTTTGAAGGTAATTTTTCATTATGTTGCATAACATTATTAATAATATTATGTTTAATGTTTTCATAAAGTTGTTGATAAATAGGTACATCGATATTGCGATTTATATTAAACATTAGCATTTCCATAATAATCCCTCATTCTGACCACTTATATTTTTTTAAATCTGGCACTTTTACCAGTTCAGAATTTAGTATAACCTACAAATAAGCGATTTAAAAGGAGGAAGTAATAAATGTCTAAGATTACAGGTTCAGATAAAGTTAAAAGAGGTATGGCAGAAATGCAAAAGGGTGGCGTTATCATGGATGTTGTTAACGCTGAGCAAGCTAAATTAGCTGAAGAAGCAGGAGCTGTCGCAGTTATGGCACTTGAACGCGTGCCTTCTGATATTAGAGCTGCAGGCGGTGTAGCAAGAATGGCTGATCCCCGAATTGTGGAAGAAGTAATGAATGCTGTATCGATTCCGGTAATGGCTAAAGGAAGAATTGGTCATATTACAGAAGCACGTGTATTAGAATCGATGGGTGTAGACTATATAGATGAATCAGAAGTATTAACACCAGCAGATGAAGAGTACCATTTGAAAAAAGATGAATTTACAGTTCCGTTTGTATGTGGTTGTCGTAATTTAGGTGAAGCTGCTAGAAGAATTGGTGAAGGTGCAGCGATGTTACGTACTAAAGGTGAGCCAGGTACAGGGAATATTGTTGAAGCGGTTCGTCATATGAGACAAGTAAATGCTGAAGTGCGTAAATTAGTTGTTATGAACGATGATGAAATCATGACTGAAGCTAAAAACATTGGCGCACCATATGAAATATTAAAAGAAATTAAAGATTTAGGCCGTTTACCTGTTGTAAACTTTGCAGCTGGCGGTGTAGCAACACCTGCTGATGCAGCATTAATGATGGAACTAGGTGCTGATGGTGTATTCGTCGGTTCAGGTATTTTTAAATCAGAAGCACCAGAAAAATTTGCAAAAGCAATTGTTCAAGCAACTACTCATTATCAAGACTATCAATTGATTGCGGAACTTTCTAAAGAATTAGGACCAGCTATGCAAGGGTTGGATATTAATCAATTATCTTTAGAAGAACGTATGCAAGAGCGTGGTTGGTAAGATGAAAATAGGTGTATTAGGTTTACAAGGCGCTGTTAGAGAGCATTTAAAACATATTGAACAATCTGGACATGAAGGCATTACTGTTAAGACTGTTGATCAATTAAGTGGTTTAGATGGACTTGTATTGCCAGGTGGGGAATCTACTACAATGAGAAGGTTGATGGATTTATATGGCTTTACAGAAGCCTTAAGAAAAAGTGATTTGCCTATGTATGGTACATGTGCAGGACTTATTTTATTGGCTACTGAAGTAATAGGGCAAGAAAGCCATTTAAATAAATTAGATGTAACAGTAGAAAGAAATTCC
Source organism: Mammaliicoccus sp. C-M13 (assembly GCF_022386845.1). Taxonomy (NCBI): domain Bacteria; kingdom Bacillati; phylum Bacillota; class Bacilli; order Caryophanales; family Staphylococcaceae; genus Mammaliicoccus; species Mammaliicoccus sp. C-M13. Next base: position 178,289 of record NZ_JAJNHQ010000005.1, on the reverse strand, counting down.
TTCGGTCGACAAGTAGATAGTTTTGAAGAATACTTGGAAGTTAAAGGTATTGATGAGACAGTGAATGCTGTATTTATAAGAGCACCTCATATTCAATCAGTACATGAGGATGTAGATATTCTATCGACTGTTGAAGATAAAATTGTAGCTGTAAGACAAAATCAATACTTAGGTATTTCTTTCCATCCGGAATTAACAGATGATTATAAAATTATGAAATATTTTATTGAAGAAATTGTCGTTCAATATCATGCGCAAGTAATAAAATAAAAAAAGGGTGAGACATGAAGCTCTAGCTTAAAGTCATCCTCCTAATCTGTTGAAATTTTGATTAACATATTAGGAGGATTTATGTATAAGATTTTGAAAGTGCATGCTTGCCTAGGGTATGGCTCGAGCCTATAGTCTCTCGCTCATACTATTCCTTCGGGCGTCAGCACTTTACAAAATCGTTTAATAAGAAATGTATGGCTAACGTGCTTGTCTATAAACTCTTGCCTGTTAGAAAATGTAGCGAGCTTGTTTAAAATTTCTAGCCCGTTAGCCGTTGATTTCGTACATATATTAAGGGGAATTAATAAAATCAAAGCTTTTTATAGCGCTAACGTGCTTATTTTGATCACTAACCCATTAGATAGGTATCACATTCTTCTCAAATAATCATAAATAAAAACAGGGTGAGACATTAATAAAAGTCTCACCCTGTTTCATTATATTATAAGAAAAATCCAGCGATAGTTGCTGATAAGAACGATACTAATGTTGCACCGTATAATAGTTTTAATCCGAAACGTGCAACGTTATTACCTTGTTCATCATTTAATGATTTAACAGCACCAGCGATGATACCGATAGAACCAAAGTTTGCAAATGAAACTAAGAATACTGAAATAATACCGTTTGCTCTTTCAGAAATTTCAGCTTGTGGTAAAATACCCATCGCAACAAATTCGTTTGAAAGTACTTTTGTCGCCATAATACTACCAGATTGCACTGCATCAGCCCATGGAATACCAGCTAAGAATGCAAATGGAGCAAATACGAATCCAATTAATGTTTGGAAGTCCCAAGAAATAGATCCGCCAGACACAAATGAGAAGATATTAGCAGTAACACCGTTTAATAAACCAATCATGGCTACATACCCGATTAACATTGCTGCAACAATAACTGCTACTTTAAATCCGTCTAAAATATATTCTCCAAGCATTTCAAAGAATGATTGTTTTTCTCCAGACTCTTCTATCATTATGTCGTCTTCTTTATCATCTACTGTATAAGGATTGACGATTGAAGCGATTATAAAACCGCCAAATAAGTTTAAGACGATAGCTGTAACCACATATCTAGGCTCAACCATTGTAAAATATGCACCGATAATAGATGCTGAAACTGTCGACATTGCTGAAGCAGTTAAAGTATACATACGGTGTTTAGGAATTAAAGGAAGTTGTTTTTTAATTGAAATAAATACTTCAGATTGTCCTAAAATTGCAGAGGCAACTGCGTTATATGATTCTAGTTTACCCATGCCGTTAATTTTAGAAATAACGAACCCTAAGTATTTAATAATAAGTGGTAAAACTTTAATATATTGTAAGATACCAATTAGTGCTGAAACGAATACAATCGGCATCAGTACGTTAAGGAAATATACTGAAACAGGTTTGTTCGTTTTTGGATCGATATTTGCGACGCCTTCAAAGACGAAGTTAATACCCTCCATTGCTTTGTCAATGATATAACTAAAGCCGTTCGATATACCACCGATAACAGTTAATCCACCTGTTGTTTTTAATAGTAAGAATGCAAATAAAAATTGGATTACAATCATTAATCCTATGTATTGCCATCTTACTTTCATCTTATCAGAACTTACTACCCATGCTAGAAATAGGAATACTAATATTCCGATAATCCCGATAATAAAATGCATAACACACACACCTTTCCCAAGAATTATTCTCTTTAATAACCTATCTTATATCATAACTTATTTTTTATGAAAGCGGTACACAAAAATAATAATTTTTTTAAGAAACAAATTAATTGAAATAATAAACAGCAGAACATATAATATAGTCAAAGAAGGTCAAAAGAGGTGATGATTAATGCACAATATGTCGGATATCATTGAGCAATACTTAAAGCAGTTGCTTGAAGAAGCTCAAGGTGAGGTCGTCGAAATCAAACGTGCACATATTGCTGAGAAGTTTGATTGTGTACCTTCGCAATTAAACTATGTCATTAAAACACGGTTTACTAATGAACATGGTTACGCCATAGAAAGTAAAAGAGGTGGCGGTGGATATATTCGTATATCCAAAGTCGAGACAAATAGTCAGTCAGCGTTCATTAGACATTTAATAGATTTAGTAGGCGATGAAATCTCTCAAGCAAATGCATTTAGAATCGTTGATGGTTTGTACGAAAACAAATTAATAACAGATAGAGAAAAGAAAATGATTATACAAAGTATACACAGAGATACTTTACAAATAGAAATACCATTTAGAGATATTATTCGAGCAAATATATTGAAACGAATATTGGCAGTCATACATTATAATTAAAAAGGAGTGACAGTATGCTTTGTGAAATTTGTGGTAAAGAAGAAGCAACAATTCAATTAACATCGGCAGGAAAGAAGCATAAAACAGAGCAATGGATATGTAAAAGTTGTGCTTCAGAACATTTTTATTTTCAAGACGATCACGTAAATGATCAAAATTTAGACCAAGAATTTGTTGTGAATCAATTTTTACAATATCTTGTAGGTAAGCACGGTATAAACTTTAAAAAGGTTGAGCCTCAAGAAGAGAAGCGCTGTCCAACTTGTAGTATGACTTTAACGGATATAGCTAAAGTCGGAAAATTCGGTTGTCATGATTGCTATGAGACGTTTAAAGATGATGTTCCTCAAATCATCCGAAGAGTTCAAGCTGGTAGCGGTGAGCATACAGGTAAAATACCAGTTTCATCAAGAAGTAAAATACAACTTAAACAACAAATAGCTGAAAAAGAAAAAGTCTTACAAGGTTTGATAGAAGAACAAGCTTTTGAAGACGCAGCAGTTGTTAGAGATGAAATTAAAGCTTTGAAAGCAGAAGGCGAGGTCAAGTAGAATGGAAGAACATATAAATGAGCACATTAGTGATTGGATGAAAGAGAAGACAAATTCACCAATCATCATGAGCTCTCGTATTAGACTTGCTCGAAACCTTCAAGATGAAGTTCATCCGCTCAAATTTGAAGATGACAAAATAGGCAATAGGGTAATTGATAAAGTGAGCAAAGCTTTATCAGACTTAAAATTAGTTCGTTTATCAGATTTATCTGAACTTGAACAAAACAAATTGGTTTTTAAACATCTTATTAGTCCAGCATTAACGAAACAAGAATACGGTGCTGCTGTTCTATTAAACGAAGATGAATCGACAAGCGTGATGATAAATGAAGAAGATCACGTAAGAATCCAAGTGATGGGTAATAATCTTGTATTAAATGAACTATATGAAACAGCGTCTAAACTTGATGATGAGTTAGACAAGCATTTAACAATTTCATATGACGAACAACACGGTTTTCTAACAACTTGTCCTACGAACATCGGAACAGGTTTGAGAGCAAGTGTAATGTTGCATTTACCTGGTTTGAGTATAATGAAGCGAATGAAAAGAATTGGCCAAGCGATTAATCGATTTGGTTATACAATTCGTGGTATATATGGTGAAGGTACAGGTGCTTTAGGCCATGTATATCAAATTTCTAATCAATTAACTTTAGGTAAAACCGAACAAGAAATAATAGAAGATTTGACGCAAATTGTAGAACAAATCATACACGAAGAAGAACAAATTAGAAATAGACTTAATCGCTTTAATCATATGGAAACAAAAGATAGAGTACATCGAGCAAAAGGTATACTCCAATCAGCACAATTAATGTCGGTTGAAGAAGCGTCACTTCGCTTAAGTGAAATGAAACTTGGTATTGATTTAGGTCATATCGAGAGGGAAAACTTTAATTTTGATCATTTAATGGTTACAATACAGACACCATTCTTTGAAAATGAAGAAGAAGACGTTTCAGTAAACGAAAAACGGGCAACATTTTTAAGAGAAAACATATAAATAAATAGGAGGTTAGTTTATGCTATTTGGTAGATTAACAGAACGTGCACAACGTGTTTTAGCACATGCACAAGAAGAAGCAATGAGATTAAACCATTCAAATATAGGCACAGAGCATTTACTTTTAGGTTTAATGAAAGAGCCTGAAGGTATCGCAGCAAAAGTATTAGATGCTTTTGGTATTACTGAAGAAAAAGTAACAAAAGAAGTAGAAAATTTAATTGGCCAAGGACAAGAGCAAGTTGGCGCAATTCATTATACACCTAGAGCTAAAAAAGTGATCGAACTATCTATGGATGAAGCAAGAAAATTAAATCACACATTCGTAGGTACAGAGCACTTATTATTAGGTCTTATTAGAGAAAATGAAGGCGTTGCAGCTCGTGTATTTGCTAATTTAGATTTAAATATTACAAAAGCAAGAGCACAAGTAGTGAAATCACTAGGTAGTCCTGAACAAGGCTCTAAAAACGCTCAAGCTACTAAAAATCAAGCAACACCAACATTAGATGGTTTAGCTAGAGATTTAACTGTAATTGCAGAAGACGGTACATTAGATCCAGTAATTGGCCGTTCAGATGAAATTACAAGAGTAATAGAAGTATTAAGTAGAAGAACTAAAAACAACCCTGTACTAATCGGTGAACCTGGTGTAGGTAAAACTGCGATTGTAGAAGGTTTAGCGCAAGCAATCATACAGAACGAAGTACCAGAAACATTAAAAGGTAAACGTGTCATGTCATTAGATATGGGTACAGTTGTTGCCGGAACAAAATATCGTGGTGAATTCGAAGAAAGACTGAAAAAAGTAATGGAAGAAATTCACCAAGCGGGCAACGTTGTGCTATTTATCGATGAGTTACACACGTTAATTGGCGCTGGAGGAGCAGAAGGCGCTATAGACGCTTCTAATATATTAAAACCTGCTCTAGCACGCGGTGAATTACAATGTATTGGTGCGACAACTTTAGATGAATATCGTAAATATATTGAAAAAGATGCAGCATTAGAAAGACGTTTCCAACCAGTTACTGTTGACGAACCTACTAATGAAGATTCAATTGCAATCTTGAAAGGTTTAAGAGATCGTTATGAAGCACATCACCGCATCAATATTTCAGATGAAGCAATTGAAGCGTCAGTAACTATGAGTGACCGTTATATCTCAGACCGTTTCTTACCAGACAAAGCAATTGATTTAATTGATGAAGCAAGTTCAAAAGTAAGACTTAGAAATTATACAACACCACCAAGTCTAAAAGAACTTGAAGCGGAATTAGAAACAGTTAAAAAAGAAAAAGATGCAGCTGTACACTCTCAAGAATTTGAAAATGCAGCTAATTTAAGAGATAAACAAACAAAACTTGAAAAACAATTAGAAGAGACTAAAAATGAATGGAAAAAAGTCCAAGGCGAGAAAAACACTTGCGTAACAGCTGAAGATATTGCAGTTGTAGTAGCAAATTGGACAGGTGTTCCAATTACGAAATTAAATGAAACTGAATCAGAAAGATTACTAAACCTAGAATCTATTCTTCATAATCGTGTAATTGGTCAAAATGATGCAGTACAATCTATCTCTAAAGCAGTTAGACGTGCGAGAGCTGGATTGAAAGATCCGAAAAGACCAATTGGTAGCTTTATCTTCTTAGGACCTACTGGTGTAGGTAAAACGGAACTTGCACGTACATTAGCGGATGCAATGTTTGGTGAAGAAGACGCAATGATTAGAGTAGATATGAGTGAGTTTATGGAAAAACACTCTGTCAGTCGTTTAGTTGGTTCTCCTCCAGGCTATGTTGGCCATGATGATGGTGGACAATTAACTGAAAATGTAAGACGTAAACCATATTCAGTTATATTATTCGATGAAATTGAAAAAGCTCACCCAGATGTATTTAATATCTTGTTACAAGTATTAGATGATGGTCACTTAACAGATTCTAAAGGACGTAAAGTGGATTTCAGAAATACAGTTATCATAATGACATCAAACGTAGGTGCACAAGAACTTCAAAATGCTAAATTCGTTGGCTTTGGCGCTGCTAAAGATAGTGGTCCAGACTATGAAACGATTAGAAAAACAATGATGGACGAATTAAAACAACAATTTAGACCAGAGTTCTTAAACCGTGTAGATGACATCATTGTATTCCACAAACTAGAAAAACCACATCTTAAAGAAATTGTTTCTAAGATGGCTAGCGATTTAACTAAACGTTTATCAGAACAAGGTATTCATATTAGCTTAACTGACTCAGCTCAAGAGAAAATAGCAGACGAAGGATTTGACCCTGAATATGGTGCTAGACCATTAACACGTTCAATCCAAAAAAATGTTGAAGATAATCTAAGTGAATTAATCTTGTCTGGTCAAGATTTAGTTGGTAAAGACGTTGTAGTAGATTATCGCGATGACGAATTTAAATTTGATTTATCAGATCATAAAGAAGATGAATCAGAAGAAGAAACTTCAAAAGTATAAAATAGAAAATTTTAACTTAAATAATATAATGAGTCCGCAAACCATATATAATAAAGGTTTGCGGACTTTTATTGTTAGAAAAAAGTATATAAATTTGTTTTTCAAGTCTGCCAAGTTTAAAATATAACTATTCAATTAACACGGAGGTATCATGAATGGCGAAAAAGAAAGTAATATTTGAATGTTTAGCCTGTGGGTACCAATCGCCAAAATGGATGGGCAAATGTCCTAATTGTGGCGCATGGAATCAAATGGAAGAAACAATAGAACATAAAGAAACAAAAGGGCCTAAAAATACATTTAAATCAGATGTACCAGCACAAAAAATAGAAAAATTAAAAGACATTAAAGATGAAGACACACCTAGAATTTTAACGAAAATTAATGAATTTAACCGCGTATTAGGCGGCGGAGTAGTAGAAGGATCGCTTGTATTAATAGGTGGAGATCCGGGTATCGGTAAATCGACACTATTATTACAAATTTGTGCCGCTCTATCACAACAGAAAAACGTACTTTACGTCTCTGGTGAGGAATCGGTAAGACAAACTAAATTAAGAGCAGAAAGACTCGTTGAAGATTCAGGCGAACTAAATGTATACGCTGAAACAAACTTAGAAATTATTCATAGTATGGTTCAAAAAGAAAAGCCAGATGTATTAGTTATAGATTCAATACAAACTATATACCATCCAGAAGTTACGTCGGCTCCTGGTTCAGTATCTCAAGTGAGAGAATGTACACAGAATTTAATGCATATTGCTAAGCAAATGAATATAGCAACATTCATCGTTGGACATGTTACGAAAGATGGACAAATTGCAGGTCCTAGATTGCTAGAACACATGGTGGATACCGTATTATATTTTGAAGGGGACACACATCATGCTTATCGAATATTAAGAGCAGTTAAAAACCGTTTTGGTTCAACAAATGAAATGGGTATATTTGAAATGAAACAAACTGGCTTAAACGAAGTGAAAAATCCTTCAGAAATGTTCCTAGAAGAAAGAACAAAACATGTGGCTGGCTCGACTATTGTTGCGACTATGGAAGGAACGAGACCGATATTAGTTGAAGTACAGGCATTAGTAACACCAACAACTTTCCATAATCCAAGAAGGATGGCTACAGGTATAGACCATAATAGATTGAGTTTGTTGATGGCAGTACTTGAAAAGAAAGAAAATTTCTTACTACAGCAACAAGATGCATACATTAAAATCGCTGGTGGTGTTAAATTAAGTGAGCCAGCAGTTGACTTAAGTATTATAATAGCAATAGCATCTAGTTTTCAGGATAAACCAACAAAAGGAGACGATTGTTTTGTTGGTGAAGTCGGCTTAACTGGAGAAGTAAGAAGGGTTGCTAGAATTGACCAACGTGTTCAGGAAGCGGCTAAACTAGGTTTTAAACGCATCATCGTACCGAAAAATAATTTAAAAGGTTTAGAGTTCCCAGAAGGCACACAAGTTATTGGTGTTTCTACAACGAGAGAAGCATTGAAAATTGCCTTTAATGCATAGAAACCATTAGGAGGTTGACGTATGAAAATTTTAAAAGCCCTCATCATTCTATGTTATTTAGTTATAGGATCCTCGGTCGGTATTCTAGTTATTCCTGAGTTGATTAACGCTTTTAGTATACAACCTAAAGAGGTACTTACTAACCCATATATTGATGGTCTAATCGGGGCAGTCGTTATATTTCTGCTGTTTGGTTTTTTAATCGATAAAATTGTGTATATGGCTGATCAAGGTGAAAAATATTTGTTAAAGAGAAGTATTTTAGAAATATTTTTCGCAACTATTGGTGTTATGCTTGGTCTAATGATTGCTGTAATGGTTTCGTTTATATTGGAAATGATTGGCGCTCCCGTATTGAAACATATATTACCTATTATTATTGCTGCTTTTTTATGTTATTTAGGCTTTCAAATCGGGTTACAAAAGCGTGAAGAAATTCTTAGGTTATTCCCAGAGAATATTTCGAACTCATTGACAAGACAAACTACTGCGAGAAACGCTAAATTGTTAGACACTAGTGCCATTATTGATGGACGTATACTTGATGTCGTAAAATGCCAATTTTTAGACGGTGAAATATTAGTCCCTCAAGGCGTAATTGAAGAACTACAAGTTATTGCTGATGCAAAAGATAGTTTGAAAAGAGATAAAGGACAACGTGGTTTAGATATGTTAAATTCATTGAAGGATACTGATTTTCCTATTTCTATCATTGAACCTAATTCTACCCATAAAGATGTAGATGCATTATTGATTGTTTTAGCTAAAAAATATAACGCAAGTATTATTACGACAGATTATAATTTAAATAAAGTGTGTTCTGTACAAGGTATTAAAGTTTTAAATGTTAATGATTTGTCTGAAGCAATTAAACCAATTGTGCATCAAGGCGATCAGTTCGAATTACTTATTACTAAAATAGGAAAAGAAGATGGCCAAGGTGTTGGATATTTAGATGACGGTACAATGGTTGTTATTGAAAAAGGTAGAGAATATATCGGCAAAACAATAGTTGTAGAAGTAATGAGTCTATTACAAACGTCATCTGGAAGAATTATTTTTGCGAAGAAGGTGTCTTAGCGTGGGTTTTACAGTTATAATACCAGCTGCTGGTCAAGGGAAGAGAATGGGTAAGAATATTAACAAATTATTTTTAACAATCAAAGGTGAAACGATTATAAGAAGAACAGTTTCAGTTTTTGAAAATATGAAGTCATGTGAACAAATCTTTATTGCTGCCCACCCTGAAGAGGTCTATATAATGGAAAAACATTTAAAAGACTTTCAAAAAGTGGCTGGTATTATACCAGGAGGTAAAGAACGACAGCATAGTATTTATGAAGTGTTAAAAGTATTAGTAAATACTGAAGTTGTTATTGTACATGATGGAGCTAGACCTTTTGTAACAGAAGAAAAAGTAGAACAACTATACGAAGATACTTTAGAGCATGATGCTGTTATTTTAGCGGTTCAAGCTAAAGATACAATCAAAAAAGTGATAAATGGTATTGTAGAAGAAACTTATCAACGCGAAACGGTATGGCAAGTCCAAACACCTCAATCTTTTAAAAGAGAAATCATCTTAAAAGCATATCAATTAGCGGATTCGGAATCTTTTGTAGGTACAGATGACGCATCTTTAGTTGAAAGAGCTGGTTTTAAAGTCCACGTCCTCAGTGGAGATTACGATAATATTAAAATAACAACAACTGAAGACTTAGTGATAGCAGAATCAATAATAGAAAGACGAGGTATTCATGATGTTTAGAATAGGTTATGGATATGATGTACATGAATTCGATGAAAATAGACCGCTTATTATCGGTGGAATTGAAATAGAACATACTAAAGGACTCAAAGGGCATAGCGATGCAGATGTATTGTTACACGCTATTACAGATGCTATTTTAGGTGCTGCAAGTTTAGGTGACATTGGTAAGTTGTTTCCAGATACCGATCAAACATTTAAAGATGCAGACTCGAAAATATTATTAAAAGAGGCTTATCAACAAGTTTTAAAAAAGGGATACCAACTAGGAAATGTGGATGCTACAATAATTGCTGAGAAACCTAAATTTAGACCACATATTGATAACATGAGAGATAAGATTGCTACAATTTTCGAAGTATCAATAGAAGATGTTAATGTGAAAGCGACAACAAATGAAAAATTAGGATTTCTAGGAAGAGAAGAGGGCATACAAGCACAAGCTGTGGTATTATTAACAAATAAAGATTAAAAACAGGAGTGAGACGATGAGTAACAAAGTAAGAGTAAGATATGCGCCAAGTCCAACTGGTTACTTACACATCGGTAACGCAAGAACCGCATTATTTAATTATTTATTCGCTAAACATTATGATGGGGACTTTGTTATACGTATTGAAGATACAGATATAGCCAGAAACTTAGAGGACGGAGAGTCTTCACAATTTTCAAACCTTGAATGGTTAGGTTTAAATTGGGACGAATCTGTCAATAAAGACGGAGGATACGGCCCTTATCGTCAATCAGAACGTGGCCATATCTATAAACCGCTTATTGATAAATTACTAGCTGAAGATAAAGCTTATAAATGTTACATGACACAGGAAGAATTAGAAGCAGAACGTGAAGAACAAATTGCTAGAGGTGAAATGCCACGTTATGGTGGTAAACACGCACACTTAACTCTAGAAGAACAGAAAGCTTTCGAAGCGGAAGGTAGACAACCTAGTATTCGTTTTAGAGTACCTCAAAATAAAACATATACATTTAATGATATCGTTAAAGGTGAAGTATCATTTGATTCAAACGGTATAGGTGACTGGGTTATCGTTAAGAAAGACGGTATTCCAACATATAACTTTGCTGTTGCTATTGATGATCATTATATGGAAATTTCTCACGTAATCCGCGGGGACGACCACATTTCAAACACACCTAAACAACTTATGATTTTTGAGGCATTTGGATTTGAAACGCCAAAATTTGCTCATATGACATTGATTGTTAACGAAGAACGTAAAAAATTAAGTAAACGTGATGGACAAATTTTACAATTTATCGAACAATATAAAGATTTAGGTTACTTACCTGAAGCCTTATTCAATTTCATTGGATTGTTAGGTTGGTCTCCAGAAGGCGAAGAAGAAATTTTCTCTAAAGAAGAATTCATTAAAATCTTCGATGAAAAACGACTATCTAAATCTCCAGCATTCTTTGATAAGAAAAAATTAGAGTGGATCAATAACCAATACATGAAGGAAAAAGATTCTGAAACTGTATTTGAAATGACAATCCCTCACATGGTAAAAGCAGGATTATTACCAGAAAGTCCATCAGAAGCAGAATTGTCTTGGGCTAGAGACTTGGTTGCTTTATATCAAGAGCAAATGAGCTACGCAGGTGAAATTGTACCGCTATCTGAGTTGTTCTTCAGAGAACATTTAGATTTCTCTGATGAAGCTAAAGAAGTCTTAAACGGTGAACAAGTTCCTACTGTCATGACTGAGCTTATTAAACAATTTGAAAGTTTAGAGCCTTTTGATGAACCAGCTGAAATTAAGAAATCAATTAAAGCAGTTCAAAAAGAAACAGGTGTTAAAGGTAAACAGTTATTCATGCCTATTCGTGTAGCGGTAACTGGACAAACACATGGACCTGAATTACCTAATACAATAGCATTATTAGGTAGAGATAAAGTGTTAAGTAGATTAAAACGTATTATTTGATTTTTTGTAAATAAAAAACTATGATATTAAATACTTAAAGGCCAAGTAATTTAATAAATGTGAAATAAGAGAGCACATGGTTGGTGGAAATGTGCCACATTTATAAATGAATGCACCTTTATTGAATGAAATTTTATATATTTAAATGAGTGAGCATAGATATATGCTAAACAAGAGTGGAACCGTGCAAAAGGCACCTCTAGCAAAAATTGTTAGAGGTGCCTTTTTGATATCTGAGGGGGGAAAGAGATGTTTAAAAGAGTCAAAGATGATATTCAAATGGTGTTTGATCAGGACCCTGCTGCAAGATCTTCATTTGAAGTTGTTATGACTTACTCAGGGCTACATGCAATATGGAGTTATTTGATTGCTAATTGGTTTTTTAAGAAAAAAATGTATTTTATAGCTCGATCAATTTCACAAATTTCACGATTTTTTACTGGAGTGGAAATTCATCCTGGTGCTACGATAGGAAAGAGATTATTTATAGACCATGGAATGGGTATTGTGATTGGTGAAACATGTCGAATTGGTAACAATGTGACAATTTACCAAGGCGTTACCCTCGGAGGTACAGGTAAAGAGCGCGGAAAAAGACACCCAGATATAGGCGATAATGTATTGATTGCTGCTGGTGCTAAAGTACTGGGCAATATAGAAGTTGGCAGCAACGTAAACATTGGTGCCAATTCAGTTGTGTTAAAAGATGTTCCTGATTACTCAACAGTAGTAGGTATCCCAGGCAGGATTGTTAAGCAAGATGGTATGAAAGTTGGTAAAAACTTCAATCATACTAACTTACCAGATCCGATTTATGAACAATTAAAAGAATTAGAACGTCAACTTGAAAAGACGAAGAATGGAGAGATTGTTGATGATTACGTTATATAATACGCTAACAAGACAAAAGGAAGAATTTATACCAATTGAAGAGGGCAAAGTTAAGATGTATGTATGTGGCCCTACTGTTTACAATTATATTCATATTGGAAATGCAAGGTCGACAGTAGCCTTTGACGTTGTTAGACGCTATTTAGAATATAAAGGTTATGAAGTAGATTATGTATCTAACTTTACTGATGTTGATGATAAATTAATTAGAACAGCTAATGAATTGGGTCAAACAGTTCCAGAAATAGCAGATCGTTTTATTCAAGCATTTTACGAAGATACTGGGGCATTAAATTGTAAGAGAGGTACTTCAAATCCAAGAGTTATGGACCATATGGATGACATTATCGAATTTATAAAAGTATTAGTCGATAAAGGTTATGCATATGAAAGTGGTGGAGATGTTTATTATCGTACACGTCGTTTTGAAGGGTATGGCAAGTTGAGTCACCAATCTATTGATGACTTGAAAGTTGGAGCTAGAATTGAAACAGGTGAACAAAAAGAAGATGAATTAGATTTCACACTTTGGAAAAAAGCTAAACCTGGTGAAATTAAGTGGGACAGCCCTTGGGGACCAGGACGCCCTGGTTGGCATATAGAATGTTCTGTCATGGCTCATGTACATTTAGGTGATACAATTGATATACACGCAGGAGGAACAGACCTTCAGTTCCCTCACCATGAAAACGAAATTGCACAATCTGAAGCACATAGTGATACAACATTTGCTAACTACTGGATGCATAACGGATTTGTAAATATTAATAATGAAAAAATGAGTAAGTCTCTTGGTAACTTTATTTTAGTGCATGATATTATTAAGGAAATTGATCCAGATGTTTTACGATTCTTTATGGTTGGTGCACATTATAGAAGTCCAGTTAACTATGATTTGGATTTAGTACAGGCAGCTAAAAAAGGTTTAGAAAGAATTAGAAACAGTTACAAATCTTTAGTGGATAGAGAAGAACATGCTTTGCTTAAAGAAGACGAAACGAATCAATATATCGAAGGTATCGACCAAGCGTTGAAAGATTTTGAAATGTATATGGACGATGACTTTAATACAGCTAACGCGATGACGGCTTGGTATGATTTAAATAAACTTGCAAACAAGTATTTATTAGAGAATGCGACATCAGTTAGAACGATTGAATACTTTAAAGAAGTTTACCAAATATTTAGTGATGTTTTAGGTGTACCTTTATATGGTAAAGAACATGCTGAATTATTAGATGAAGAAATCGAACAACTAATTGAAGAACGAAACGAAGCTAGAAAATCTAAAAACTTCCAACGTGCTGATGAAATTCGAGATATGCTAAAAGAACAAAATATTATCCTTGAAGATACGCCTCAAGGTGTGAGGTTTAAACGTGGATAAGCAATCAATAAAAATGTTAAACCCCTTGTCATTAGCATATATGGGAGATTCTATACTAGATACTTATGTAAGAAAGTATATTATCCTGAAAATTAAAGGGAAGCCTAACCGTCTACATCAACTATCTAAACAATATGTATCCGCAAAAGGGCAAGCGTATGTTTTAAACGTTTTGCTAGAAGAAGATTTTTTCGATGAGGAAGAGCTAGCTATTATTAAACGTGGGCGTAATGCAAAAAGTTATACAAAAGCAAAGAATACGGATATACAAACATATCGTAAAAGTTCTGCGATAGAAGCGGTTATCGGTTATTTATATTTAAATGATGAGACAGAGCGTTTAGAATTGTTAATTAATAAAATGATAGAAATTACAGAAGAAAGGGTGAATACAAATGGATGATTCAATAATTGTCGGGAGACATGCTGTGAAAGAAGCGATTACTTCTGGCCATACAATTAACAAAGTGTTAATCCAAGAAGGTATCAATAAAAAACAAATTAACGATATTTTAAAGATTGCAAAATCAGAGAAAATCGTTGTTCAAACAGTACCGAAATCAAAAATAGACTACCTTACAGACGTCCCACACCAAGGTATAGCTGCACAAATAGCGCCTTATCCTTATAAAGAATTAGAAGATTTTATATCTGAAACAAAAGACATTGAACATCAACCCTGTCTGTTAATGTTGGATGGATTAGAAGATCCTCATAATTTAGGTTCAATTATGAGAACTGCTGATGCAATAGGTATCGATGGAATTATTATTCCTAAAAGAAGGTCCGTTCAATTAAATGCTACTGTAGCTAAGGCTTCAACAGGTGCTATTGAGCATGTACCTGTTATTCGTGTTACGAATCTACCGAGTACAATGGAGCGTTTACAAGAAGTTGGTTATTGGATAGCTGGTACTGATGCTAATCATGCAACGGATTATCGACAAATGGATGTTAATATGCCATTAGTTATTGTGATAGGTAGTGAGGGAGAAGGTATGAGTAGGTTAGTTAAAGATAAGTGTGACTTCTATATTAAATTGCCTATGGTTGGGCATGTTAATAGCCTTAATGCGTCCGTTGCAGCCAGTCTTCTTATGTATGAAGTATATAGAAAAAGGCACCCGATAGGACAAGAATAATGAAAGATATCTATTTGATTATTGATGGTTATAATTTGATAGGACAATCAAAAGAATTATCCGAGACTGCGAAAGTCTCATTAGAAGAAGCAAGGGACAAATTGTTAATCACACTTATTAACTATAATACACAACATGACGGAGAGATGATTGTTGTCTTTGATGCTTATGGTGTTGAAGGAACAGAAACAATAGAAATAAAACACGGTGTCAAAATAGTATATACAAAAGGGAAAGAAACGGCAGATAGTTATATTGAAAGATTAACTTATGATTTGTATAGAAAGCATATTACACATATTACAGTTGTAACGAGTGATATGAGTGAGCAACACGCTATTTTTGGGACAGGCGCTTATCGGATATCATCGAGAGAAATGTGGTCAACAATAGCGAGGCAAGAATCTGTGGTAACGAAACATTTATCAGATATAGAAACAAAGACACCTAGAAATAGATTACATTTACCTGATGAAGTACTACAACAATTCGAAAAATGGCGTAGAAACAATAAGTAATATTAAAAAATGCAGTTTGATTTAATAATAATTGAATCTGTAAAATGTGTTCAATACTTATGAACAAGGAATGAACAACATGCATGATACAATTAAAGAGAATCAAACTTTAAACTGGATTCAAACAATTCAAAGAGGCCAAGTCGATTGCTTTAATCAATTATTGGAAGTTTATGATCAAGATATAATGAAACGAATTAAAATGCTTAATATATCTAAAGAAGATTGTGAAGATATCGCACAGATAGTGAGATATAAATTGTATAAACAAGTGCTAACTTATGATATAGAACAACCACAACCTTTTTCTCATTGTGTTAACGTCATTATTAAAAATGCTAAAATAGATTTTATACGTAAAGCCACAAGTGAAAAGGAACAGTTTTATACAAAAATGCTCACAATTGATAGCTCAAATAAATACGAAGTAGATTATTTAATTGATAAAGTTGTAGATAATAAACATCACTCATTTGAAGATATGATAGTATTTAATCATTTTTGTTCGTCATTTATAAAAGAAATAGGGTTAAATGCTTTTGAATCTCGGATTGTAAACTGTACAATGCAAGGGAAAAGTAAAAAAGAAATATCGAAAGAGCTTAATGTACCTATCAAACACATATACAATGCACAATACCGGCTAAAAAAGAGGTTAAATAAGCAAGAAATCGTTTCTGTGTTGTTTGACAACTAGGTGTTTTGTTTTGTATATTAATCTAGGATTAGAATGAATAAGGTGAGAATATGAGAAAAGTCCCTTTAAATTGCGAAAAATGCGGAGCGAGAAATTATACAGTCCCTAAAAAAGAAACAGATAAACGATTAGAGCTAAAAAAGTTTTGTAAAACTTGTAATACGCATACATTGCATAAAGAATCCATATAAAGGAGGAAAATCAATGGCTAAAAAAGAAAACTTCTTTCAAGGCGTAAAATCAGAAATGCAAAAAACAAGTTGGCCGACTGGCAAAGAACTTGTTAAATATACAACAGTAGTAGTATGTACTGTAATCTTCTTCTTAATCTTTTTCTACGCATTAGATTTAGGAATTACAGAGTTAATTAATTTGATTAAATAGTAAGGAGTGGCAAAATGTCAGAAGATATAGGCGCTAAACGTTGGTACGCAGTGCACACTTATTCAGGTTACGAAAATAAAGTGAAAACAAACCTTGAGAAACGTGTCGAAACAATGAACATGGAAGAACAGATCTTTAGAGTTGTAATCCCTGAAGAAGAAGAAACATCAATTAAAGATGGTAAAGCTAAGACACAACTTAAGAAAACATTCCCTGGTTATGTATTAGTAGAATTAATTATGACCGACGAATCTTGGTATATTGTCAGAAATACGCCAGGTGTAACTGGCTTTGTTGGGTCAGCTGGCGCAGGTTCTAAGCCAAATCCTTTATTACCAGATGAAGCTAAATTCATTTTGAAACAGATGGGTATGTCTGAAAAAACCGTCGATGTAGAAGTAGAATTAGGAGAACAAGTTCGCGTTACAAGTGGACCATTTACGAACCAAATTGGTGAAATAAAAGAGATAGATGTTGAAAAGTATAAATTAACAGTACTTGTTGACATGTTCGGCAGAGAAACCCCTGTTGAAGTAGAATTTGACCAAATTGAAAAGTTGTAAAAAAACACTTGAAAATTAATTATTTCAATGTTATTATTTAAAGGTCGCGCTCGGACTATGCGCAACCATTTCATTAGGAAATGAAGAGTGGGAGGGTAAAATATCATTACCCCATGACCACATCACGATATCAAGGAGGTGCACATCGTGGCTAAAAAAGTAATCAAAGTAGTTAAATTGCAAATACCTGCAGGTAAAGCAAACCCAGCACCACCAGTTGGTCCTGCATTAGGTCAAGCCGGTGTGAATATTATGGGATTCTGTAAAGAATTCAACGCTCGTACACAAGAGCAAGCAGGTTTAATCATTCCAGTTGAAATTACAGTATTTGAAGATCGTTCATTTACTTTCATCACTAAGACACCACCTGCAGCAGTATTACTTAAAAAAGCAGCTAAAGTAGAAAAAGGTTCTGGTGAACCTAACAAATCTAAAGTTGCTACAGTAACTCAAGACCAAGTACGTGAAATTGCTAACACTAAAATGCCTGACTTAAACGCAGCATCTGAAGAAGCAGCAATCCGTATCGTTGAAGGTACTGCACGCAGCATGGGAATTGTCGTAGAATAATTGAGATTTTAAAGTTTAAGCAGGCGGCTAATTCGCTGTCTGCTATTGCATTGTCTAATAGACGATGCACGTGGGAGGTAACATTCCGCTAAAACCACTAAAGGAGGAAAACAAAATGGCTAAAAAAGGTAAAAAGTATCAAGAAGCAATTGCTAAAGTTGATCGTTCTTCATTATACTCAGTAGAAGAAGCTATGAAATTAGCAAAAGAAACAAGCACTGTAAACTTTGATGCTTCTGTAGAAGTTGCATTTCGTTTAGGCATTGATACTCGTAAAAACGACCAACAAATCCGTGGAGCAGTAGTATTACCACACGGAACTGGTAAAACACAACGAGTATTAGTATTCGCTAAAGGCGATAAAATCAAAGAAGCAGAAGAAGCTGGAGCAGACTATGTAGGTGAAGAATACATCAGCAAAATCAACGATGGTTGGTTTGAATTTGATGTTATTGTTGCAACACCTGACATGATGGGTGAAGTTGGTAAACTTGGTCGCGTATTAGGACCTAAAGGTTTAATGCCAAACCCTAAAACTGGTACAGTTACAATGGATATCAAAAAAGCAGTCGAAGAAATTAAAGCAGGTAAAGTAGAATACCGTGCTGAAAAATCTGGTATTGTTCATGCTTCTATTGGTAAAGTATCATTCGATGAGCAGAAGTTAGTTGATAACTTCAAAACTATCCAAGATACATTAACAAAAGCTAAACCATCATCTTCTAAAGGTACTTATTTCAAGTCTGTTGCTGTAACAACAACAATGGGCCCTGGTATCAAAGTAGATACTTCAAACTTTAAATTATAATAATAAAAATATATTGACTTCACATCAGAAACGCGTTATAGTTTTGAATGTGTAATATTTAACCTAAGACAGTAGGAGTTCGTTTTTGGAACTTAAAAGGCTATCCTACCGAGGCTTAAATTGACTTGAACGTATAAATTTCAAGCACTTTTTGCCGTGGGTAAAAAGTGCTTTTTTGTTGAGATACCTCATCATAAAAGCACGATATAAATACTATGGAGGTGTAGAGATGTCTAATTCAAAAATCGTTGAAATCAAACAACAAAAAGTTGATGCTATTGCTGAACAATTAAAAAACTCAGTTTCAACAATTATTGTAGATTACCGTGGTTTATCAGTTGCGCAAGTTACAGAATTACGTCAACAATTACGTGAAGCTGGTCTTGAATATAAAGTATACAAAAATACTTTAGTTCGTCGTGCTGCTGAAGCTGCTGGAATCGAAGGTTTAGAAGAATTCTTAACTGGTCCTAACGCAATTGCTTTCTCAAATGAAGAAGTTGTTGCACCAGCAAAAATTCTTGCTGACTTCGCTAAACAAAACGAAGCATTAGAAATCAAAGCAGGTGTTATTGAAGGAAGCGTAGTAAGTGCAGAACAAGTTAACACTATCGGTTCATTGCCATCAAAAGACGGTCTTGTATCTATGTTACTATCTGTATTACAAGCTCCAGTTCGTAACTTTGCTTACGCAGTTAAAGCTGTTGGAGAACAAAAAGAAGAAAGTGCTGAATAATATCAGTACAAAATAAAAATTAATTATTGGAGGAAATATATCATGTCTAATGAAAAAATTATCGAATCAATTAAAGAAATGTCAGTATTAGAATTAAACGACTTAGTTAAAGCTATTGAAGAAGAATTTGGTGTAACAGCAGCAGCTCCTGTAGCAGCAGCTGGCGCAGCTGGTGGAGAAGCAGAAGCTGAACAAACTGAATTCAACGTTGAATTAACTGCAGCTGGAGATTCAAAAATTAAAGTTGTTAAAGCAGTTAAAGAAGTAACTGGTTTAGGCTTAA
Organism: Mammaliicoccus sp. C-M13; assembly: GCF_022386845.1. NCBI lineage: Bacteria > Bacillati > Bacillota > Bacilli > Caryophanales > Staphylococcaceae > Mammaliicoccus > Mammaliicoccus sp. C-M13. The sequence continues at coordinate 158,452 of NZ_JAJNHQ010000005.1, read as the reverse complement.
AAGAAGCTAAAGAAATCGTAGATAACGCTCCTAAAGTTGTTAAAGAAGGATTATCTAAAGAAGACGCTGAAGCTCTAAAAGAAAAATTAGAAGAACTTGGCGCATCTGTAGAATTAAAATAATTTCTGTATTAAATCAAAAACCCGTTATTATCATGATAACGGGTTTTTCTTTACTCATTAAATGTATTAAAGAGGTGGCATAATGAGTCATTATTATGATAATGATCCAAATGTGAAATCGGAAAGAAAACCTTTCGATTATCGCTATCGTGACATCAAACTCTCTCTTCAGACAGATCATGGCGTTTTTTCAAAAGGAAAAATTGATTTTGGATCTGATTTATTGATTACTACATTTTTAAATTTAAATCCCCCAGGACCTAAAAAGAAAATATTAGACGTAGGCTGTGGATACGGACCTATTGGATTAACTTGTGCTAAAGTGCTACCACATAGTGAAGTAACGATGGTGGATGTAAATGAAAGAGCATTAGAATTGGCGAAAGATAATCGAAACTCAAATCAAATTAATAATGCCGAAATACAACAAAGCGATTGTATAGATGGTGTTTTAGATTTACAATTTGATTTCGTACTAACTAATCCGCCGATTAGAGCTGGTAAAAATGTTGTACATCGAATATTTGAACAAAGTGATCAAGTTTTAACGCACGGAGGAGAACTTTGGGTAGTCATTCAAAAGAAACAAGGTATGCCTTCTGCAAAAGAAAAAATGCAAAATATTTTTGGCAATGCAGAAATTATAGAAAAAAGCAAGGGTTATTACATTTTAAAAAGTGTAAAAGCTTGATTTTGCTATTTTGTTCTGATATAGTAATAGAATGTTAAAAATTATATTCAATAAGTGTGTACTTTTGCGTCGCCCTTAATTGAATGTTAGAAATAAGTCGTACGAAATAGAAAATGGAATCATTGACTTTCCGTTTTCTTTTTGTCTTATTATCTTTGTTTTGTAAGACGCAAAGTTATATTCACAATATTTGAGGGGTGAATCTGTTGACAGGTCAACTTATCCAGTATGGAAGACATCGTGTTCGTAGAAGTTATGCGAGAATTTCCGAATCTTTAGAATTACCTAATTTAATCGAGATTCAAACGAAATCATATGAATGGTTTCTTAAAGAAGGTTTACTTGAAATGTTTCGCGACATTTCGCCAATCGACGATTTTACAGGTAACTTATCTTTAGAATTCGTAGATTATCGTTTAGGTGAATCAAAGTATGATTTAGAAGAATCTAAAAACCGTGATGCGACTTATTCCGCGCCATTACGCGTTAAAGTTCGTTTAATTAATAAAGAAACAGGCGAAGTGAAAGATCAAGAAGTATTTATGGGTGATTTCCCATTAATGACTGACACTGGTACTTTCGTTATTAATGGTGCAGAACGTGTAATTGTATCACAACTTGTACGTTCACCATCCGTATACTTCAACGAAAAAGTTGATAAAAACGGTAAAATTAGTTATGGAACAACTGTGATTCCTAACCGTGGTGCATGGTTAGAATATGAAACAGACGCTAAAGACGTTCCTTACGTAAGAATTGATAGAACGCGTAAGTTGCCAATTACAGTATTAGTCCGCGCTTTAGGATTCTCAACGGACCAAGAAATTTTAGATTTACTTGGAGACAATGAATATCTTAGAAACGCTTTAGATAAGGATAATACTGAAACTACTGATCAAGCATTGCTTGAGATTTATGAGCGTTTGCGTCCGGGAGAACCACCAACAGTAGAAAACGCGAAGAGTTTAATTTACTCACGCTTCTTCGACCCAAAACGTTATGATCTAGCGAGTGTCGGTCGTTATAAAATGAACAAAAAGTTACATCTTAAACATCGTTTGTTCAATCAAACATTAGCTGAACCTATTGTTGATGTTGAAACAGGTGAAATTGCAGCAGAAGAAGGAACGGTTTTAGACCGTCGTAATTTAGATAAAATTATCGATGTATTAGAATCTAATGCTAACATTCAAGTTTATGAATTAAATAGTAGCGTATTAGATGAACCAGTTGAAATTCAATCTGTTAAGATTTATATCCCTGGTGATGAAGAAAACCGTACGACAACAGTGATTGGTAATGCATTTCCTGATGAAGCAGTTAAATGTATTACGCCAGCAGATATCGTTTCATCATTATCATATTTCTTCAACTTATTACATGGTGTAGGTTATACAGATGACATTGACCATTTAGGTAACCGTCGTCTACGTTCAGTAGGTGAATTGCTACAAAACCAATTTAGAATTGGTTTATCACGTATGGAACGTGTTGTACGTGAACGTATGTCAATTCAAGATACTGATTCAATCACACCACAACAACTTATAAATATACGTCCAGTTATTGCTTCAATTAAAGAATTCTTTGGTAGTTCACAATTGTCTCAATTCATGGACCAAGCTAACCCATTAGCTGAGTTAACGCATAAACGTCGTCTATCAGCGCTTGGACCCGGCGGTTTAACTCGTGAACGTGCTGGTATGGAAGTACGTGACGTTCACTATTCTCACTATGGTCGTATGTGTCCGATTGAGACACCAGAGGGACCAAACATTGGTTTAATCAACTCACTTTCAAGTTATGCTAGAGTTAACGAGTTTGGCTTTATTGAAACACCATATCGTAAAGTTAATATCGAAACTAACCAAGTAACAGACAGAATTGATTATCTAACTGCTGATGAAGAAGATAGTTATGTTGTTGCACAAGCAAACTCAGTATTAGATGAAACTGGTAGATTCGTCGACGATGAAGTTCTTTGTCGTTTCCGTGGTGACAACACTACTAAACCTAAAGAACGTATGGATTACATGGATGTATCTCCTAAACAAGTTGTTTCTGCAGCAACAGCATGTATTCCTTTCCTTGAAAACGATGACTCTAACCGTGCACTTATGGGTGCGAACATGCAACGTCAAGCAGTACCTTTAATGAACCCTGAAGCACCATTTGTTGGAACGGGTATGGAACATGTTACAGCACGTGACTCAGGAGCAGCTATTGTTGCTAAATATAAAGGTAGAGTTGAACATGTTGAATCGAAAGAAATTCTTGTTAGAAGAATTGTAGAAGAAAATGGTAAAGAAATCGAAACGGAATTAGACCGTTATCCTTTATCTAAATTTAAACGTAGTAACTCTGGAACATGTTATAACCAACGTCCAATCGTTGCATATGGTGACATTGTTTCTAAAGGTGAAATTTTAGCTGATGGACCTTCAATGGAACTTGGTGAAATGGCACTAGGTAGAAACTTAGTAGTTGGATTTATGACTTGGGATGGTTATAACTACGAGGATGCTGTTATCATGAGTGAACGTCTTGTTAAAGATGACGTATATACTTCTATTCATGTTGAAGAATATGAATCAGAGGCTCGTGACACTAAATTAGGACCTGAAGAAATCACACGTGATATTCCAAACGTTTCTGATAATGCACTTAAAAACTTAGACGATCGCGGTATTGTTTATGTTGGTGCTGAAGTTAAAGATGGTGACATTTTAGTAGGTAAAGTAACGCCTAAAGGTGTGACTGAACTAACAGCTGAAGAAAGATTATTACATGCGATATTTGGTGAGAAAGCACGTGAAGTACGTGATACATCATTACGCGTACCTCATGGTGCGGGAGGTATCGTATTAGACGTTAAAGTCTTTAATAGAGAAGAAGGCGATGATTCATTATCTCCAGGTGTTAACCAATTAGTTCGTGTTTATATCGTTCAAAAACGTAAAATACATGAAGGGGATAAAATGTGTGGTCGTCATGGTAACAAAGGTGTAATTTCACGTATTTTACCTGAAGAAGATATGCCTTACTTACCAGATGGAACACCAATTGACCTTATGTTAAACCCATTAGGTGTACCTTCTCGTATGAATATCGGACAAGTTTTAGAACTTCATCTAGGTATGGCAGCTAAGAATCTAGGTATTCATGTTGCTTCACCAGTATTTGATGGTGCTAACGATGATGATGTTTGGTCAACTATTGAAGAAGCAGGTATGGCTCGTGACGGTAAAACTGTCTTATACGATGGTCGTACTGGTGAACCATTTGATAACCGTGTATCTGTAGGTGTTATGTACATGCTTAAACTTGCACACATGGTCGATGATAAATTACACGCACGTTCTACTGGTCCATACTCACTTGTAACGCAACAACCATTGGGTGGTAAAGCTCAATTCGGTGGACAACGTTTCGGTGAAATGGAGGTATGGGCACTTGAAGCATATGGTGCTGCGTACACATTACAAGAGATTTTAACTTATAAATCTGATGATACTGTAGGTCGTGTAAAAACTTATGAAGCTATCGTAAAAGGCGACAATATCCCTAAACCGGGTGTCCCTGAATCATTCCGCGTATTAATGAAAGAATTACAGAGTTTAGGACTTGATGTTAAAGTCATGGACGAACATGATAATGAAATCGAAATGCGCGATTTAGAGGATGAAGATATGATGGATAAAAAAGTTGATTTAGGTGTTTCACAAGATGCAGCAGTAGAAGGACAACAAGTAACTGAGTAAAAGTTAATCAAGCGCATTTGGTAATGCATTTGCGCTTTCATTTGTTACACATTATCAATCAACCGGCACAACTAATTTAATTTGAAGGAGGTAGGCTCCTTGATTGATGTAAATAATTTCCATTACATGAAAATAGGACTTGCTTCACCTGAAAAGATTCGTTCTTGGTCATTTGGTGAAGTTAAAAAACCAGAAACAATTAACTACCGTACGCTAAAACCTGAAAGAGATGGTTTATTCTGTGAGAAAATTTTCGGTCCAACTAAGGACTGGGAATGTAGTTGTGGTAAATACAAACGAGTACGCTATAAAGGTATGGTCTGTGATAGATGTGGCGTTGAAGTCACTAAATCTAAAGTGCGTCGTGAAAGAATGGGGCACATTGAATTAGCAGCACCAGTATCACATATTTGGTACTTTAAAGGTATACCTAGTCGCATGGGACTATTATTAGATATGTCTCCACGTGCGCTAGAAGAAGTAATTTATTTTGCTTCTTACACAGTCATTGATCCAGGTCCAACTGGATTAGAAAAGAAACAATTATTAACTGAAGGTGAATACCGAGAATATTATGATAAATTCCCAGGTAAATTCAGTGCGAAAATGGGCGCGGAAGCAATCCGTGATCTATTAAGTGATATAGATTTAGAAAAAGAATTAAAACAACTTCGTGAAGAATTAGAATCAGCTACTGGCCAAAGATTGACAAGAGCAATTAAACGTCTAGAAGTAGTTGAATCATTCCGTCACTCTGGTAATGAACCTTCATGGATGATTTTAGATGTATTACCAATTATTCCACCTGAAATCCGTCCAATGGTTCAATTAGATGGTGGTCGCTTCGCAACAAGTGACTTAAATGATTTATACCGTCGTGTTATCAACCGTAATAATCGTTTGAAACGTTTATTAGACTTGGGTGCTCCTGGCATTATCGTTCAAAACGAAAAACGTATGCTACAAGAAGCTGTAGATGCGTTAATCGATAACGGTCGTCGTGGTCGTCCAGTAACTGGTCCAGGTAACCGTCCGTTAAAATCACTTTCACACATGTTAAAAGGTAAACAAGGTCGTTTCCGTCAAAACTTACTTGGTAAGCGTGTTGACTACTCAGGACGTTCAGTTATCGTTGTTGGTCCTAGTCTGAAAATGTACCAATGTGGTTTACCGAAAGAAATGGCTTTAGAATTATTTAAACCATTCATTATGAAAGAATTAGTAGAACGTGAAATTGCTACAAACATCAAAAATGCAAAAGGCAAAATTGAAAGAATGGAAGAAGAAGTATGGGATGTACTTGAAGATGTTATTAAAGAACACCCAGTACTATTAAACCGTGCACCTACATTACACAGACTAGGTATTCAAGCGTTTGAACCTACTCTAGTTGAAGGTCGTGCGATTAGACTTCACCCACTTGTTACAACAGCTTATAACGCTGACTTTGATGGTGACCAAATGGCGGTTCACGTACCATTATCTAAAGAAGCACAAGCAGAAGCACGTATGTTAATGCTTGCAGCTCAAAACATCTTGAACCCTAAAGATGGTAAACCAGTTGTTACGCCTTCACAAGATATGGTATTAGGTAACTATTACCTTACATTAGAAAGAAAAGGTGCAATCGGTGCTGGTGACATCTTCAATGAAACTGACGAAGTTATTAAAGCTTATGCAAATGGTCATGTACACTTACATTCACGTATAGCTTTACATGCAAGATCACTTAAGAACCCAACGTTTACAGCAGAACAAAATAAAAAATTATTAATTACTTCTGTTGGTAAAGTTATCTTTAATGAAATTATGCCTAATTCATTCCCATATATTAATGAACCGACTAATTTCAATTTAGAAAAATCAACTCCTGATAAATACTTTGTTTCACCTACAGATTTACCAGAAGGTGGACTAGTAGAATATCTTGAAGACGTTGAGCTTGTTAAACCATTTAACAAAGTATTCTTAGGTAAAATCATTGCTGAAATATTCAACAAATTCCATATAACTGATACTTCAATGATGCTAGATAAGATGAAAGATTTAGGATTTAAATATTCATCTCGTGCTGGTATCACTGTTGGTGTATCTGATATCGTGGTTCTTTCAGAGAAACAAGAAATCATCGATGAAGCAGAAGTTAAAGTTGAAAAAGTTCAAAAACAATTTAGCCGTGGTTTAATCACTGAAGGCGAACGTTATGCAGCAGTTATCGAAATTTGGACAAAAGCTAAAGATGATATTCAAGCTAAATTAATGATGTCATTAGATAATCTTAACCCAATATTCATGATGAGTGATTCAGGTGCTCGTGGTAACGCATCTAACTTTACTCAATTAGCTGGTATGCGTGGTCTGATGGCTAACCCATCTGGTAAAATCATTGAGTTACCGATTAAATCTTCATTCCGTGAAGGTTTAACAGTACTTGAATACTTCATATCAACTCACGGTGCTCGTAAAGGTCTAGCCGATACAGCGCTGAAAACTGCCGATTCAGGTTACTTAACTCGTCGTCTTGTTGACGTAGCACAAGATGTTATTGTCAGAGAAGAAGACTGTGGAACTGATAGAGGTTTATTAGTATCTGATATTAGAGAAGGATCAGAATTAATTGAGCCATTTATTGAGCGTATAGAAGGTCGTTATTCTAAAGAAACATTACGTCATCCAAAAACTGATGAAGTAATTATCAAAGTTAACGAACTAATAACGCCAGAAATTGCTAAACAAATACTAGATGCTGGTATTACTGAAATGCACATCCGTTCTGCATTTACATGTAACACTCGTCATGGTGTATGTGAAAAATGTTACGGTAAGAACTTAGCAACTGGTGAACAAGTTGAAGTTGGTGAAGCAGTTGGTACAATTGCTGCCCAATCAATCGGTGAACCAGGTACACAGCTTACAATGCGTACCTTCCATACTGGTGGTGTAGCCGGAGCAGATATCACACAAGGTTTACCACGTATTCAAGAGTTATTTGAAGCGCGTAACCCTAAAGGTCAAGCAGTTATTTCAGAAATTAACGGTGAAGTAACAGAGATTACTATCGTTAAAGATCGTCAACAAGAAATTAAAGTTAAAGGCGAAAATGAAATTAGAACTTACCTTGCTTCAGGTACTGCAAGACTTAAAGTTGAAGAAGGACAATACGTTGAACGTGGCGAAGTAATGACTGAAGGTTCAATTGAGCCTAAAGGATTACTAGCTGTAGCTGGATTAAATGCTACTCAAAAATACTTGCTTAAAGAAGTTCAAAAAGTTTACCGTATGCAAGGTGTTGAAATTTCAGATAAACACGTTGAAGTTATGGTTAGACAAATGCTACGTAAAGTAAGAATTATTGAAGCAGGAGATACGAAACTATTACCAGGTGCTTTAGTAGATATTCATACATTTACTGATGCAAACAGAGAAGTATTTGCTACGCGTAAGCGCCCAGCAACTGCTAAACCTGTATTACTTGGTATTACAAAAGCTTCTCTTGAAACTGAAAGCTTCTTATCAGCGGCGTCATTCCAAGAAACAACTAGAGTTCTTACAGATGCTGCAATCAAAGGTAAACGTGATAACTTACTTGGACTTAAAGAAAATGTTATCATCGGTAAATTAATCCCTGCTGGTACAGGTATGAGAAGATATACTGGTGTAGATTTCGAAAAAGTTGAAAAAGAAGTATCACCTGAAGAAACAGTAGTAACTGATTAACAGATATGAGCTGTTCTAGGGGTCTAGAACAGCTTATATTTTATTATAAAAACACTCCAAAAATTATTGACTTTATCAAAGTAGGATGTTATTATTGTTAAGGTTGATGCAAGCAGACGCTTTGGAGGATATCAAATGTCTAATGAAAAAGCCTTAAGCTTAAATCAAGACAATTATGTCATTGGTTTAAAACAAACCACTAAAGCATTGAAGAAGCATGATGTACGTAAAGTAATCATTGCTCAAGATGTAAATATTCATATTTTGTCTAAAGTGTTGAATTTAGCATTTGAGACAGGCGTTCCGATAGATTATAGTCCAACAAGACAAAAGTTAGGATCGCACTATGGAATAGAAGTAAATGCGACAGTAGTTGCATTGCTTAAATAAATGTGTAAGCTGTGCTTACTATTTTTATTTGCCTTAAAATGAACCACCTGGATGTGTGGAATTAAGAAAACTAGAGAGGAGGACATTAAAGATGCCTACTATTAACCAATTAGTACGTAAACCACGTACAAGTAAATCATCACACTCTACAGCACCTGCATTAAATAAAGGATACAATAGCATGAAGAAAAAAGTGACTACTGTATATTCTCCACAAAAACGCGGTGTTTGTACACGTGTAGGAACAATGACACCTAAAAAACCTAACTCAGCGTTACGTAAATATGCTCGTGTTCGTTTATCAAACAACATCGAAGTAAACGCGTATATCCCTGGTATAGGCCACAACTTACAAGAACACAGTGTTGTACTTATTCGTGGTGGACGTGTTAAAGACTTACCTGGTGTACGTTATCACGTAGTACGTGGTGCTTTAGACACTTCTGGTGTTGAAGGACGTATGCAAAGTCGTTCACTTTATGGTGCTAAAAAACCTAAAGCTGCTAAGAAATAATCTAATATTAAATTTCTGTGTTTAACAGATTTTTATGTGACGATAAACTAAATAAATTTTATAATTAAGGAAGGAGGATTTCGATTATGCCTCGTAAAGGTCCAGTTCCAAAAAGAGATGTATTACCAGATCCAATTCACAACTCAAAATTAGTAACAAAATTAATCAATAAAATCATGCTTGATGGTAAGCGTGGTACTGCTCAAAGAATTCTTTACTCAGCATTCGAACTTGTTCAAGAACGTTCAGGTAAAGATGCAATTGAAGTATTCGATGAAGCTATCAACAACATCATGCCTGTACTTGAAGTTAAAGCTCGCCGTGTAGGTGGTTCAAACTATCAAGTACCTGTAGAAGTACGTCCAGATCGTCGTACAACTTTAGGTTTACGTTGGTTAGTTAACTATGCTCGTCTTCGTGGTGAAAAAACTATGGAAGAGCGTTTAGCTAACGAAATCTTAGATGCTGCTAACAATACTGGTGGCGCAGTTAAGAAACGTGAAGACGTTCATAAAATGGCAGAAGCTAACAAAGCGTTTGCTCATTATCGTTGGTAAAATAGAACCTAGGACCCTAAGCGTTAAAATGATAAAGATTCCTTTTAATGGGTTATCTCTAGTTTTTTAAACACTTAGGGTATCTGCGTATCTATTGTAATAAAAAAACCAAATATCCAATATTTTGGAAGGAGTAAGAATACTATGGCAAGAGATTTCTCTTTGAAAAACACTCGTAATATCGGTATCATGGCTCACATCGATGCTGGTAAAACAACGACTACTGAACGTATTCTTTATTACACAGGCCGTATTCATAAAATTGGTGAAACACATGAAGGTGCTTCACAAATGGACTGGATGTCACAAGAGCAAGAACGTGGTATCACAATCACTTCTGCTGCTACAACTGCAGAATGGGAAGGCCACCGTGTAAATATCATCGATACACCTGGACACGTAGACTTCACAGTTGAAGTTGAACGTTCTTTACGTGTACTTGATGGTGCCGTTACAGTACTTGATGCTCAATCAGGGGTTGAACCTCAAACTGAAACAGTTTGGCGTCAAGCAACAACATACGGTGTTCCACGTATTGTATTCATTAATAAAATGGATAAAATGGGTGCGAACTTTGAATATTCAGTTGGTACATTACATGAGCGCTTACAAGCTAATGCTCACCCAATTCAATTACCAATCGGTGCGGAAGATGATTTCAGCGCTATTATTGATTTAGTAGAAATGAAATGTTTCCAATACAATAACGATTTAGGTACTGAAATTGAAGAAATTGAAATTCCTGAGTCTCACAAGCAAAAAGCTGAAGAAACTCGTGAATCTTTAATTGAAGCTGTTGCAGAATCAAATGACGAATTAATGGAAAAATACTTAGGTGGAGAAGAAATCACAATTGATGAGCTTAAAAAAGCTATTCGTCAAGCTACTTGTGATGTTGAATTCTACCCAGTATTATGTGGTACAGCATTCAAAAACAAAGGTGTTCAATTAATGTTGAACGCAGTTATTGACTACTTACCATCACCATTAGATGTTAAACCTATTGTCGGACATAGATTCGAAAGTGAAGAAGAAGTAATTGCTAAACCTGATGATTCAGCACCTTTCGCTGCATTAGCGTTTAAAGTAATGACTGACCCTTATGTAGGTAAATTAACATTCTTCCGTGTTTATTCTGGTACTATGGAATCAGGATCATACATTAAAAACTCAACTAAAGGGAAACGTGAACGTGTAGGTCGTATCCTACAAATGCACGCTAACTCTCGTCAAGAGATTTCTACTGTATATTCTGGTGACATTGCTGGTGCGGTAGGTCTTAAAGATACTGGTACAGGTGATACTCTATGTGACGAAAAAGATGACATCATCTTAGAAGCAATGGAATTCCCAGAGCCAGTTATTCACTTATCAGTTGAGCCTAAATCAAAAGCTGACCAAGATAAAATGACTAACGCATTAGTTAAATTACAAGAAGAAGACCCAACATTCCATGCACATACTGACCATGAAACTGGACAAGTTATCATCGGTGGTATGGGTGAATTACACCTTGATATTTTAGTAGACCGTATGAAACGTGAATTCAAAGTTGAGTGTGCTGTTGGTGCGCCAATGGTATCTTACCGTGAAACGTTCAAAACGCCTGCACAAGTACAAGGTAAATTTGCTCGTCAATCAGGTGGACGTGGACAATTTGGTGATGTTCACATTGAATTTACACCTAACGAACAAGGCGCAGGTTTCGAATTCGAAAACGCTATTGTTGGTGGGGTAGTTCCTCGTGAATATATTCCTTCAGTTGAAGCTGGTCTTAAAGACGCTATGGAAAACGGTGTATTAGCTGGTTATCCATTAGTTGATGTTAAAGCTAAATTATATGATGGTTCATACCATGATGTCGATTCATCTGAAATGGCCTTCAAAATTGCAGCTTCATTAGCACTTAAAGAAGCAGCTAAAAAATGTGATCCAGTAATCTTAGAGCCAATGATGAAAGTTGAAATCGTTATGCCTGAAGAGTACATGGGTGACATTATGGGTGACGTAACAAGTCGTCGTGGACGTGTTGAAGGTATGGAAGCACGCGGTAACGCTCAAGTTGTTCGTGCATTCGTTCCACTTTCAGAAATGTTCGGTTACGCTACAAACTTACGTTCTAACACTCAAGGTCGTGGTACTTATACTATGGTATTTGATCACTACGAAGAAGTACCAAAATCAATTTCTGAAGAAATTATCAAGAAAAATACAGGCGCTTAATCAAAACGCTTTAATAAATTGATTTTTTTCTCAAAATGATTTATAAATTAACTATAGGTTATCCTCATGATGGTGAGTAACCATCATGAGGCTTAATAAAAAAATATAATTTTTAATATGAATAGGAGAGATTTCATAATGGCTAAAGAAAAATTTGATCGCTCAAAAACACATGCCAATATTGGTACTATCGGTCACGTTGACCATGGTAAAACTACTTTAACAGCTGCTATTGCAACTGTATTAGCAAAACGTTCTGGTGACGGAGAAGCTCGTTCATACGCTCAAATCGACAACGCTCCAGAAGAAAAAGAACGTGGTATTACAATTAATACTTCACACATCGAATATGAAACAGCTACTCGTCACTATGCGCACGTTGACTGCCCAGGACACGCTGACTATGTTAAAAACATGATCACTGGTGCTGCTCAAATGGACGGCGGTATCTTAGTAGTATCTGCTGCTGACGGCCCAATGCCTCAAACTCGTGAGCACATTCTTTTATCACGTAACGTAGGTGTTCCTGCATTAGTAGTATTCTTAAACAAAGTTGACATGGTTGACGACGAAGAATTATTAGAATTAGTTGAAATGGAAGTTCGTGACTTATTAACAGAATATGACTTCCCTGGCGATGACACTCCAGTAATTGCTGGTTCAGCATTAAAAGCTTTAGAAGGCGACGAAGCTTACGAAGAAAAAATTGTTGAATTAATGGAAGCTGTAGATACTTTCATTCCAACTCCAGAACGTGATTCTGACAAACCATTCATGATGCCAGTTGAGGACGTATTCTCAATCACTGGTCGTGGTACTGTTGCTACAGGCCGTGTTGAACGTGGTCAAATCAAAGTTGGTGAAGAAATCGAAATTATCGGTTTAACTGAAGAATCATCTAAAACAACTGTAACTGGTGTTGAGATGTTCCGTAAATTATTAGACTTCGCTGAAGCTGGAGATAACATCGGTGCATTATTACGTGGTGTTGCTCGTGAAGACGTTAACCGTGGTCAAGTATTAGCTAAACCAGGTTCAATCACACCTCACACTAAATTCAAAGCTGAAGTTTATGTATTATCAAAAGATGAAGGTGGACGTCATACTCCATTCTTCACTAACTACCGCCCACAATTCTATTTCCGTACTACTGACGTAACTGGTGTTGTAAACTTACCAGAAGGTACTGAAATGGTTATGCCTGGCGACAACGTTGAAATGGACGTTGAATTAATTTCACCTATCGCTATTGAAGACGGTACTCGTTTCTCAATCCGTGAAGGTGGACGTACAGTTGGATCAGGTGTTGTTACTGTAATCGAAGCTTAATTCGATTTCGTACACACTTAACCAAACGTATAATATCTAGCATATTTTACTAGATTTAAATAGAGCAGGGGAAATTCTTATTAACTTAAGAATTTCCCCTGTTTTTTTATGTTCATTAATATATAGAATTTATTTTTCTAATTCTTCACTATGTTCAATAATAGATAGGAAGAGTTTAACGCTATTTTGTAATGATTGTTCATCTAAATCGAATTTAGGGTGATGATGAGGGTAAGTTGCTTTTAATGCTTCATTGCCTACACCTGTAAAGAAATAAGTTCCTGGTACATGCTGTAAGAAGTAACCAACATCTTCTCCACCGAGTGAAGGCGGAAAATCAAAAGCTTCTTCGATAGTATCAATATTACTTGCTAGATTTTTAGCCCATTTTGTTTCCTTTTCATGGTTTACTACTGGTGGATATCCGTCTGTATAGTCTAAGTGACATTTCACACCATAACTTGACTCTATACCGTTTAAAATCCCATTTAAACGATCTTTGATTTGTTCTTTAACGCTAGGTAAATAACTTCTTATTGTTCCTGTTAATTTTACTTTGTCCGCTATAACATTAAAGGCGTTACCACCTTTAAATGTTCCAAATGTGACAACTGCTGATTCAAGTGGGTCAATAGTTCTTGATACAATACTTTGCGCCTGAACAATTAATGATGAAGCTGCGACAATTGGGTCTTTTGCGAATTGAGGCATTGCGCCATGCCCACCAAGCCCTTGGATTTCAATTTCAAATGAATCTGCAGCTGCATAAGCAGGTCCAGCACAAAATCCGACTTTATTTGCGTCTATATGGCTCGCTGTATGGGTACCGAATACATAATCAACACCATCTAATGCACCAGCTTCTATCATAGCTCTAGCGCCACCTGGAAGGACTTCTTCAGCATGTTGATGAATAAGTACGACATTACCATGGATAGCATCTGAATGTTCTTTTAATATTTTAGCTGTTATTAATAAGCTTGCTGTATGAGCGTCATGTCCACAAGCATGCATAACGCCCTCTACTGTAGACTTATAAGGCACTTCCTTTTCATCGTTGATAGGCAAAGCATCAAAGTCTGCTCTTAAAGCAATAGTAGGACCTTCTTTCCCGCCTTTAATATAGCCTAAAAGTCCGTTACCTCCGACATCTTTTTTTACTTCAATACCTAAATTTTCAAGATAATCTGCGATATACTTTTTAGTATTTTCTTCTTGAAAAGATAATTCAGGATGTTGATGTAAATGCCTTCTAATTTCGATTAATTCATCCATATGCTTTTCAACTTCATGCGTTAAGGTCATTTTTATAATCTCCTTCCATAAACTTAAATGTTGTTAATAAAAAGATGCGTACAGCATTGATTAACCCTTTTTCATCGATATCGAATTTTGGATGATGATGGGGAAAATCTGCTTTAAAATGCTCATTTCTAGTTCCAGTATAGAAGAAAGCACCGGGCACTCTTTGTTGGTAATAAGAGAAGTCTTCACCACTTAAACTTGCTTCTAATTCTACCAGTTCATAAACGCTATCAACTTCTTGAGTGGCTTCAAGAATGAGGTCAGTCTCACGTTCTGTATTAATGACAGGAGGATAGCCTTTACTATATTTTAAATCGTAAGTAACATCTGTTGAAGTTGTTAAGCCTTCAAGTACTTTTTTGAAACCTTCTACAACGCTTGCTTGAGTCTCTGAATCAAATGTTCTTATCGTCCCGCCAATTTTACATGTATCTGGTATAACGTTATTTGTTTCACCAGCATTAAACATTGTGATAGAAAGAACGGCAGGTGATAAAGCACTTGTTTTACGTGAAACAATATATTGTAAGTCATTACATAGTTGAATTCCGGCTGCTAATGGATCTATTAATTGGTCGGGATGAGCAGCGTGACCACCTCTACCTTTTAACGTAATCCAGAAGTCATCTGGAATGCCTGTTGTTGTTCCGTATTTATAACCGACTTTACCAACATCTATAGTACTTGATACATGTTGGCCAATGATAGCGTCCACACCTGTTAGGCATCCGTCTGCAATCATTTGTATCGCACCTCCAGGGTCTACTTCTTCAGCATGTTGGTGAATAAAAACAACACGACCATTAATATCATCACGATGTTCAGATAAAATTTTTGCAGTCATGAGTAAGACAGCAGTATGCGCATCATGTCCACAAGCATGCATGACTCCATCTACAGTAGATTTATAAGGTACTTCTTTTTCGTCTTGTATAGGTAATGCATCAAAATCAGCTCTAATTGCTAAGGTAGGGCCTGGTTTATCTTTGTTTAATGTTCCAACTACACCTCTGCCACCAACACCTTCTCTAACATCTATGTCTAGATTACGAAGGTAATTTGCAATATAGGCTGGAGTTTGTACTTCTTCAAATGAAAGTTCAGGATTCATATGTAAATGCCTTCTGATTTCTATCATCTCATCATAATAATCTTCAACTTTTTGAAATAAAATATCTTTCATTTATTATATTACTCCTTCAACTTCAAGAATTTTTAAAAACATTTCTGTTGTCGTTTTCATTGCATCTTCATCTAAATCAAACATTGGGTGATGGTGAGGGGCTGTTGAAGATTTTTCTTCATTACCACTACCAGTTAGGAAGAAGCATCCTGGACGTTCTAAAAGATAGTAAGAAAAGTCTTCGCCAATCATCATTGGTTCGATATCTTCATAAGTAAGGTCTAAATCTGTAGCTGCTTCTTTAACAACATTGTATTGTTCATCATGATTAATGACGGTAGGATAGCCTCTTCTATAATCGAAATCGTAACTTGCGTTATTTGCGATACAGATACCCTTTAAAAGACGTTCTAGTTCTTCTTCGATTAAATCCTTCACTTTGGGATTAAACGTTCTGACAGTGCCTTCAATAGTCGCTGTGTCGCTAATAACATTAAAGGTGTTACCTGCGTCAATTTTTCCTACAGTAATAACACCTTGGTCGATAGGATCTAAATTTCTTGAAATGATTTTTTGTAAACTAGAAATATACTCTGAAACAATGACGATAGGATCAATGGAAGTGTGTGGTTTAGCACCATGACCACCTTTACCTTGAATTGTGATTTTAAAATAATCAGGAGAAGCCATCATTGCACTACTCTTAGTTTTAATTTCTGATGTTGAATGTCCACTCCAAAAGTGATTGCCATATATTTTATCTACTCCATCTAAAGCACCATCATCAACCATTGGTTTAGCGCCACCTGGACTTAATTCTTCCGCGTATTGGAATATAAAAACGACATTACCTTTCAATTGTGATTGATGTTCATGTAGTAATTCACATAAAGTGAGTAGTGTAGCTGTATGCCCGTCGTGTCCACAAGCATGCATCACACCATCTACAGTAGATTTGTATGGAACGTCTTTTTCATCTTGAATAGGCAATGCATCAAAATCAGCACGAAATGCAATAGTCTGACCTGGCTCATTTCCTTTAAGTTTTGCTACTATACCATTTTGACCAACACGTTCTCTTATTTGTAACTTATCTAACTTTTTGAGTTCAGATAAAATAAAATCATGAGTTTTATCCTCATGATATGATAATTCTGGATTCATATGCATATATCGTCTTATTTCTACGAGACGATCAAATTTTTCTTCGATTTCTTTTTTCCAATTGACCATTGCTAAACCTTCTTTCAATTCTTTCGAAATATAATACGACTATTGTAGCAAAATTTATAGAAAATTTAAACAATTCAATTTACTGTGATAACGCTTAATTCTTTGATTTTAGTATGTTATGATAAATAAAAAGTGCTAAAGGAGAAAGTGCAAATGGTACAAACATTAGAAACATTTTTAACAACAAATTTAAATGAATTGAAGGATAATGGTTTGTATAATGAAATTGATATTGTTGAAGGCGCAAATGGTGCTGAAATTAATATTGGTGGAAAATCATATATCAATTTATCTTCAAACAATTACCTTGGATTAGCAACAGACGAAGATTTGAAAAAAGCTGCTAAAGACGCAATCGATACTCATGGTGTTGGCGCTGGTGCAGTACGTACTATTAATGGGACACTAGATTTGCATAGAGAATTAGAAGAGACTTTAGCTCAATTTAAAGGGACTGAAAGTGCAATTGCTTATCAATCTGGATTCAACTGTAACATGGCAGCAATTTCAGCAGTTATGAATAAGAATGATGCAATTCTTTCTGATGAATTAAACCATGCTTCTATTATAGATGGGTGTCGTTTATCTAAAGCGAAAATCATTCGAGTGAATCATTCTGATATGGAAGATTTAAGAGCAAAAGCAAAAGAAGCAGTAGAGTCAGGTCAATATAACAAAGTAATGTATATTACTGACGGCGTGTTCTCTATGGATGGTGATGTAGCTAAATTACCAGAAATCGTAGAAATCGCTGAAGAATTTGGCTTAATCACTTATGTTGATGACGCTCACGGCTCAGGTGTTATGGGTAAAGGAGCAGGCACAGTAAAACATTTCGGTTTACAAGATAAAATTGATTTCCAAATTGGAACGTTATCTAAAGCAATAGGTGTAGTAGGTGGATACGTAGCAGGTACGAAAGATTTAATAGATTGGTTAAAAGTTGCTTCAAGACCTTTCTTATTCTCAACTTCTTTAGCGCCTGGAGATACTAAAGCAATTACTGAATCAGTTAAAAAATTAATGGCTTCTACTGAATTACACGATAAATTATGGGATAATGCGAACTACTTAAAAGAAGGCTTAAAAGCTAAAGGGTTCGATATTGGACATTCAGAAACACCAATTACACCAGTAATTATTGGTGAAGAGAAAAAGGCTCAAACATTTAGTAAACGACTAATGGACGAAGGTGTATATGCAAAAGCTATAGTATTCCCGACTGTGCCTAGAGGTACAGGTCGTGTAAGAAATATGCCAACTGCAGCACATACGAAAGAACAATTAGATCAAGCAATTGAAACTTACGAAAAAATTGGTAAAGAACTTGGATTGCTGTAAATAATGTGAAGTGACAGGCTGAGACATAAATAAATGTCTCAGCCTTATTTATGATATACTCCCTGTTTTTATGTAATAAGTGCCCTTTTTATTATAGAAATGTGTTTCTCAAGTATACAAATCGGCTTAAATAAGTTAAAATAACTATAAAGAAAGCGTTTTTGTACGTTCTAAAAAGACAATTGAACATTTCAATAGTACAGGAGGATTTTTATTATGAAAAAAGTCATCATAACTGGTGCACTAGGTCAAATCGGGACAGAATTAGTAATAAAATTAAGAGAAAAATTTGGTAACGATCAAGTTCTAGCTACAGATATAAAAAGACCAGAAAGTGACAGCGTTATATTAAATGGACCATTCGAAATACTAGATGTAACGGATAAAGACAGATTGTTTGAGCTAGTTGAAACATTTAAAGCAGATACAATTATGCATATGGCTGCTTTATTATCTGCAACTGCTGAAAAAAATCCTTTATTTGCATGGAATTTAAATATGGGTGGGCTTGTAAATGCTTTAGAAGCGGCAAGAGAACACAACATGCAATTCTTTACACCAAGTTCTATAGGCGCTTTCGGGCCTAATACACCAAAAGATATGACGCCACAAGAAACGATACAAAGACCGACTTCAATGTATGGCGTGAATAAAGTAGCAGGAGAATTATTATGTGACTACTATTATACGAAATTTGGTGTAGATACAAGAAGTGTACGTTTCCCTGGGTTAATTTCTTATGTAAAAGAACCAGGCGGAGGCACAACAGATTACGCTGTGGAAATATACTTTAAAGCGATACGAGAAGGTAAATACAATAGTTATATCGCTAAAGGGACATATATGGATATGATGTTTATGGATGATGCTATTAATGCGATTATTCAATTGATGGAAGCAGACGGGGAAAGATTGGTTCATCGTAACGCATATAACGTAAGTGCTATGAGCGTAGAACCAGAAACAGTTAAAGCTTCAATACAAAAAATATTGCCTGAATTTGAGCTTGGTTATGATGTTGATCCTGACCGTCAAGCAATTGCAGATACTTGGCCAAATTCAATCGATACAAGTTGTGCTAAGGAAGAATGGGGATTCAATCCACAATATGATTTAGATAGCATGACAAAACTAATGTTAAAAGCAATTAAAGAAAAAGACCAATTAGCAAAAAGTTAAATATATTATGAGTATTTTTTAAATTTTCTAAAAACTTATTGAATAACCCCTCTATGACTGATATACTTGATAACATTAATTATTAATTAGCCTAGGAGGAATCATTATGTCAGAAACATTTTACGTAGAACAGCGTGAGCAGCTGAAAGAAAAACCGGATTTCCAAAAGTTAGCGTTCGGCGAAATCTTTACAGATTATATGCTATCTATGTCTTATAAACAAGGTGAAGGCTGGTCAGAGCCTAAAATTATTCCATATGGGCCAATTACTTTATCGCCAAGTGCACAAGGGCTTCATTATGGTCAAACAGTATTTGAAGGCATGAAAGCATATAAAGACGGAGATGAAGTAACGTTATTCAGACCTGACCAAAATTTCAAAAGAATCAATTTATCGTTAAAACGTTTGGAAATGCCACAAATCGACGAAGACAAAGTATTAGAAGGTTTATTACAGCTAATTGATATAGAACGTGATTGGGTGCCTAATGGTGAAGGCCAATCTTTATATGTGAGACCATTTGTATATGCAACTGAACCATACTTAGGTGTACGTTCGTCAACAGATTATGAATTTCTAGTGATTCTTTCTCCTGTAGGTGCATATTATGGTGATGAACAATTAAAACCAACAAGTATATATGTCGAAGATGAGTTTGTTCGTGCTGTTAGAGGTGGAGTAGGTTTTGCTAAATGTGGTGGAAACTATGCTGCTAGTTTAATTGCACAAACACGTGCTAATGAATTGGGCTTTGATCAAGTTCTTTGGTTAGACGGTGTAGAACAAAAATATATCGAAGAAGTAGGTAGTATGAATATCTTCTTTGTAATCGATGGTAAAGTAGTAACACCTGAATTAAATGGTAGTATTTTACCAGGTATTACAAGAAAAACTGTGCTCGAGTTAGCCCAAGAATTGGGTTATGAAACTGAAGAAAAACGAATTTCAATCGATGAAGTAGTCAATGCACATCATGATGGTCGTTTAACAGAAATATTCGGCACAGGAACTGCAGCTGTTATTTCACCAGTTGGCTTCTTAAAATATGATGAAGTTGAAATTACAATTAATGATAATAAGACGGGTCCTATCACAAATCATTTATTTGATGAGTACACAGCAATCCAAACAGGTAAGAAAGAAGATAAACATGGTTGGAGAGTAGTAGTAGGACAAGAAAGCCGTATTGAGACAGTATAAAGATATTTAAAATAAATCAGGCTGAGACATCTATTTGTCCCAGCCTGATTTTTTAAAGGAGAATACATATATGATTAATTGGCTATTATTTGATAAAGACGGAACATTACTAAAGTTTGATGAAACATGGTCTGAAATCTCTCTTGTGATAATCAATAAATTTATAGAACAATATCAAGTTGAAGAAGAACAATCATTACAAGAAGAATTAGGATATGTAGACGGGAAATTTTTAGCAAGTGGTATTTTAGCTTCAGGAACATTATCTGATATCGTAAAAAAATTTCAAAAATACGCTAATCATGAAAATAATAAAGAAGTAGAAGACTGGACAATACAATTAAGCAAAGATTTAATTGCAGAATATAATCCAGAAACGGTCGTAATAGACGACATGCAAAATACATTAAAACATTTCAAAGATAAAGGATATCAAATAGCGATTATAACGAGCGACGATCAAGACGGAACAAAACGCTTTATCAAAGATGCAGGTGTCAGTCATTTAATAGACGATACAATTACCGCTACTATTAACGGTTATCAAAAGCCAGACCCTAAAATGGTAGAAGACTTTTATGCAAAATGGAACGTTGTACCAGAAGAAATAGCAATAATAGGGGACACCCCAACAGATATACAAATGGGACGAAATTCACATTTCGGTGTAGTAGTCGGTGTACTAAGCGGTACTGGCGAAAAATCAGACTTGGAAGAAGCGGATTATATATACAAAGACATAAATGAATTTTATGAAAAAGAAACAGAATGGAATGGTAGATGATTGGAGCCTTGCCTCAGTCAAGTATACATTTTCAAATTCAAAGACAACAAAAAAATCCCAACCTGAAAGATAATTCTAACGGGTTGGGATGTTTATTTTAGGAAAAGATTTATCCTACCTATATAGTTCCTACTTCACTCTTGTATCGATAGCGCGATGTGTTTCAATGACGTGTGCTACTTTGTCGATGACTTTGTTGATTGATTCTGGGTCTTCGTATAAGTCATAATCATTTATATTTACACGAACAACTGGACACTCTGTAAAGTTGTTAATCCAATTATCATAGCGTGCGAAAAGTTTTTTCCAATATTGTTCGTCTGTTTCG
The DNA here is from genome assembly GCF_022386845.1 of Mammaliicoccus sp. C-M13. NCBI lineage: Bacteria > Bacillati > Bacillota > Bacilli > Caryophanales > Staphylococcaceae > Mammaliicoccus > Mammaliicoccus sp. C-M13. Next base: position 136,654 of record NZ_JAJNHQ010000005.1, on the reverse strand, counting down.
ATTTCCATTTGTCGTCCTCTATTTTTGATGCGTTGTATAACATCTTCATAGTCGCATTCTAAATAAATTAATGCATCTGGTTTAGGGAAGTATGGGGTCATAACCATTGCTTCAAATAGTTCTCTATAAGTTGCGTAGTCTTCTTGTGTCATTGTTCCTTGTTCTTCATGCATTTTTGCGAAAATATCAACGTCTTCGTAAATGGAACGGTCTTGTATAAATCCACCGCCATATTCGAACATTCTTTTTTGTTCTTTAAAGCGTTCTGCTAAAAAGTATATTTGAAGGTGGAAGCTCCAACGTTCAAAGTCGTGATAGAATTTTTCTAAATATGGGTTGTTATCTACTTTTTCAAAAGATGTTTTAAAGTTTAAACGCTCACTTAGAGCTGTTGTTAATGATGACTTTCCTACCCCAACAGTACCAGCAATCGTTATAATCGCATTACTGGGAATGACTTTATTGGTCATGTTTAATCTCTCCAATCAATGGTTGTAATAAATGTAAAACATGTTGATAATCTGAGGTGTTATGAACGAAATCTAAATTTGAAGTATCTATTTGTATTGCATCGATTTCATTTTTTACTTCTTTATAAAACTGATTATAGTCGTGTTTTAATTGTGCTAAGTAATCGTCTTCTATTTGAGCCTCATAGGATCTATTCCTATTGGCAATGCGTTCTTGAAGAACATCTAAGGAAGCATCGAGGAAGATTATTTGATCTGGCATGCGAATATCTTCAGTTAAGATATCGTAGATTCTACTGAATTTATCATATTCAAAATCGTTTAAAGTGTTTTTAGCGAAAATTTTATTTTTAAATATGTGATAATCACTTACGATGCCTTGCACATTTTGTAAATCTGTTAATTGTTTATAGCGATGACATAAGAAGAACATTTCAGTTTGAAAACTCCATTTTGAAATGTCATCATAAAAATCACTTAGAAATGGATTTTCATCTACAATTTCAAATTCTTCTTTATAATTCAAAGCTTTAGCAAGCTTTTTAGTTAAAGAACTTTTCCCGACTCCTATAGGTCCTTCAATTGCAATAAAGGTTTTTTTCATATTTATCTCTCCAGGTGTTAAAATAGACATACCTATTCTATCACAAATTAAACGGAGTGAAATAAAACGTGCATGAAAATTATATGAAACTTGCTATTGAAGAAGCGAAAAAAGCATGGAAAATGGACGAAGTACCAATTGGTGCAATTGTTGTGTATAAAGGAGAAGTAATTGGACGAGGGCATAATTTAAGAGAAAATGAACAAAGTCCTTCTGCACATGCTGAGATGCTGGCAATACAAGAAGCATCTGAATATTTAAATTCATGGCGTTTAGAAGATACTACTTTATATGTAACGTTAGAACCTTGTGTTATGTGCTCGGGCGCTATAGTAATGAGTAGAATACCTCATGTTGTATACGGCGCAAGTGATCCTAAAGGTGGATGTAGTGGTAGTTTAATGAATTTAATAGAAGATACAAGGTTTAATCATCGTTCTACAGTAGAAAGAGGAATATTAGCAGAAGAGTGCGGAGAGATGCTTCGTACGTTTTTTAAAGAAAAAAGAGCGAAAAAGAAGCAAAACAAAGAGAAGAGTTCAGATTCATAGAGTTTATACAGATAATTTGTTAGAATTTATGTTGAATATAAAGAAAAGAGGTCTCTCTAATGATAAAGTTAATCGCAACAGATATGGATGGTACTTTACTAAATGCAGCACACGAAATTTCTAATGAGAACTATGAAGCAATAAAATATGCCCAATCTAAGGGTATTACGGTAGTTATTGCTACGGGAAGAGCTTTTTATGAAGCGAATGGTCCAATTGCACCAACAGATTTGACTTTACCTTATATTTGTTTAAACGGGGCTGAATTAAGGGATGAAGAATTTAACATTATTCATACATCTAAATTAACACGTCCATTAATTGATAAAATTACAGGTGTCTTAAATAGTGAAGATATTTATTACCAAGTGTATACGAACTTTGGTATTTATACAGAAGACCCAGAGAAAGACTTAGAAATCTATGTGGATATAGCAGAAAAAGCTGGCCAAAAAGCGGATGTTAAGAAAATTAGAGCTAATATACAAAATCGTATAGATAATGGGACTTTGAAACAAGTTGATAGCTATGACGAAATTAGTAAACGTCCAGGCGAAATTATTTTGAAAATCTTAGCATTTGCGAGTGATTTAGAAAAAATCGATAGAGCTAAAGCAGAAATTTCTGAGTCTCAAAGTTTAGCTGTATCTTCTTCTTCAAGAGGGAATATAGAAATTACACATTCTGATGCACAAAAGGGAATCGCATTAGAAGCAATCGCTGAACAACTCAAAATACCAATGTCAGATGTTATGGCGATAGGTGATAATTTAAATGACATTTCTATGTTAGAAAAAGCAGGATACGCAGTTGCAATGGAAAATGGTGCACCTGAAGTTAAAGAAATGGCGGATTATATAACAGATACAAACGAAAATAGTGGTGTTGGTAAAGCCATCATACAAGCTTTGAAAAGCGAAGAGTAATGGTTAATAGTCCATTAGACTGATTTTTAACTGAGTATAAACTCTTAGTTATTCAGTATGTTATACTGTGAGGTATAATAAATATCATAGATTTTGAGGTGACAACAGTGAAAGTATTACTTATTGTAGGTAGCGCTAAACAATACTCTCATACACATGCACTGGCGCAATTTGTTCGCGGTAACTTAGAAGAACAAGAAGCAGAGGTAACATTGTTTGATTTATATGATAAGCCAGTTCCGTTCTTAGATGTATCTGGCCGACACTTAAATGATGAACGTATTAAAGCAAATGTTAATGAATTACGAGAACTAGCTGAAGAAGCAGATGCTATTATAATTGGTACACCAAATTATCACGGTTCATATTCAGGCGTAGTAAAAAATGCATTAGACCATTTAACGATGGACGAATTCAAAATGAAACCAGTTGGATTAATTTGCAATAGTGGTGGCATGCGTAGTACGGAACCATTATCACACTTAAGAATTATCATGAGAAACTTGTTAGGAATTGCTGTACCTGTCCAAATCTCTACACAAGATGCAGATTACGGAAAAACAGAAGACGGCACTTACTATGTGGATGTAGATGATATTAAATTACGCGTTAAACTATTTACAGAGCAAATCATTAAATTAATTCAGAATAATCCATGGGTTGAAACTGAAGAAGAAGAAGTGAATTTGTAATTAAGGAAAGTAACGAGTGGTTACTAGGGTTAAATAAAAATGAAAAACAGCCAAAATTCTTTTTTAAATAAGAATTTTGGCTGTTTTTTTAGTTATATATGATTATTTTGAGTATTTTAATCTTGCGAATGCATCATGTTGATGTATTGATTCTTCATTACGGCATTCTATTTCGAAACCATTAATCCATTCTAATTCGACTAAATCTGCCGCTACTAATCTAATTAAGTCCTCTACGAAGCGAGGATTTTCATATGCACGCTCTGTAACTGCTTTTTCATCTGTACGTTTTAGTATTGGATAAAGCATAGAGCTCGCATTTGCTTCCATACCGTCTAAAATCAATTCTTTATAATTATCTGGTAAATCAGTCTCAGTGTCTAAATCAATTAGGACTGTAATAATACCGCGCTGGTTATGAGCAGAGTATTCACTAATTTCTTTAGAACAAGGACATAGTGTTGTAACCGGTACTTCGATACCTAATGATTTTTTAGTAAGTTTGTCGTCTGATACTGATAAAATGTAACGTATATCAGCGTTTCCAACAGCTTTTTGTTGAGTAATTGGACTGTATCGGTTAAAGAACCATTTAGCTGATACGTCTACAGAAGCTGTATTTTGGAACATTGCACTTTCAAGTGTATTGAGTAATGATTTTAAAGAATCAAAACTTAAAGGCACACCGTTATCGTAATGTTTTTCAACACTTTCGATGATACGGCTCATATTAATACCTTTTTCATCTTGATTTAAACTTGTTGAAAACTCAAAATTACCAATTGATTGAAAACCATCTATTTTAACAGGATAAACTAAATTTTTAATACCAACATGCTCAATTTCGAATAGAAAATCTTTTTTAGAACTTTGTAAATCAGGCATTTTTTCTTTTTCAGTAGGTTTCGTTCCTTTGATTGGATCTACTGAACCAAAATATTTCCATCGCGCTTCACGTGTTGATAAATCGATTTGTTTCATTAACATTGCCTCCAACTATCTATTCAATATGATATGTCCAGAAATGTTCTGACTTCAACCACATATCTTTAGCCGCTTCACTCTCTTGTGTATTTGAAGCGAGGTTTTGTAACATTGGTCCGGTTTGAGATGCATGAGCTTGAAGTACTTTCATTTTACGTTCCTCATAACCAGTTATATCTATATTTACATCGGGCTCTCCGAGATCGCTATACGTGTCATTACTAAATGCTACTAAATGTAATTTAGGACGTTCTGATTTTTCCATACGGCTTACTGTTCTTATTACTGCTTCTGCAGTTGCTTCATGGTCTGGATGTACAGAATAGCCTGGATAGAATGATATTATTAGTGATGGATTTAATTCATCTATTAAAGATTTTACCATATTATCTATTTCATCTTTTGGTTCAAATTCAACAGTTTTATCTCTATAACCCATTTTACGTAAATCAGTAATACCAATTGCTTCAGCAGCTGCTTCTAATTCACGTTCTCTAATAAACGGTAAAGACTCTCTTGTTGCAAAAGGAGGGTTGCCGAGATTACGACCCATTTGACCTAAAGTTAAGCATGCATAAGTAACTGGGACACCGTTATCTATAAATTTGCTTAATGTACCCGAAGTTCCAAACGCTTCATCATCTGGATGTGGGAATATAACCAATACTTGTCTTTCTTTATCCATTGTCGTCACCTCTTATTCCTTAAACGGTTTACTACTAATTTCTAAACTAGCAGCAAGTTGCCCTTCATGATTTAATCCCGCTAATAATAATTCTTTATTTTCCGTTACTTCATAATGTGTCAAACCTTGTACATAAACCCAGCCATTATTGTCTAATTTAAGGCCCACACGGAAAGGCTCTTTAACGCCACCTGTTAAATGAGCATGGGTAAATGTAACTTGAATATTTCTTAAAAATGTACCAGCGTTGAACACTTTTTGATCAAAGTGATTCGCATACGCACCATTTGTTGTCTCTACATGAAGATAAACTGGCTTATTTTCATATTCTGATATTAAGGTTTGAACTTGATCTATTTGAATTAATTCCATGCCTTTCACTCCTCATAGTATATACTTTACTATTCTACTAAATTCTCGAGTAAATTTATATACATTCTGCTCACAACTCAGGAATTATTATCCTTTAAAATAACTTCTTTAGTATGGTCGTATTGTGTTAAATGACTTTCGTGTGATAAAAGCATGTAACTGACAACATCTATTAGAAAATGAGCTGAAATTTGAGTGTTAATAAATTGATGATCATTTATTCTAGTTTGATCTATCGTCATAATCGTTATGTCTGAGAGAGTGGAAAGAGGGCTACCAGCATAGTTAGTAATCGCAATAATTGTGGCACCATGATCTTTAGCGATTTTAACAGCGTTAACCAATTCTTTTGTTTCTCCACTATTAGACAAGGCAATAAATGTATCTCGCTCAGTGAGCAAAGAAGCACCAATTTTTATTTGATGCACATCTGTCGCTGAATTTCCTTTAATACCCATGCGCATTGTTCTGTAATAGAACTCAGTGGCTGTTAAACCTGAGCTACCTAATCCTGCAAATAACGCATGTTCACTTTCTATTAATACTTCGATCAATTGATTTATTTTTTTATTAGAAATAAATTCACCTGATTGTTGAATGATAGATTGATGATATTCATATATCCGTTGTATGAGAGGTACATTTTGAATATCTGTTCCATTATAAGATTGTTGAATATTAAATTTCATATCTTGGAAATGCTGATAATTAAGTTTATGACTGAAACGAGAAATACTAGAAGGTGAAACACTAATAGCATAAGCTAATGCAGTAATTGTTGAAAAATGGTCGCCTTTCGGATGAGTAGTAATATACTGTGCAATTTTTTCGTCCGTTTTTGTGAAAAGATATGAAAATTGTTGAATACGATTTTCAAAATTCATGGTTAACACTCCTGTTTTCTATAATATGTGTATTATATTTGAAAAAGTTTTTCAAAACAACGAATGTTATTGACTAATCTTTTCATGGTGTTATATTTAGTTTCAATAGGAGGTGTGTCCATGAGTAAAATTTTTGATAAGGCACAACAATTCGGGAAATCATTTATGTTACCCATCGCTATATTACCAGCAGCAGGTTTGCTTCTGGGTATTGGAGGTGCGTTGAGTAATCCAAATACAATAAAAGCTTATCCAATCTTAGATGTGGATTTATTACAATATATCTTTATATTAATGTCTTCAGCAGGAGATATTGTTTTTGCTAATTTACCAGTAATATTTGCTATAGGTGTAGCGATTGGATTAGCGAGAAGTGATAAAGGTACAGCTGGTCTAGCAGCGATGTTAGGCTTTCTAATTATGAATGCAACTATGAACGCGTTATTGACGATTACTGACAATATTGCATCTCAAGATTCACTTGCTAAAGCAGGGCAAGGGATGATGCTAGGAATCCAAACAGTTGAAACAGGTGTATTTGGTGGTATTATCGTTGGTATTTTGACGTCATTTTTACATAATAAATATAACAAGATTACATTGCCACCATTTTTAGGGTTCTTTGGTGGTTCTAGATTCGTACCTATTATAACCTCTGTAGCTTCTATAGTATTAGGTGTTGTATTGTACTTTGTATGGCCGACCATCCAAGGTTGGATATTTGGTGCAGGTGGACTTGTGAATAAGACAGGTGTTATAGGAACTTTCATTTATGGATTTGTATTACGTATGCTTGGACCATTTGGACTGCATCATATATTCTATTTACCATTCTGGCAAACAGCTTTAGGTGGTACAATGGAAATCAACGGTAAAATTGTTCAAGGAACACAAAATATATTTTTCGCTCAGTTAGGCGATGCTAATTTAACACATTATTATTCGGGCATCTCGCGTTATATGTCTGGTCGATTTATAACAATGATGTTTGGCTTGTTAGGTGCTGCATTAGCTATCTACCACACTGCAAAGCCTGAAAAGAAAAAGGTCGTAGGTGGTTTAATGCTTTCAGCGGGACTTACGTCATTCTTAACAGGTATAACAGAGCCTTTAGAATTCAGTTTCTTATTTATTGCGCCAGTTTTATATGTTATCCATGCTATATTTGATGGATTAGCCTTTATGATGGCTGATATATTTAATATTACAGTTGGACAAACTTTTAGTGGTGGTTTTATTGATTATATACTGTTCGGTGTGTTACAAGGTAATAGTAAGACAAATTATTTACTAGTGATTCCAATTGGTATAGTCTGGTTCTTACTGTATTACGTTACATTTAGATTTTTAATTACTAAATTTAACTTTAAGACGCCTGGCCGTGAAGATGAAGCGGCGGTTGAAACTGTTAAAGCAAGTGAACGCGCGCAAACAATTATTAAAGGTTTGGGTGGCAAGGAAAACATTGATGCTGTAGATTGTTGTGCAACAAGATTGAGAGTGACCGTTAAAGATGGTGAACAGATTGATGAAGATTTGATTAAATCAACTGAATCACGAGGTATTGTTCAAAAAGGTACAGGTGTACAAATTATATATGGTCCTCATGTAACAACAATTAAAAATGAAGTTGAAGAAGCATTAGAAGAAAAATAAGGAGTGCATTTTAAATGTTACCGCAAGGATTAATTGTTTCATGTCAAGCATTACCAGAAGAGCCATTACATTCTTCATTTATTATGAGTAAAATGGCATTAGCCGCTTATCAAGGTGGCGCTAAAGGAATTAGAGCAAATACGAAAGAAGACATTATTGCAATAAAAAAAGAAGTCGACTTACCAGTCATCGGTATTGTAAAAAGAGATTACGAAGGTTCCAACGTATTTATCACAGCTACTACGAAAGAAGTCGATGAGTTGATTGAAAGTGGATGTGAGGTAATTGCTCTAGATGCGACTAAACAAGAAAGACCAAAAGAATCACTTGAAGAAATTGTTCAGTATATTAGAGATAACGCACCAAATGTAGAAATTATGGCTGATATATCAGATTTAGACGAAGCAATCAATGCTGATAAGCTTGGGTTTGACTATGTTGGTACAACATTAAGAGGTTATACATCATATACTAAAGGTCATGTATTATACGAAAATGACTTTCAATTTTTAAAAGATGTATTAAATAAAGTCGAAGCTAAAGTGATAGCAGAAGGAAACGTTGTAACACCTGAAATGTTGAAGCGTGTAACGGATTTAGGTGTTCATTGCACAGTTGTTGGAGGCGCAATTACAAGACCTTTAGAAATTACAAAACGATTTATTAAAGAAATAGAGGGATAATCATGAAATTTATAAATTTAGGTACTGAAAAAGAAGCTTGTCATTATGTTGCAAATGAGTTATTAAAGCAAATCATAACTGACAATAAGAGTGTGTTAGGTTTAGCTACTGGTGGTACAATGGTCGGCGTATATGAACAATTAGTTAATTTAATTAAAATAAATAAATTGGATTTAAGTAATATTACAACCTTTAATTTAGATGAGTATATAGGAATCGACTCTGATCATCCAGAAAGTTATTACACATATATGCACGATATATTATTTAACCATTTATCTAGTTGGAATGAAGAAAAAATACATTTACCACATGGATCAGCAAATGATTTAAATAGCGAAGTAGAACGCTATGAGAATCTAATAGATAAAGAAGGTCCAATGGACATACAAATATTAGGAATTGGTGAAAATGGTCATATCGGTTTTAATGAGCCAGGAACATCATTTGATAGTTTAACAAGTGTAGTTGATTTAACAGAATCAACAATAGAAGCTAACAGTAGATATTTTGAAACGAAAGAAGAAGTACCTAAACAAGCAATTTCAATGGGTATTCAATCTATTTTAAAAGCTAAACGCATCATATTATTAGCTTTTGGACCAAAAAAAGCAGAAGCGATTCAAAAGTTGTTGTCAGGTGAAATTACGACTGATCTTCCAGCTTCAGCATTGTACAATCACCCGAATGTAGAAATTATTGTAGATAATAGTGCTTATAGTAATAAAGAATCTTAAAGTACATATGTAAATATTAACTTGATAGATGATATCGTTTAAAGTACAATTACTACTACAAAGAATGAGCCTTAAGAAACGGCGGGTGAAAGTAGTGGAAAGAAAGCGTATTTCATTTAATGATGAAGCGGTTTTAGATTATTGTAATATCATGGGATATCAGTATTATGAAGAAGTACCAGTTCAATATTTACTAAGTGTTCTTCGTGAATTTGATAGTTTTAAGCCTTATATGGGCAGTAACGTAAAACTAAAACAAATCAAAACCGAATTTGAACAAACTGAACGTATTATGACTTTAGAAAATTATGAAGCTGAAATCGTGTGTCTTAATGAAAGTAAATTAGATAATATGACGCTTTATGAATATGAAATGAAACTATTTAAAAAACAAAAAGTGATTGCCAAAATAAAAGCAGAATTTGGCATTGGACAATAATGAAAAGGCTACACGTAAAAAAGCCTACAAAGTGAGATACTCTGTAGACTTTTTAAACGTGTAGTTTTTATTTATACTTCTTCAGTATAAACTTCGATTTTTTCAATACGGTTTGCTGCACCATGATCAACTGGACCGACGAATTCATTCATTCTCCAGCCATTTTTTATTGCAGATGCAACAAATGCTTTAGCGTGTTTTACAGCATCTTCTGGAGACTCACCGTTAGCTAAATTAGCAGTAGTTGCAGCAGCAAATGTACAGCCGGCACCATGATTATAACTAGATTGGAATTTATCAGTAGAAAGTAATACATGTTTTTTACCATCATAGAATAAGTCAAAGGCTTTGTCTGATTCTAGCGCTTTACCACCTTTAATGATGACATATTGTGAACCAAGCTCATGTATTTTTTCAGCAGCTTTTTTCATATCTTCGATAGATGTTAATTTACCTAAACCAGAAAGTTGTCCCGCTTCAAATAAATTTGGTGTTACAATTGTTGCTTTAGGTAATAATTCTTTAATCATTGCTTCAGTATTTCCCGGGTTAAGTACTTCATCTTCGCCTTTACAAACCATAACTGGGTCAACAACAAAGATTTCAGAACCTGACTCGTCATATGCTTGGCGAGCACGTTTAATAACTTCTTCAGAACCTAACATACCAGTTTTAATTGCATCTGGACCGATAGAAATAGCTGTATTTAACTGCTTATCCAGTAAATCAAGAGGTAATGGCGTCACATCATGTGCCCAAGTTTTTGGGTCCATTGTAACAACAGCTGCTAATGCAACCATTCCATAAGTATTGTGTTCTTGAAATGTTTTTAAATCAGCTTGCATTCCAGCACCAGCACTTGTATCTGATCCTGCTATAGTTAAGACTTTTTTTAATGCCATCGGTAATTCCTCCCAATATATTCATATAAGATATCATATCATGTTTTTTAATTGTAAAAAATAGTTATGACCATTTCATGAAGGCTATGTTATCATTTTTAAAGAGGTGAAAAAAATGGATTGGCAAGAAATCTTTCACAATATAAAAGAGCAACATGATTTTTCAGAAATGGAAGCTTTTTTAGAAGAAGCTTATCAAAATACAACGGTGTATCCAGCTAGAGAAAATGTTTATCAAGCATTTGATTTAACACCGTTAGACAATGTTAAAGTCGTCATTTTAGGTCAAGATCCGTATCATGGGCCAAATCAAGCACACGGTTTAGCTTTTTCAGTACAACCTGATGCTAAGTTTCCACCTTCCTTAAGAAACATCTACAAGGAATTGGAGTCGGATATTGGTTGTAAGCGTACTAGTCCACATTTACAAGATTGGGCAAAAGAAGGTGTGTTATTATTGAACACAGTATTAACTGTGGAAGCACATAAAGCACATTCTCATAAAAATATCGGCTGGGAAATTTTCACGAATGAAATCATTAAAAGTATTTCACGTGAACTTGAAGATGTCGTCTTTATTTTATGGGGTAAACCAGCACAAGAGAAAATTAAACTCATTGATACAGAAAGACATCATATTATTAAATCGGTTCATCCAAGCCCATTGTCAGCTCATAGAGGATTCTTTGGATCAAAACCATTTAGTGAAACAAATCAGTTTTTAAAATCAAAAGGTAAAGAACCGATCAATTGGTGTGGAGGTGAGGTAAATGATTAGCAGAGATCAATTAATATCAGCGATTGAAGATGAATTGGTACATGCAGATAACGCGACAAATAATGAAACATTTAATAAACATATGCATGCAATTCACACTTTAAGTGGATTAATTGATGCAGAAGAGGGAAATAACCAAGGTATAGAAGTGAAACAACCTTATATGAAAACTTCTTCAACGCCAATTAAAAAAGAAAATCCTCAAATATCTAATGAAGAAATTAGAAAAATGGGTGGAAAAGTACCTGATAAATCAACGGTAAAACAAAATGAAAATACTTTAACGACTGATGATGGTATAGGAAATGGAGATTCAATTTTTGATTTTTAATAAAAGAAAGGAAGTAAGAAAATGAAATTATTTATCATTATTGGGGCAATAAATGCAATGATTGCTGTTGCAGCAGGTGCTTTTGGAGCTCACGGTTTAGAAAACAAATTATCAGCTAAATATTTAGATATTTGGGAAAAAGCAACAACTTATCAAATGTATCACGCACTAGGCTTAATACTTATTGGTATTGTTTCTGGCACAACAACTGCAAATTTAAATATTGCAGGTTGGTTGATGACATTCGGAATTGTATTCTTTAGTGGTTCTTTATATATATTAGCTTTAACACAAATTAAAGTATTAGGTGCTATTACGCCGATAGGTGGCGTGTTATTCATAGTTAGTTGGTTGTTACTTGTAATCGCGGTTTGGAAATTATAAGGTATAAAAGTTAGTCGCGTTTCACGAAAAATAAAAATAAGGGTGGAACATTAATGGCAAGACGAAAGAAAGATTTATCAAGAGGGAATTTAGAACAGAACTTATCTGAGAAATTTGTTTGGGCCATAGCTTATGGCTCAAGCATAGGTTGGGGCGCATTTATACTTCCAGGAGATTGGATAGGCCAAGCAGGTCCAATAGGTGCTTCAATAGGTATATTTTTAGGTGCACTATTAATGATTGTTATAGCTATAAGTTATGGCGCATTAGTAGAGAAGTTCCCTGTATCAGGTGGAGCTTTTGCATTTGGTTACTTAGGATTCGGGAAATATGTGTCCTTCTTTTCATCATGGTTTTTAACCTTTGGGTACATATGTATTGTTGCTTTAAACGCGTCAGCATTCAGTTTGTTATTTAAATTTGTAATGCCTGGGTTTTTAGAACAAGGTAAGCTATACACTATCGCAGGATGGGACGTTTATATCACTGAAATTATATTATCTTCATTAATTTTATTAATATTTGCTTGGATAAGTATTAAAGGTTCAAGTTTTTCAGGAAATTTACAGTATATATTCTGTGTTATATTAGCAGTTGTTGTCGTTCTACTATTTGCAGGTTCATTTTTCACACAAGACTTTTCATTTTCAAATTTACAACCTGCAATAAGTGAGAAAGAAGGTTGGCTAGGCTCGATACTATTGATATTAGCTGTAGCACCTTGGGCTTACGTAGGCTTTGACAACATTCCACAAACAGCCGAAGAATTTAACTTTGCACCAAGTAAGACGTTCAAACTCATCGTATTTAGTTTATTAGCATCAGCAATAACTTATGTAATGATGATACTTCTAACAAGTTGGTTATTCAAAGATCCTTCTTCAATTGGAGGGAATTTATGGGTAACAGGTTCAGTTGTAAAAGAAGGGTTCTCATTTGTAGGTTTAGCAGTGTTAATCGTTTCTATTATGATGGGGATATTCACTGGATTAAATGGCTTTTTTATGAGCTCTAGTAGATTGTTATTCTCAATGGGTAGAGCAGCAGTTATGCCAAGCGTGTTCAAAAAATTACATCCTAAATACAATACGCCATATATTAGTATTATATTTATACTCGTTTTAGCATTAGTAGCGCCTTGGTTAGGTAGAACAGCATTAACATGGATTGTAGACATGTCTTCAACGGGTGTTTCAATCGCATACTTTATCACATGTTTATCAGCATTTAAGTTGTTCTCATATGATAAGAGAAGTATGATGTATCATCCGAAATATAAAACATTTGCTTTAATAGGTGCGATTATTGCGTTAATATTCTTAGGACTATTACTGATTCCAGGATCACCAGCGAGTCTTTCATTACCTTCATATATTGCACTATTTGTTTGGTTAATCTTAGGCTTAGTATTCTTTATGGTTAGATATCCTTCACTTAAGAAAATGACAAATGATGAATTAAATTATCTAGTATTAGATAAATCAAAAGAAGAAATGATTGAGCTTGAAGCAAAAACAGAAGTGAAAAATTAAATAATTCGTGATCGAAAAAAAGCTCCTAATCCGTTAGAAACTTAACGGATTAGGAGCTTTTTATTTAATAAATTTAGTTATCTATTTTATGAGCGACGTTGTTTATTTTTATTTAAATACATATAAACTGGTACACCAATAGCTAAAATGATTAATGAATATAATGAACCCATAAAATCAGATATTAAAGTGTTAATGATAATGAATGCGCCACCGAAAAGAGCTAGTAAAGGTACAAATGGATATAGCGGTACCGAATAATCTCTTTTAGTTCCTTTATTTTGTTTTCTAAGTATAAATAGTCCTACAAATGCCATCATATAGAATAAATATATGATGAAAATCGTAACTTCAGATAAATAATCAGCGTTAACTGTGTTCGGGAATAAAATCGTTAATATAATTAATATTACAGATATTCCAAATACAGTCATTAAAGCGCCTAATGGTGATTTTAACTTAGGACTAATATAACCGACATATTTATGTAATGGTAATAACCCATCTTCAGCCATCGCAAATGGTATGCGTGGGAATGTAATGATTTTTCCGTTTAAACAACCGAAAATTGAAATAATGACACCAATATTCACGATTTTTGAACCGATATCTCCGAATAGTGCTTTTGCTGCTTCGGCACTTGCAGTATTACCTAAGCCAACTAGTTTTTCAGCTGGGATAACGTGAAATACTGAAATGTTAATTAATACGTATGCCAAGGTTACGACAGATAAACCAATTAACATAGCTAGAGGTAGGTTTTTCTGAGGTTTTTTCATTTCCCCGGTCATGTTCGTTAACATAATCCAGCCATCATATGCGAATAATGTAGCGAGTACAGCCCTACCAAAATTGATTTCGCCGTCTGTTTTGATAAGAGATGTAACATCTTTACCGAATATACCTTCGTCTCCCCATAAAAGACCAAATACAATAATAGCAATTACAGGAATTAATTTTGCAATTGTCGTGATATTTTGCATAAGTCCGCCAAATTTAGTACCTAATATATTTACAAGTGTTAAAAATATTAGTGCTATAAATCCAATCCAAACACTTAAATCGTTACTAATATTAAAAAAGTTTGTAACTAAAATACCAAAAAATAGCACGAGCGAAACAATAATTGCAGGACCATAAATGATCGTTTGAACCCATCCTGTTAAAAAGCCCCAAAATGGACCATAAATGTCACGTATGTATGCGTATAAACCGCCTGTTTTTGGAATTTGAGCACCTACTTCAGCAATTGTAAGTCCTGCTGCTAATGTAAGCACGCCTCCTACTACCCAAGCCAAAATGGCAAGATTACTTGTACCTGCATGTGTTAATACAACAGCAGGTTTTACAAATACGCCTGACCCGATAATTGTACCGATTACAATAGTAATTGCGGTCATTAGACCAATAGATTTTTGTAGTGATTGTTCTTGATTATTTTTCATAAATACTCCTTGAAAATAGATTTTGTAAGTAATATTTATCTATTACTTAATATACACGATAAACGAGGAATGTGAATGGATTTTTTAAACCATTAATGAATTTTTAGAGAAAATAGCTAAGTAATGAAACAATATAAACAGTGAACTTTTAAAAAGATTGCTGATAGCTAATTATATTGATAAAGATACTTATCCAATAACTACAGTAACAAAAATGTAAGTAATTGTTAATATCAGTATGATAAGGGCTACGAGAAGCATTAAATATAATAATAAAGAATAAACAATAATGCATATAAACGAATATGCAACTAATGACGAAATGAGTTATATTACACTATTAAATATTTGCTAGATTTATTTAAATAAAGTATGTATAATGTTCAACGTGGCTTTGTAAGCACTTACTTAAAAATAAAAATAAATGACATTTAGCATGAAAACAATCAGGATTGTCGTTTGAGGAGGAATGTAAAATGTTAGAGCTCGATGCTATTACAACGTTGGCGCTAGCATGTGTCTTGCTTTTATTAGGGCAGGCAATTGTAAATAATGTTTCTATATTAATGAAATTATGTATACCTGCTCCAGTAATAGGTGGGTTAATTTTTGCAATTTTAGCAGCAATTTTACAATCAACAAACGTGGTTACAATAAAATTAGAATCTGAATTTATTCAAGATTTCTTTATGTTAGCATTCTTTACTACAATAGGTTTAGGAGCATCTTTAAAATTATTACGACTCGGCGGTAAAGTATTAATAGTATACTTTATTTTCTGTGGTATTTTGGCTACATGTCAAAACATTATTGGTGTTTCACTTTCAAAGGTGTTAAATATACCTCCGTTACTAGGTTTAACAGCAGGTTCTATGTCAATGGAAGGTGGACATGGGAACGCTGCAGCATATGGTAAAACTTTAGAAACTTTAGGCGTAGATTCAGCTGTTACTGCTGCGCTTGCTGCCGCTACGTTAGGATTAGTTGCAGGCGGATTAATAGGTGGTCCAGTTGTTAGATTCTTAATTAAAAAATTCGATTTAAAACCAGAGCAAGCAGAAGCTTCAGCTCTAGATTATAGTGATGTTGATTATAATAAAGAATTACATAGTAGAATGAATCCAACTACAGTATTTATCGTTCAATTTACAATTATCACTGTTAGTATGGCGATTGGTACATATTTAGCTGATACATTTACAGACTACACGGGTATTAATGTTCCTATTTATGTGGGCGCTATGTTTATAGCTGTTATTATCAGAAATATTTCGGACTATGGAAAATTAAACATTGTAGATATGAAAATTACAAACCGAGTTAGTGATGTATCATTGAGCTTGTTCTTATCAATTGCTTTAATGAGTATTAACTTAACAGAAATATATAATTTAGCGTTACCATTAACAATTATAGTATTAGTACAAATAGTATTTATTGTACTGTTCTCAGTATTTGTAGTGTTCCGCGCATTAGGGAAAAACTACGATGCAGCTGTTATGATCGGTGGATTTATTGGTCACGGGTTAGGCGCAACACCAAACGCAATGGCAAACTTAGACGTTATTACAAAGAAATTTGGTGCCTCTCCAAAAGCTTATCTAGTTGTACCAGTCGTAGGTGCATTCTTAATAGACTTACTTGGCGTACCAATCGTAACGTTCTTTATTAATGTATTTAGTTAATAATAGTACATCGAAATAATTCTCCTAATCCACTCGATTAGGAGAATTTATTTATATATGGGCTTTATAAAATAATGTTTAAAATGCGGTTCGATAAATAAAAATTATCGAACTGCAAATGCGAAATACAGGTCGATAAATAAAAAATATCGAACCGCAAACATGAAATACGGTCCGATAAAATAAAATATCGAACCGCAAATTAAAATGAGGCTGAAACACCAATAGATGTTTCAGCCTCTATATTTATCTTGAAATCTTAGTTTAGTTTAAAGAAGTCATTTAATTCGTCAATATTTAAAATGTTACCTACGTAGAATGCTCCGAAGTCACCATATCTTGCTGATACTTCATCGAAACGCATTTCATAGATTAATTTTTTGAATTGTAGCATATCGTCGCTGAATAAAGTTACGCCCCACTCGTAGTCGTCCAATCCTACTGAACCGGTAATGAATTGTTTAACTTTACCAGCGTAACTGCGTCCGATTAAACCGTGTGAACGCATTAAGCTACGTCTATGTTCCATATCTAACATGTACCAGTTATCTTCACCGTCACGTCTTTTATCCATTGGATAGAAACAAACATATTCTGAACGTGGTACTTCAGGATATAATCTAGCTTTTACATATGGGTTTTCATATGGATCTTCATCTGAATCACCAGCTAGATAGTTAGATAATTCCACTATTGAAACATAAGAATATGTTGGAATTAAGAAATCACTAATATCTAATTTGTTTAATTCATTTTCTAAAGCATTTAATTGCTTAACATCAGGACGTAAGAACCATAACATTAAGTCTGCTTTTTGACCTGTTATGTTATAAAAAGCATGAGAGCCTTCTTTATTATTATGAACAGTTTCTAATCCTTCAAGGAATTTTTTAAACTCTTCAACTATCGTATTTCTATCATCTTCTGGCACAGTTTTTAGGCTTGTCCAATCTATTGCATAGAATAAATGTAAGCTGTACCAACCATCTAATGTTTTTGCTGCTTCGTTCATTATGATTTCGCTCCTTTTAGATTAATTCTTTTCTCTATCTAAGTTTATCATACTAGAAAAGAAATAGAGGACTCAACTTTTACAGTGTTGTGAAGAAAAGTACTTCGGACATGACGCACTGACT
Source organism: Mammaliicoccus sp. C-M13 (assembly GCF_022386845.1). NCBI lineage: Bacteria > Bacillati > Bacillota > Bacilli > Caryophanales > Staphylococcaceae > Mammaliicoccus > Mammaliicoccus sp. C-M13. Next base: position 118,778 of record NZ_JAJNHQ010000005.1, on the reverse strand, counting down.
TATATTTAATTGTATTTTTAATGTTGTTGATTATCTTTTTTGTTTGGTGGATAATAATTAAATAAATATTATAAAAATATTTTAAATTAGATGCCTGAAAATTTTATTATATAGGAGTGTAAAAAGTGTATAAATTAGAGAGTGTATCGAAAAAGTATAGAGGGAAGTTTGCTGTTGAAAATCTTTCCTTTTCAGTAGCATCTGGTTCTATTACTGGTATTGTTGGTAAAAGTGGTTCTGGCAAAACAACGTTATTAAAGTTACTTAATTTTATAGAAAAGCCAACTGAAGGTAAAATTATTTTTGATGAACAAGAAATTAATAAGTTATCAAAAAAAGTGATTAGAAAGTATAAGGAAAGAATAGGTATGGTCTTTCAACATTATAATTTATTGAATAACTTAAATGTGTATCAAAATATAGCTTTGCCTTTGAAAATCATAAATGCAGAGAATGAGGATAGAGTGAAAGAACTTATTCAATTTGTTGGATTAGAAGATAAAATGAACGATTATCCTTCTAAATTATCAGGAGGCGAGAAACAACGTGTAGCATTAGCGAGATCTTTAGTTAGAAACCCAGATATATTGCTATGTGATGAAGCGACTAGCAGTTTAGATGAGAATAATACTGAAGAAATCATAAAAATGCTTAAGAAAATTAACAAAGAATATAGTATTACCATTATTTTTGTTACACATGAATTGAGTGTTGTTAAACAATTGTGTGAAGAAGTGTTTGTGATGGAGGACGGACAGTTGCTAGATATTATTGAAAATAAAAACAAAAGCATAGAAAAAAATACAGGTACTTATTTAGAAAATGTTAAACGGAGTATTGAAGGATGACTTTCTTTGAAAAAATAAATTATTACTTACCAGAATTACTTCAATCTTTGCAGGAAACTTGTATCATGCTAGGATTTTCCATGATTATTACTTTACTAATTGGTTTACCTTTAGGTATAGCTTTGTTTTTATCCAATCCAGGTATTAAAGAATTAAATAGAAATTATTATTGGTCTTTTAATTTTTTAATTACTTTTATTCGTTCATTTCCATATTTATTATTTGTCATCAGTTTAATTCCCTTAACTCGTTTAATTTTAGGGAGCGCTTTTGGTCCATACCCATCGATAATACCTTTAAGTATTGTAGGTATTGCTATTTTTTCAAGACTAGTAGAACAAGTTTTATTAGATATACCGATAGAAATAAAAGTTTTAGCTGAGTCGCTAGGTGCAACAAAATTAAAATATATATGGAATTTTCTTTTAGTTGAATCACGTAGCGGTATTATATTAGCTTATACGACAACGATAGTAAGCATGGTCTCATATTCAACAGTGATGGGCATTGTTGGTGGTGGAGGTATTGGAGATTTTGCTATTCGCTATGGTTATCAAAGTTATGAAACGGAAATAATGTATTTCGCAATTATCATCATTATTATTGCTGTATTTATCATTCAAATGTTAGGAAATAATATCTCTAGAAAATTAGATAAAAGAAAGTAGTGTAGACATGAAAAAAGTTTGGTTTATTTTTATATTGTTGTTTAGTGTCATTATCTCCGGTTGTGGAGCAAAAAAAGATAACGAAGATAAAGTGATTAAAGTTGCTTCACAAGCACCACCTATGACAGATGTTGTAAAAGTTGCAGCAAAAGAAGCGAAAAAAGAGGGTTGGGAAATCAAGCTTGTACAAGTAAATGATAACGTTGCTTATAATGATATGGTAAGTAGTAAAGAAGCAGACGCGAGCTTTGCACAGCATAAACCCTTTATGGAAAAATATAATAAAGAAAGAAAAGCGAATTTAGTTGATCTACAGCCTATATATGACGCAAAAGTAGGTTTTTATTCTAAAAAATATAAAGAAGTGAAAGATATCCCTAATGGAACGAAAGTCGCTATACCTAACGATATTTCAAATGAAGGTCGAGCTTTAGCGATATTAGAAGAACAAGGATTAATTAAATTAAAAGACGGAGTGGGCGTTAACGGTACAACTAAAGATGTTGTAGAGAATCCAAAAGATTTCCAATGGTTAAAAGTAGATTTATTAAATTTATCAGAAGCTTATAGCGAGTCAAAAGTATCTTTAGTTTATAATTATCCTACATATATTTCGAAAATCGGTTTAAAACCTTCTGATGCTTTATTTTTAGAAAAAAATATTGATTCTCGATTTTCTATTCAATTAGTAGCGCGTGAAGATAATAAAGATTCCGAAAAAATTAAAGAATTAAAGAAAGTTATGAAAAGTAAAGCAGTTAGTAAATATTTAAAAGAAGAACATAAAGATACATTGATTCCATCATTTTAAGATTCTCGATATATCCTATAGCCTACGATACATTTACAGTTCGAAAACGTGAAAATTTATGAAAAAATGTTATAATAATTAGTGGAAAAATAATAGTGAGAATATATAGGAGGCAATTATGTCTAAATTACTTAATGTCTTAAGCGACAAATTATCAGGTAAGAATGTACGTATCGTTTTACCAGAGGGTGACGATGCTCGTGTTTTAACAGCAGCAGTTAAATTACAAACTACAGATTTGGTTTCTCCAATCGTACTTGGTAATGAAGATAAAATTAAAGAAACAGCTGACGGTGCTAATTTATCAATAGAAGGTTTAACAATTATCAACCCAGAAACAAGCGAATTAAAAGCTGATTTAGTTGAGAAATTCGTTGAACGTCGTAAAGGTAAAGCGACTCAAGAACAAGCTGAAGAATTATTAAATAATGTAAACTACTTCGGTACAATGTTAGTTTATACAGATCAAGCTGATGGTTTAGTAAGTGGTGCTGCGCATTCTACTGCAGATACTGTGCGTCCAGCATTACAAATTATTAAAACTAAACCAGGTGTTACAAAAACATCAGGTGTATTCTTCATGACAAAAGGTGAAGAACAATATGTATTCGGTGATTGTGCCATTAACCCTGAATTAAACGCACAAGATTTAGCTGAAATCGCAATCGAAAGTGCTAAAACTGCACAAGCGTTCGGCATGTCTCCAAAAGTAGCGATGTTAAGTTTCTCTACTAAAGGTTCAGCAAAATCTCCAGATACTGAGAAAGTATCAGAAGCTGTACAAATAGCTCAAAATAATTTACAAGAAACAGACTTAAAAGATGTTGTATTAGACGGAGAATTCCAATTTGATGCAGCAATCGTTCCAGAAGTGGCAGCTAAAAAAGCGCCAAATTCTGATATACAAGGTGATGCAAATGTATTTATTTTCCCAAGCTTAGAAGCGGGTAACATTGGATACAAAATTGCACAACGTTTAGGTGGATACGATGCAGTTGGTCCTGTATTACAAGGCCTAAACGCACCAGTTAACGATTTATCACGTGGTTGTTCAGCAGAAGACGTATACAGTCTTTCAATCATTACAGCTGCTCAATCTCTATAATTATGGAAAACTTGCAAGATTATTTTACACAAGAATGGCGATACATTGACCACACTTCAGGACTGCAACCTATGCAGTCCTTTAGTTTCGATGATACATTTTGTGAACAAGTAGGTAACGACAATAGTCCAAGTGTTGTGCGCACATGGATACACAATCATGTTGTTATTTTAGGCATACATGATTCTAGACTTCCATATTTAAAAGACGGAATAGCATTCTTGAATGACGTTAAAGGATATAGCGCAATTGTAAGAAATTCGGGTGGTCTAGGAGTTGTGTTGGATAAAGGTGTTCTGAATATATCTTTAATATTTAAAGGTAGACATGATGTATCAATTGATACAGGCTATGAAGTGATGTTACGTCTTATACGTGAAATGTTCAAAGATGAAACAGATAAAATTGTAAATAAAGAAATCGCAGCATCATATTGCCCAGGAAGTTATGACTTAAGTATTGATAACAAAAAATTTGCAGGCATATCACAAAGAAGAGTACGCGGTGGCATAGCAGTGCAAATATATTTGTGTGTTGAAGGATCAGGTTCAGAAAGAGCTGAAATGATGAAGGAATTCTACCAACATGCTCTGAAAAATGAAAAAACAAAATTTATTTATCCTACAATTATTCCTGATTGCATGGCTTCTATAAATGAACTATTGAATACAGAATACACGACAAATGATATATTATTTAAATTATTAGGAAGCCTTAAAACATTAGGTGCAACTTTAAATATGGACCCAGTTTCCACAGAAGAATGGGCGTTATACGATAAATATTTCGAACGCATGATAGAGCGTAATAATAAAATGATACGCAATATGCAAAAATAATAAAATGACATTCTCAAAAATCTGTGAAGGTGGTATAATAATTTATTGCTAAAACAGAAAATATGAAAGGTGGGGAAACAAGTGCGAAATAAATTTCAATTATGCGATGACTGCCAAGCTGTCAATCTTCCATCATTAATGAAGAAAATTAAAAAATTAGATCCAGATGCGGAAATTGAAGTAGCATGTCAATCATATTGTGGTCCAGGTCGCAGAAAGACATTCGCATTCGTTAATAACCGCCCGTGTGCCGCTTTAACAGAAGATGAACTAATGGAAAAAATCCATAAACAACTTCAGAAAAAACGTAATCCAGAAGAAGAAGAGAGGTTACGACTTAGAAACGAAGAACGAAAACGTCGACAAAAAGAATTAGACGAAAAGCTTAATAAAAAATTGAAAAAGTAAAAAGAAAACCTACGAGCTAAAATTAGTTCGTAGGTTTTTAAATTTTAAATATTTTATTCGAATGTTATTAATATGTGTTAACATTCTTAACAAATAATACCTTTCCACAGGCTTTTCGGTTATAATTAAGTATTCTGAATATTATAGTTTTTTGTATATAAATGATATAATTATAAATAAAGATAGGATTTTAAAGTAATTTAATAATTGTCATTCGTTTAATAAAGTAAAGGCCAGTGAATGGCGTGGATGGTAGATAGAGGAGAGGTATTTATGACAAAGGTAAGGAAAGCAACAGTAGGGGATTATTCTGGAATTAAAAATGTAGCGTCTAAAGCTTGGTATGACACATATACGAATATTTATACAGCAAGTACTGTAACAGCATTTTTAAACGCTTCTTATTCTAAAGAGATGATAGAAAAGCGCATTAATGATTCTGATTTCTATGTTGCTGAAGAGGATGGAAAGATTATTGGCTTTGCTAATTTCATTAAAGGTACTGAGCTATATTTATCATCCCACTACGTACTGCCAGAAGCTCAACGAGATGGTTATGGTAAAGCCTTGTTGTATAAAGGTTTGAATAGTTATAAAGGTGAATATCATGAAGTATATTTAGAAGTAGATGGCAAAAATGATATCGGCATTGCTTTCTATAAGAAAGAAGGATTCGAAGTAGTGCGTGAATATGAAGAGTTACTTTTCGGAGAAACGATGCATACAACGCTCATGAAAAAAACTTTCTAGGAGGTAGAGGATAATGGAACAATCACTTAATAAATGGGTAGCACAATTTTATGAAGCATATGAGAATAAGACGATTATTCCTAATGGTGTTTTACCTTCGAATATCACAGAGAACGCTGCTTATGATGTTCAAGAAGGTGTTCTTCAGCGTAAAGAAGAAACTGAGTTGCATAAAGGATATAAAATTAGTTTAACAAGCCAAGAAACACGAGATATATTTTCTTCTACAACCCCTTTATATGGTGCGATGGGAGATACAACGATTTTCGGTAAACGTGTTCAGTTAAACGACTTAAATGAACCACTTATTGAAATGGAACTTGTATTTCTCGTTCAAGAAGAGTTAAACGAACAAAACAGTCTAGAAGATATTATGAATAAGTGCTTAATCGCACCAGGCATAGAGATACCAGATTCAAGATTTAGTAATTGGTTCCCTAACTTGAGTGTCACTGAAATTATAGCTGACAGTGCAGTGAGTGGTGGTGTTGTATATGGTGAGCCTAAACAATTATCATATGAAGATATTAATAATATTAAAGGGACTTTATATTTAGATGGTAAAGAAATTGCTTCTGGTGATAGTACAGAAGTTGAAGGCCATCCAGCAAAAGCAGTAAAATGGCTGATTTCTGAAATTAAAAAATATAACCGTTCATTGAAACCAGGTATGTTTGTTTCTAGCGGCACATTTATACTGCCTAAACCTTTAACTCAAGGGGTTTATAAAGCAGAATATGAAAATGTTGGTAACATTGAGTTTACAGTTGAGTAATAATTTCGAAAGGAGGAAACTAAGTGACTTATGAAGATTATGGGACGAAAAAATTAACAGAAGAAAAAGTTTTTAAAGATCCTGTGCATCGTTATATACATGTGAGCGATCAATTAATTTGGGATTTAATTAAAACTAAAGAATTTCAACGCTTAAGAAGAATCAAACAACTTGGAACATTATATTTATCTTTCCATACAGCTGAACATAGTCGCTTTGGTCACTCCTTAGGTGTTTATGAAATCGTAAGAAGAATGATAGATGAAGTATTTGTTGGAAGAGCGCAGTGGGACAATAAAGATAGACCACTTGCTTTGTGTGCAGCTTTACTACATGACTTAGGACATGGTCCTTTTTCTCATTGTTTTGAGAAAATATTTTTAACAGACCATGAACAATTTACGCAAGATATTATTAAAGGTGATACTGAAGTAAATGAAGTGCTGAGCAGAGTATCTCCAGATTTTCCAACTGAAGTTGCGGATGTAATTAATAAGACCCATAAAAATAAACTTGTTATTTCTATGATTTCTTCACAAATAGATGCCGATAGAATGGATTATTTACAACGAGACGCTTATTTCACGGGTGTGAGCTACGGTCAATTTGATATGGAACGCGTATTACGTTTGATGCGCCCTTCTAAAGATGAAGTGCTGATTAAAGAAAGCGGTATGCATGCAGTTGAAAATTTCTTGATGAGCCGATATCAAATGTATTGGCAAATTTATTTTCATCCAGTTAGCCGTGGTGGAGAAGTATTATTAAATAGATGTTTTAAACGTGCAAAAGTGCTTTATGATAATGGATACTCATTTAAAGAAGCACCGAAATATTTAATACCGTTTTTCGAAGGTGATGTAACAATTAAAGATTATATTCGTTTAGATGAATCAGTTGTTATGTACTATTTAGAAGAATGGACTGAAGAAGACGATGATATATTAAGTGATTTAAGTAAACGATTCGTCAATCGTGACTTATTTAAATATTTACCTTTCGATGGATCTATTATTACAATAGGTGAATTAACTGAGTTATTCGAAAAAGGTGGCATCGATCCGGAATATTACTTTGTTTGTGATTCATTTTCCGATTTGCCATACGACTATGATCGTCCTGGTTCAAATCGCCAACCAATACATTTATTACAAAAGACAGGTCATATTAAAGAGATAAGCAGCCAGTCAGTAATTATTCATAGTATTACTGGAATTAAACGTCTAGATTATAAATTATATTACCCGAAAGAACTCATTTTAGAAATGGAAGATGAAGATATTAAGGGAGATATCATCAATTTATTAAACGAATTGGTATAATTTACAAACTTGAATATTAATCTTAAACTCTAGTATGATATACACAAGAATTAAATGAGGTGAAATAATGGCTGAAAAGAAAGGCTTTCAATTTAACATTATTAAAAATGACCCACTAGATGGACATAAAGGTACGAATATAGGATCAATTAGCTTAGATAATGTAGCCCCTGTATTTGTTGATGTAACTGAACAAACAGCTTTTATAGATGTAGGTGCAATGCATGCAAGAGCTGAAGTTGAAAAGCGAGTTAAGTGGGTTAAAGATACGGAAGAAGTCAAAGGCGAAGACGCGAGAGAATATTGGCTTTGTTGGGTTACGACTGAACGTGGAGAACAAGGTCCATATTATGCAGGTTTAACGGGATGTTACTTATTAGTAAATAAACCGAAGAAACGTGGATTTAAGAGTATGCCTGAACATGTTAATATGATGGATAAATCCATGAAACACCAAATTAAAATTGACCAAATTGGTGATGAAAATCGTAAAGTACTCAAAAAATTCCTTCAAGAACATAACATGGAAATGTGGAATAATAGTAGCGATGAATTAAAGGCATCATTAGAGACAGACTAATTGTGACTATTTTGTGACTTAATTGTGAATTATAGCAATAAAAGTAAATTGCTATTGTCTTTTCTGAATTTCATCAGTAAAATAGTTGATAGCTACTATAGCTAGGACACTAAAGAAAGCAGGCGCTTTTAGCCCTGCTTTTTTTAATTTTATTTGTCATATATGCTATAATTATAACGGTTCTAAAACGGTGAGGTGAGATATGATGAAAGAAAATATCAGCGTTAATGTCAGACAAGTAGTTAAACAAAATGGCGATAAATCAACATTTCAAACTAATACTACAGGTACATATCACAAAAGGAATAGTGATATTATTAGGTATGAAGAAACAATAGATGACCAAGTTGTTAAGAACATGCTTAAAATAGACAAAACTGGCGTTAAAATTCACCGTACGGGTACAGTTAATACAACTTTTCATTTTGTAGAAGGTAAGGATACGGTTAGCTATTATGAAACTGAAGCGGGTCGTATGACTTTGAACGTCAAAACATTGTCAATCAAACACTTTATAGATGAAGAAAAAGGTAAATTAAAAATACACTATCAATTAAGTGATCCATCAGGCTTACTCGGAACATATCAATTTCAAATAAATTACAAGGAGATAAATGTATGAATATAATTGATCAAGTCAAAGAAACATTAATAGAAGAAATTAAAGGGAGTATATTAAAAGCTCAACTTGTAGATGAAGTACCCGAGATTAAAATTGAAACACCTAAAGATTCAACAAACGGAGATTATTCAACAAACATTGCAATGGTATTAACAAAAATAGCGCGTAAAAATCCACGTGAAATTGCTACACAAATTGTAGAAAATTTAGATACTACAAAAGCAAATGTAAAAAAAGTAGATATCGCTGGGCCTGGATTTATTAATTTTTACTTAGATCAACAATATTTAACAACTGTAATTGAAACAGCTTTAAATAAAGGAGAAACTTTTGGTCAAGCGGATGAATCTAAGAACGAAAGTATTATAGTAGAATATGTATCTGCAAATCCAACTGGTGATTTACACATCGGTCATGCTCGTAATGCTGCAGTTGGTGATACGCTATCTAATATTTTAAGTGCAGCAGGCTATGATGTAACTAGAGAATACTATATAAATGATGCAGGTAAACAAATTGAAAACTTAGCACAATCTATAGAAGCACGTTACGATCAAGCAATGGGTGTCGACACTGAATTACCCGAAGATGGTTATTACGGCAAAGATATCATCTCAATAGGGAAAGATTTAGCTGAGAAACATCCAGAAATTAAAGACCAACCAGAGGAAGAAAGAATTAAGACTTTCCGTAAACTTGGTTTAGATTATGAAATGGCTAAATTAAAAAATGATTTAAATGATTTTAATATACATTTTGATAGTTGGTTTAGTGAAACATCTTTATATGAAGCAAATGAAATTACAGCTGTACTTGATAAAATGACTGAACTTGGTTATACATTTGAGAAAGACGGCGCAACATGGTTAAGAACTACTGAATTTGGTGACGATAAAGATCGTGTACTTGTTAAACAAGACGGTACGTACACTTACTTCTTACCAGATATCGCATATCATTATGATAAAGTAGAACGTAAATTTGATAAATTAATCAATTTATTCGGTGCTGATCATCACGGTTATATAAACCGTCTTAAAGCATCTTTAGAAACATTTGGCGTTGACTCAAACCGTCTTGAAATCCAAATTATGCAAATGGTAAGATTATTACAAGATGGTGTAGAAGTTAAAATGAGTAAACGTACGGGTAATGCTATTACTTTACGAGATATTATGGATGAAGTTGGCGTTGATGCAGCGCGTTATTTCTTAACTATGCGTAGTCCTGATACTCATTTCGATTTTGATATGGAACTTGCGAAGAAAGAATCTCAAGATAATCCAGTTTATTATGCACAATATGCTCATGCGAGAATATCATCTATTATTCGCCAAGCAGAAGAAAAAGGCATTAAGCTAGATAAAGATGTTGATTTATCTTTAATTACGCATGATAAAGCTTTTGAATTATTGAAGAAAATTGCTGAATTTGAACCAACGATTGTATCAGCTGCAGAATCACGTAGTCCACATCGTATGACGAATTATATTCAAGATTTAGCTGCACAATTCCATAAATTCTATAACGCTGAAAAAGTATTAACAGATGATATAGAAAAGACAAAAGCACATTTAGCTTTAATCGAAGCAGCACGTATTACTTTACGTAACGCTTTAAAACTAATTGGTGTTTCTGCCCCAGAATCAATGTAATTTAATATATTGTTTTAATTGAGGTGCAGCTCAAGCTTATTTGAGTTGCGCCTTTTTGTGTATCATTTTTTAAGTAAAGATAGGAGAGAGATAAAATGAAATTATTTAGAGTTGTGTATTTATTATTTGCAGCAATAATTGTACTTTCAGGCTGTCAAAGTAATACAGACAATGAAAAAAATGAAGCCAAACAAGAATCAAAGGAGAAAGTAGAATACAAACGAATTATTTCGTTAATTCCAAGTAATACAGAAATATTATATGAACTGGGTCTTGGTGATAAAGTTGTAGGGGTTTCTACAGTGGATGATTATCCTAAAGATGTGAAAGATAAAAAACAATTTGATGCATTTAAATTAGATACAGAAGCATTAATGAAAGCTAAACCAGATTTAATATTGGCACATGAATCTAATAAATCTACACAAGAAAAAGATTTGAAAAAATTAACTGATGCTGGCGTTAAAGTCGTATACATAGATGATGCTAATTCCATCAATGAAATGTACCAAACATTTAAACAAGTCGGTAAAGTTACAGGTAAAGAAAAAGAAGCTAATAAGCTTGTAGATAAAGTGAAAAACGATATCGAAAAGGTGAAAAAAGATATACCTGAAGATAAACAAGGCAAACAAGTATTTATGGAAATTTCATCACAACCAGATATTTATACATCAGGTAAAAACACATTTTATGATGATATGTTAACTTCAATTAAAGCTAAAAATGTATTTCATGATGAAGAAGGCTGGATTAAAACAGATAAAGAAAGTATTTTGAAACGCAATCCAGACGTTATGATAACAACGAGCGGGCAAAGCGAAGAAGAATATAAAAAATTGAATAACAATAGAGACGGGTTTGATCAAGTAAATGCAGTTAAAAACGACAGCGTTTACGCATTAAACGCAGATAAAATATCAAGACCAGGTCCAAGACTAGCTGAAGGATTAGAAGAGCTTGCAGACAAAATATACGACTAATCAATCTAGTCATTTTAAGTATATTTTGATTTGGTTTCTCGTTCTATTGTTATCTGTTGCAGTGTCTTTGTTTATAGGTTCTACAGGTATAACATGGAAATTTGATAATCAACTAGAATGGACGATTTTTTATAAATTAAGAGTTCCGAGAACATTACTGGCTTTAATTGCTGGTATGGGACTAGTAATGAGTGGTCATATTTATCAAACAATATTAAATAACCCATTAGCAGATAGTTTTACATTAGGTCTTGCTAGTGGCGCAACATTTGGAAGTGCACTTGCAGTATTTCTTGGTGTATCCATTTGGTTTGTGCCGTTGTTTTCAATATTTTTTAGCATGTTAACGTTAATAATCATCGTATTAGTTACGGAAACAATGGTAAAAACTTTTCATGTAGCTACGATGATTTTATCGGGTATATTTATTGGCGCATTTTTTAGTGCAGCATTATATATACTACTATTAATAAAGCCAGACAAAGTTAATAACATGGTTTCATATATGTTTGGAAGTGTTGCTTCAGCTGAGAGAATAACCGTCGAAATAACTGGAGTCGTAACTATTATATGTATTGTCTTATTATTAGGTATGAGCCATGTAATCAAGCTTATACAACTAGGTGAAGATAAAGTTATTACGCTTGGTGTTAATGTTAGATTTATATCATGGTTCTGCTTATTAATAGCTGCAGTTATGACGGCCGTTATAATAAGTTTCACAGGCATTATTGGCTTTATAGGTATGATTGTACCCCAAGTAGTAAGGAGAGTATATAGAGTGCCTATGTTCATTAAAATGATACTTAATATTTTAATAGGTGGATCGTTGTTATTAATAGCAGATACCATAGGCCGTGTCATTATAAGTCCGATACAAATTCCAGTAGGTATTGTATTGTCGATTATCGCTATACCCGTTATGATGTATCTAATGATAACGGAACAACGCAAAAAAGAAAAAGGCAACCTTTAATGTTGTAATATTTCATATAGTAAACACCAATTTGTTAGTAGTTTATCTAACAAATTGGTGTTTTTAGCTATAAAATTGTTGTTGCTTTCTGAATAGAATAGTTTAAAATATTTCTATGAAAGGGATGATGACATGGATTCATGTGACATTCAAGCAATTATCTTTGATTTAGAAGATACGCTTGTAGATCGTGAAAAGTCACGATTAAAATTTTTGGAAGAACAATTTGAAAGATTTCATGAATTGATGGTTACAGTCCAAAGACGTGATTTTGAAAAGGTATATTTAACGTTAAATCCCTACGGTTTAGAGGATATAGAATGGGTTTATCAAGAACTCGTTAAGAGATTAAACATTGAAAAAATTACTTGGAAGATGTTTTATAATGACTATAAAATGCATTATTATAGATACCACTTTCCGTTTTACGATACATTGTTTACTTTAGATAAATTGGAAAGTATGGGATATAAACTAGGTGTTATTGCAAATGGTGAAAGCGAGAAAGTTACACATGTAATAAACGCTATTGGTATAGACCCATACATCGACTATATTTCAATTTCAGAAGATGTAGGTGCGATGAAACCAGATCCTATTATTTTCGAAGATAATATGAAACATTTAGGTGTTAAGCCAGAACAAGTATTATATGTTGGTGATTGTCCAATCAATGATATTGCTCCCGCTTATGCGATGGGGATGAAAAATGCTTGGGTTGCTAATTCGGTATTAGGAACACCTGAAGAAAATGAATTAGATTATACAATTGAAAATTTAAGTGATTTAATAGAGATATGTAAACAAATTCAAAGAGGTGAATAATCATGAATTTATTCTTAACTAAAGAGAATGTAGCAATACATTATGAAACAAAAGGAAAAGGTTTCCCGATAATCTTATTGCACGGTGTTTTTCAAGATATGGAAGTATTTGCACCTCTTATCAAAAATTTGAGTAAACAGTATCAAGTGATATCTATAGATATGAGAGGGCATGGTTTAAGCGATGCACCATTTGATAGTAGAGTTGATGATTACGTTTCAGATATCCAGCAATTACTAAATGGATTATTTATTAATCGAGCTTTTGTTATTGGTTTAGAACTAGGTTCAACTGTAGCACTAGGGCTTGCTTATAAAAGTCCAAATTTAGTAGAAGGTTTAATATTGATTAATCCTACAGATAATCATAAAACTTTCCCAGAAAACCGTATTTACGATAGACATGCAGATGAAATAAGAACAATGAATGATGAAGAAAAAGAAAAATATTTAATGAAATTTAGATATAAAAACATTAAAAAAGCTAAAAAGTTTGTAAAATCGCATATACCTTCTCATGCATTACAAACAATGGAAGAAGAAATCACAATAAAACGTTCATTCAAAGATTTTGATATTCTTGCTTTATTACATGAAATTAAAGTGAAAACACTTGTCATTTCAGGAAAGTATGATGGAAAAATCTTATATAGTGAAGGTCAAAAAATAAGCGATCTGCTACCAAATAGTGAATTTTTATTATTTGAGCAGTCTGGAGAACTACCATTTGTTGAAGAAAAAGAGAAATTTATTAGTGAAATGAATGAATTTTTAAGTGGAATTCCTCAAAATTAATCGTTTTGTTACATGATTGTAATAAAAGTAGTTAAATTGTAATGATTATGTTATAATAATCGCAGGTTGGATGCATAATCAAAAAGACAGATAAATGGAGGAGAACCTCATATGAAAAAATGTCTCTTAACTATTGCGATGTTACTTATGGTTTTACCATTTTCACCGTTTACTGAGGCACAAGCAGCAAATGATACCCACTTAGATATAAATGAGAAGAATATAGAATCATATAAAGAGGGTACTCAAGCCATTGAGAATATTAAAATTGGAGATAAAGTTTCAAAAATTAAAAACAAGTATCCTAATTTAATGTACTCATACTCTGATGACAGTAATGAAAAAGAAAACTATTATGAATTTGACACAAAAAATGGTCATATGATTATTACAGGAACAGGCAAAGGTCAGAATGAATCAGTTAAACGTATTACAATGATTTATGATCAACAGACTAATGTAGATTTAAATCAGTTAGTAGACCTTTTAGGTAAAGATACTACTAAACGTGTACAAGATAATAAATATACTGGCGGTTATGCTTACGTGAATAATGATAAAGCGCATTTCCAACTATCGAAAGCTACACCAGACAGTAAAGATTATAAAGTGTATCGTATTGATTTAGGCCAATATTAAATAGCTTGATAGCTCAATAGCTTAAACGAATCCCCCATTATTGTAATATACATATTGCATAATGGGGGATTAATTTATACAATATGAGAATAAGGTGGTGTGTTAATGCGTCCTAACAATACAGTATTACTTGAAAATGTGAATGATTATTTACAACATGTAGGTGTATTGCCTGAGCGAATAGACAAAGTTCAGCATTCATTAAAGAAAGATATGAAAAAATCAGACGAAAAAGAAGTTGATTATGCTGAATACAGACATAAATCACACGCTGAAATTCTTCAAATTATACAACGAAATTTAGCAATTGTTAGCTATAACCCTATTCTTTTTTATACATTAAATTTCTTATTATTTGCATATTTACTTGATAAGAAATTGGTTTTATTTAGTGCTGTGACAGGATTATATGTATTATATGTAATTTTTATATTAACAACATCACTAGGTGTATATTTAACAATAAAACGGAACAGTTATTTGTATCCCAATAGAAAATTGATGATTACCAATATTACTGTTTTTGGTATAGGCCTTATCCTTTGTGTATTAAAAATCTTTAATTTGAACTTAGGCATTTATGTTTTGCCGTTAGTCATTTTCCAAGCGATATTCGTAATAGGCCTTATGTTGTTAATTCTCGCGATTTTCCTACGTAAATTAGAAGTTGCTGCAATGGGATTTATTGTTTTACAAAAAACAATCTCATCTGTGACAACTAATGAAACGATAATTATGAGCGTGACTATTGCTAGTTGGGCAATTATATTGATGATTATTTTATTCTTCGTAATGAGATATTCGACAAGAAGATACGTTTAACTAAATAATATTAAAATCAGGCTGAGACATTTATTTTATGTCTCAGCCTGATTCATTTTCATTTTATTAAATTAAATATATAAAAGTGTGAAATTGTGTTAATCGGGTATATTATTACTGTAAAGTTGGGAGGATTACTTATGGGTAAACTAATAACAAGGGATGGTACTCAAATCGCTTTTGAGAAAAATGGAAACGGGACTCCATTAATTATGTTGCATGCATTGAGTATGAATTTAGCAGCATTTCATTCTACAGTCGAACAGTTAAAAAACGATTTTAAAATATATTCAATTGATTCCAGAGGACATGGAAAATCAGATAAACCAACAGAAATTTCAATACAAGAACATATCAATGACATCATTGATTTAATGGATGCTGAAGGCATTGAATCAGCATATATTGTAGGTCACGATATGGGTGGTGTAATCGCTCAAGAATTGACGATACAACAACCCAAACGTGTTAAGAAACTTATCTTAATATCATCTATTTCTAATAAAGGAAAACAGCCTCTCATTAAATTAATTGCAAAACATAGAGATAAAGTTGCCGGCTTTAGTAAAGAAGAAGCGATGTTAATTTTGTTTAATGAAATTTTTTATAACACTGATACAACGTTCAAATGGTACCAAGAAGTGAAAAAATATTATCGAATGACAGAAGAACAAGATGCTATATCAGTGCGAACAATTAATGGTATTAATATTGAGTCAGATGATATTAAAGTCCCAACACTTATAATAAAAGGGAAACATGATCCATTCTTAGATGAAGATGAAACAAATCATATTAAAAATGCACATACAGAACTCTTTGAAAATTCAGGACATGCACCTTTTATCGAAGAAAGTGAAAAATTTAAAAAAGTAGTTACTAAATTTTTAAAACAATGCACTTCTATGAAACAATCAATATCATAAGTATTATGTCTTAATAAATTTATACAATAAAAAGGTACACCAAATAATTTTGGTGTACCTTTTTATTTGTATCAAGAATATTTAATGCTTGATGCAAAATTAATCATTTATATCAGTATTAGCTATTTCTTTATCGATTTTTGCGATGACGTCAGCTATAGATTTGCGTTGTTTTTTATTAACTAAAATTAATACAGTACGTTCGTCATATTCATTTCTTCTCTTAGTGAAATAGTCTTGTTGTGATAAGTTTTTTACAGCTTTAACAATTTGCGGTTGTTTATAGTTGAGTTTATTAATGATTTTCTTTAAATGATATTCTTCTTCATCCGTGTCATTAATGTAAGTAAGTACAGCAAACTCTTCGAAGCTTAGTGAAAAATCTTTTTTAATGATTGACTTTAATTTGTCCACATACGTTACAAGCGATAATAAATCCGAACAATTTTCTATTTTAGAAATTGCCATTTTGAATCCCCCTAGATAATGGTTTTTTAAATTTTGAAGAAACACAAAGTAATACAACCCCTTGTATCATTCAATAAAAAGCTTTTTGTATTTCAAAACTATGATTTTAGTTAATCAATTATTTTCTTATTTTAGCTCAAATATAGCTATATGTAAACTAATAAGAGTAGGATTTAATTAAATATTAATACAAATAATATAAATGTCACAAACGAAAGTCACACATAATATAATGTTAAGAAATTTAAGTGTGCAAAAAATATTAATTCTTCTAATAAAATAAATAAAACATAACGAAATGATGAGATATTAATTGTATTATTTATAGAATGAAAAGAAAAAGCCGTATATTTATACGGCTTTTCAAAAACTACTTTTCAATTTCTGTGTATTGTATGATGACTTCTTCAATTGTTTCAGCATCTAACTCTGCATATTTTTGTAAGAATTCTGCCACACTATGTTCTTTGATATAAGTGTCTTTTTCGACAGTTTCTTTGTCATTTACATCTTTGTATTCTAGTAAATAACAAACAGCTTTAACAAGTTCAGAATGCTTTTTATTTCTTTTTGCTAATTCGATTAAAGGTTTAACGATTCGATCATTTGGTCCAACTTTACGTAGTACACCTCTACCAACTCTTGTAACATCATCTGATAGGTAAGGGTTATTAAAGCGACCAATTATTTTTTCAACATAATAAGCTTGATCTTCTTTAGTGAATTCATCAAATGTTGATATGAGGTACTCACTTGTTTCGTTAAGTACTTCATGTAAACCGGCTTTAATTTCTTTATCTTGAATGGCTTCAAGAATTGTATTGTAACCTTTGTATTGTCCATAATACGCTAAGTAAGCATGACCAGTGTTTA
Source organism: Mammaliicoccus sp. C-M13 (assembly GCF_022386845.1). Taxonomy (NCBI): domain Bacteria; kingdom Bacillati; phylum Bacillota; class Bacilli; order Caryophanales; family Staphylococcaceae; genus Mammaliicoccus; species Mammaliicoccus sp. C-M13. The sequence continues at coordinate 101,089 of NZ_JAJNHQ010000005.1, read as the reverse complement.
CTGTCATTAATTTTCTTTCGATATATGGCGTTAAATCATCAACGTAATGTACATCTTCTAATTGTGTTCCTTGCCATTTTGACGCTTCGACAACCCATTCAAAGAATGGTTCCACTAATACGTCTAATGAACCTTCTTTTTGACCTTGAGGAACAATACGGTCGACTGCTGAATTTGGGAATGAAATATCTTCTGATAGTGGACCAGTTATATTTAATATTGCTTCTTTCAACTGATCTGTAGCCATGATTGCATTCTCACAAGCAACGATATTAAGTTTTTTACCAGGTTCGCGTTCTGTTAAAAAGTTTGCAAAAGATTTAGCAATGATAGGTAAAATATTTACACCTACAGCTGTTGTAATAACATCTGCTTCAAGGATTGCTGCTTTTAAATCTTCTGTATTTGAAATGCTATTAATACCTTTGACGCCTGAAACAGGTTCTTTAGTATTTTCTTCATTAGCTATAATGACGTTATAAGCTTGTTCTTCGTTAATTTGATTGATAACATCCGCGTTTACGTCTACGAAAGTAACTTCGTAACCATTATCACTTAAAACTTTGCCAATGAAACCACGGCCGATATTACCGGCTCCAAAATGAATGGCTTTCATTAAAGCTCAACCTCCTCAAAGACTGCAAGAATTTCTTCTTTTGTTTGAGCATTTATAACTTTTTCAACGTTTTCTTCTTCACTAAATGTAATTGCGATTTGTGAAAGGATGTCTAAATGTTCGCCATCTTTACCAGCAATGCCTACAATAACTTTAGCTTCGTTACCGTCCCAATCAACGCCTTCTGGGATGTGTAGTAAAACTAACCCTGATTTTAATACTTCGTTTTTAGCTTCGTCTGTGCCATGTGGAATAGCTAAGAAATTACCCATATAAGTTGTTACAATTTGTTCACGTTCTTTCATAGCAGTGATGTATTTCTCTGTTACTGCTCCATCTTCTACTAATACTTGTCCTGCTTTTTCGATTGCTTCTTCTTGTGAATTTACTGATAAGTTCATAATAATGTTTTCTGGATTAAATAATTGTGTCATGATAAGTCACTCCGTTTTCGTTAATTTTTGTTTTAGTTTATTTAAGAAAAATGATTTAAGTGTATTTTCTATTAATACACGATCGTTTAATAGATGATTAATGTCATCTAAATGTTCTGTAATTAAAGATGATACTTCGCTCATTAGTTGTCCTTGTTCTGAATTAGCCGGTATAAACATTGAAACTAACCAATTAACCTCTTGCTCTTTATTTTCTATCGTCTTTAAGCTTAATGGTTTTATTAATTCTGTAATAATGAGCTGAGGTTTCTTTATTGATTCGTCTGATAGGTGAGGTATTGCTACTGGATAGCCTGTAAGTGCAAATCCTTGCAACGCTGTTCTTTGTTCAAACTTTTCAATAAAATCATTACTATTTTCAAGGACGTGATGTTTTGTCAGTGTTTGTACTAGATATCGAGTAAGGTTGGTTACTTTTCTTTGTTCGAAAATCATGTTTTGAATCAAAGTTAAACTATCTTCTATAAAGTTGACTGTTTGATCATAATCTTTATGTGATAGCTGAGACTTTTCACCTACATCATCTTTTAATGCGTAATGTATATTTTGTTGTAAATCTAGGAAGTATTTAACACTTTCGGCATCTTGTTCAGGTAATAATGGATTAACTGTAATATGTGGATATTTCGTATCTAAAGAAACTGTTGAAATCATACCGTCATATTTAGAGTAATCAATAGATTTTAAATCACTTACTGAAACTTCTGTTGTCTCTGCTATTTCAGAAAAATGTTGTTTCAATCGATTAGATAAGATTCTACTTGTACCTATACCACTACTACAGACGACTAACACATGAAGTGAAGGACTTTGTTTTTCATTGAGCATGCCACCAAAGTGTAATGCAATATAAGCAATTTCACTTTTAGGAAAATGATAATCACTGAGTACAATCTTTAAACCTGACGAAACAGCTTCAAAAAGTTCTTTATCATAAGTTTCGATCATTTCGGTAAGCGGATTGTAGGTTTCAATGTTTGCTTCAAGTCTATTAATAGCTGGTTCTAAATGTAAATTTAAACCATTGAATAAAGACGTTTCATCTTTGAAAGAGAAACCACGTGATTTAACAAAATCAATTAATCTAGTTACACGTTGTTCGTGAATCTCGCTATTTTCATAAGTTGTTTCATGACGTCTTCTTGCGCCTCTTAAATGCATCGTAATAAAAGCAATTTCTGAATTGTTAAAAGTCACATCGTAAATGTCACTTAATACATTAGTTAAGCGAGTTGAAACTTTGAACTCTTCAGTTGAAATCAATTCGTTTAAAATATCGTTTTCAATTTCAACATGACCATCTTGTTTAATGCGTTCTATAGATAAAACGATATGGATAGTTAATGTTAAATAACTAGCTTCCGTTAACGTATAGGGTAGAACACCGAGTTCGTCCATTAGGAGTCTCTCAACGTTAAACAATCTATCTATATCTACGATGCCTTGTAAATGCGTTTCGTTTAAAGAGTGATAGACGAAGTGGTCTTCAACAACAGAATATACACTATCACTATCTAATTTTTCTAACATGATACGAGCTAATAGTTGTCGCTTGTTAACTTCTTCACCAATTAACAATAAACCTTCGCCACGTTTTCTTTCTATAGATAAATCAAAAAGTGTTAATTCAGGTTCTAACTGTTCTAAAATTTTATTTAAAGTTCGTGTGGATGTACCAATTTCATTAGCCAAACTATAAAGTTTAACTGGATCTTTAGACTGTATTAAATTGTATAGAATAATTACTTTTCTTTCTTCATCTGACAAATCGATTGTATCTTGCTCATTTAGTGCTTGCATAAATTGATCTATATCATCGGGATCGCCCTCAATGCGTAAACCTAATTTAGGCACTCTAGATAAAGATAAATGATAATTTTCTAAAGACTTTTCTACTCTTTTCATTTCTCTATGAACAGTTCTTGAAGAAATACCTAGAGTTTGGGCAATGTCATGAATCGTTAAAAAAGAGTGAAGGCGTTCAGATAGTAACTTGAGAACACTTTTTTCCCGATTACTTATCATCATTAACCCTCACTCCTTTTTTTAAAAATTATTTTTTTAATTCATTGATAAGTTCTTCATATCTTGGAGAATTCAAGAAATTATCTACTGAAATATGAATTGCTTTAGGATTTTTCTTAATCGCTCTATCTGTTAACGTTTTTTGAGTAATAACAACATCTGCGTCGTCAGGTAATTGGTTGATTGCAGTATTTGTAACTTCAATATCTGATAGGTCAGCTTTTTTGAATTTATTTCTTAACATACCTGCACCCATTGCACTTGAGCCCATACCAGCATCACAAGCGAATATCACTTTTTGAACGTTAGAGAAATCGTGAGCATCTATGTTTTCAGTATCGTATTTATCTAATAATTCTTCAGATTCATCTTTTTCTTCTTCATTTTCAGAAGTTGCTTCAGCTTCTGTTCCTGTGTTATCAGCTGTTAAAGCACTGCTTACTGAAGATTTTTTTCCTTTGCGAGCTTCCATATCTGCAGTTGCTGATTCTAAGTCGCCTTCAGGGTCTTTAGTGAATTTCAAGATAATCGATGCGACGATAAATGAAACGAGTGTAGCAAGAAATATGCCTAGTAACATGACTAAATAACTGCCTTTAGGTGTGATTGCGAAGTATGCAATTATAGAACCTGGAGAGGCAGGTCCTGTCGTACCAAAGCCGAACATACTAAATGTTGCAACACCTGTCATACCACCAAGTACAGCAGCTACTAATAATAAAGGACGCATTAATACGTATGGGAAGTAAATTTCGTGAATACCACCTAAGAAGTGGATAATACCAGCACCATATGAAGTTGCTTTAGCTGTTCCTTTACCGAATACCATGTAAGCAAGTAATATACCAAAACCTGGACCAGGGTTAGATTCTAAAGTATACAAAATAGATTTACCAGCTGCTGAAACTTGTTCAGAAGCTAACGGTGTTAACACACCATGGTTAATCGCATTATTTAAGAATACTGTCTTGGCAGGTTCGATGATGATACTTACTAAAGGTAGTAAGTGATGAGATACTAAGAAATCAACGCCCATACCAAGTAATTTCATTAAACCTTCAACTAATGGCGCTAATCCTTTGAAACCGACAATTGCCATTAAGAATGCTAGAATACCAGCTGAGAAGTTGTTAAATAACATTTCAAAGCCTTGAGGTGTTCTTGGTACTAAGAAATCATCAACTTTCTTCATTAACCAACCAAGAAGCGGTCCCATAATCATTGCACCAATTAACATTGGTGTGTCTGGGAATGCAGCAATAACACCCATTGTAGCAGTGGCACCAACGACACCACCACGTAAACCGTGTACTAAACGACCACCACTAAATGCTATAAGTAATGGTATTAAATATTTGATCATTGGATCTACCATAGTTGCAAGTTCTTCGTTAGGTAACCAACCATCTTCAATAAATAGTGCAGTTATAAGCCCCCAAGCAATAAAAGCACCAATATTAGGCATAATCATACTACTTAAAAATGAACCAAAGGCTTGGACTTTCGGACCTATACCCTTTTTCTTTTCAGTTTGTTCTGCCATGTAAAACACACCTTCCTTTACGTAAAAGTATTTGTACCTTTATCTTACGGAGAAGCGAGTCTATATACAATGAATACTAAATGTAACTTTGTCACATCAACTTTGCCATGTATGACAAAGCAGAGCAAAATAAAAGTACAGATGTGAAAATAAAACTTTTGTATAATTATACCCTTATATAGGTGTGATTACTAATAAAAGCCTTGGAGATGAATTTACGGTTCGATAAAAAGGAATTATCGAACCGCAAATTCGAAATACAGGTCGATAAAAATAAATTATCGAACCGCAAAAGCAAAATACAGGTCGATAAAATAAATTATCGAACCACAAAATAGGAAATATATGCCAAAATGATGTTTGAACAATTCTTCAGTGGGAATACTAATAATATAATATAGAAATGGAGGCTTTATTCATGACAGTAGTAAAAACTTATAATAATGACGAAGCGTTACAGAACGACATTAACAAACTAAAAGATGTGAATATTGATCCGTCAAATGTTTTTGTATTATCACACGATGATGATCGTACGGCACGTATTGTAGAACACACAGATTATTCTGGTATTGACTACAATAACAAAGACTTAGGTCAAAAATTCGACAAGCAAGGTGACGAATTAAGAGCTAAATTACAAGAGCTTGGATTATCAAAAGAACAAGCGGAAGAAAACGAAGAAAAAATGGACGAAGGTAAAGTATTTCTAATTGTCAAAGATGACAAAGCAAAAGAAGTATTAGGATAATTAGCAAAACCTCTCATATAGCAAAAGCCTATCTCAAATTTGAGATAGGCTTTTTTAAATTATAAATGTCAAAAGTATTTGACATATATCTCTGAAATGTTAGCATAAAAATGTAAAATACTTTTGACATTAAGGAGTAGTAATTTATGATTGTACTGAAGTGGATAGCTTTTATTATTATCACATTTGTGATGTGGCAATTTTATTTTAAATTTATTACGATTGATACTAAAGAATTTAGTAGAGAAAAAAGATTAGACGAACGAGCACTAAGAATGAGATTAGAAGTATTATCAAGAACATTTGGATTCATGTTTCTTATCATTATGTCCTACATTGCCTTAAAAATATCAGGGCTTAAAGGTGATGCTAATAATGTATTTACGGAAAATCTTGAAATAGTATTTTTAGTTGTATTACTTGTTAACTATTGTATAAATGTAATAATGGTAAATAAAAAGTACAATTGAAAGCGGGAAAATAATGAAAAATAGAATTAGGGAATATCGTAAAAAATTAGGGATTTCACAGGATACATTAAGTAAAAATGTAAAAGTAACAAGACAAACAATAAATGCGATAGAAAACGATAAATACGATCCTACATTAGCTTTGGCATTCAAATTGGCTAAAGAATTTAATGTAACAGTAGATGAATTGTTTTCATAAATAACTTTAGGAGGAATCAAATTGAAAAAGCAAGACGAAATGGAGAAACAGCATTTTTATATCGCTTCAAAATGGACAACAGCATATTTTTTAATTGTGCTAGTGATATACAATTTATATACAAAATTCACAACAGGGGAATTTGATGTCGTGTGGCTAATTCTATTAATAGGGCTTATTTTATTCACAAGTATTCTAACTTTTTATAAATATAAAACGAAGATATAATATAGCACCTTTAGTGTATTATGTGTATAATGTATAAAAACTTAAAGTGGTGATTTTTCTTGAAGAAAAACTTCTTATTCATAATTTTATTTACTTTTTTCAGTATTATAGGAAGTAAATTATTTACTTTCGCTTTATCTTTTCACGTCTTAAATATTACTGGAAGTGTTCAAAGTTTCTCGAATATCATCATTATTTATTCTGTTGTTTTTATATTGGGTAGTACACTTATGGGTTATTACATAGATAAAATTAATAAAAAACTTTTTATTATATCAATGCAGTGTATTTCAGTAATCTCAATTATTGGAATATATATAATTCCTAATAGTCTTAATCAACTTATATACATATATATCATTGTTACCATACTTACAATCACAGATATAGCGGTAACTTTGGCTTTTAATAGTGGACTTCTAACTTTAGTAAGTGAAGAATATTTAGATAAGACCGTTTCGTATAGAAATGTCATACAAAATATTATACAAATTGGCGCACCAGTATTAGGCGGTATTATTTATGCATATTTTGATATAAAAACTTTTACGATTATTATGCTGATAACTGAATTAATTTCTTTATTGTTCGTATTATTTATTAGCTTTAATAAACTAAATGTTGAAAATGAAATAGAAGAAATGAAAGATACATTTTTTAATAGTTATAAGACAGTTTTTAATTTTTTAAAGATGAAAAAAGATTTATTTATAATTATTTTATCAGGGGCTATTATTAATTTTATGTTTGGGTTTATAACAGTTGGCATACCCGGGAGTTTTGTTACTTTATTTAATATGAATTCTAAACAACTAGGGTTAATTGAGACTGCTATGCCAATAGCAGGAATTATATTTGGAGTTGTGTATCCTCGAATTAAAAATAAAGGATCATTAATATTTAATATGCAATGCGCAATGATAATACTAGCTTTAGGTCTTCTTATATTATGTACGCCTTTAACAATAGGTTTAACTAGCCAGCTTGTAGTCATTATTTATTTTGTAAGCATGTTTATTATGGGTATAGGAATCATATTGAGTAATATCCCAATCAATATTTATGTTCAAAAAAATGTACCCGAAAATATTAAAGGAAAATATCTTGCTTTGCATCAAACAATGTCTCAAATTATGATGCCTGCAGGAATTTTAATATCGGGTATATTATTTGATATTCATAATTATTTCTATTTAATATCATTCTTGCTTACGACGTTATTAAGCATAGCAATAGCTTTTTCATACCAATATTTAAAAAGATATGATGGTGCAGTTTAGAACACTAAAAACTTATGTTTTATCCTACTACTTGTTCTATGCGATAACGTAGTTCATTGAAGTCTAAAATACGTGCTTGTCTATGAACTTCTTTTTCGTTATAAAAAAGCATAACAACAGGAGACGTGAATAAATTCAATTGTCCTACTGCTTCTGGTACGTCATTTGCCACAATTTCATAAGCGGGTATATTATATTCATTTACTATATCTTGAACGATAGGGTGGTCTGCTTTACATACAGAGCAGTTTTCACTTGATACATAAATTAATACAAAATCATTCGAATGAATGATAGTGTTGAATTCATCGAAATTTTGAATGATTTCCATATTATCACCTTCTGATTTGATTATAATAACAAGTATTGTAACATGATATATGATAAGGAGTGGAAAATATGTTTGGTAAAACAAATAATCCCAAAAAGGATAAAAGATTTTACATAAAATCTAATGAAAATTTAGGTACGTTAGGTAAAGTAATTGTGTTAGTTGACAGTGAAACAGGCGTGAATTATTTACAGTTTGCTAACGCAGGAAACTCAATTACACCATTGTTAGATGAAAACGGAAAAGTGATCGTTGATAAAGTTTAAAATATATCATAAATTGGCACCTTTATATTGGCTATATTGAAACTATAACAGGTCTCATATATGAAGAAAGGAGATCAAATATGTTTATAGCATTTATAATATTAATTATTTTGACCTTATTGATGCTTCTATATTCCTTAGCGATTCTTATGGGAAAAGATAGCGATGTGTACTCGATGTTATCTAAAGAAGAGAAAAATCTTTCTGAAAAAAAGAAGATGATTATTTATTTTGTTAGTGTCGCATTGTTATTTGGATGCTTGTTATATTTCTTTTATTTTTTCACTTAAATAATTGAGTGATGATTGTTTTAAAGGTTCCAAAAATTGAATGAATATAAAAAAAGAGCGACTTAATGGTGACTATTAAAAAGTGGTTAATTCTATAATAATAGGCAGATTAGGAATGTTATTACATGATTCGGAAGTGATATGTTTGAATAATAATCTTTTAATTAATACTAAATATGGCAAGGTACAAGGATTTCAAGAAAATAATATAAATAAATGGTATGGTATTCCTTTCGCTAAACCACCGATTCACGAATTGAGATTTAAAAGAGCTCAACCCCCTGAACCTTGGCAAGGAACTAAAGAGTGTACAAAGATGGGTAATCGTCCATATCAATTTACTGATGAAAAAATTTTGAAAAAGATGGGTCTAGCCAATGAAAATATTCGTTCAAGTGAAGATTGTTTAAATTTAAATATATGGGCGCCTAAAAGTACTAAAAAAGCGCCAGTTTTTGTATGGATTTATGGTGGAGGTAATCATATTGGAGAAGCATCTTCACCAGCTTATTCATTAGAAAGTTTTGCTGAACAAGGTGTTATTGGTGTTTCATTTAACTATCGTCTTGGGCCTCTAGGATTTTACAATTTTTCGAAATTAGATAGTAGTTTTGATTCAAACTGTGCGGTGTCGGATATGATATTGGCGATGCAGTGGATTAAAAACAACATTGAAAACTTTGGTGGAGATTCTAATAATATAACTATTGCAGGTGAGTCTGCCGGAGGTACAGCTGTTTATTCATTACTAGCAGCACCTAAAGCTAAAGGAACTTTTCAGAAAGCTATAGCAATGAGCGGACTATCTGGTAATATTACAACTCAAAAAACGCATGATTTAAATAATGAAATATTCTTTGATAAATTAGGATTAGATTCGCAAGATATTTATAAATTAAAGGAAATGCCAGTTGAAAATATGATTAATCCATCCAAAGCTGTGTTTGAAGAAAGTTGCTCTGTAAATCCAGGTATTTTTGTGACAGGTCCAGTCATAGATGATTTAATACCTAAAAAACCATGGGATGCTTTGAATGAAGGTATAAATAAAGATGTTAAATGTATGTTTGGTACATGTCGTGATGAGGGGACACTTTTTTATTCTATGCACGCAATCCCTAAAAGTTGGAGCGAAGTAAGTACGATGTTATCTAGGAATAATCGATTAGATAAATATCCATATTTTAAAGAATTGTATGGGAATCAATCTGAGAAAAAAGCTATGTTTGAAATAGGAAGGGATCGCTTGTTTTGGGCGAACACAATTAAATGTGCTATAGCTCAAAGTAAATATAATGATGTTTATGCGTATCGTTTTGATTATTCAAATCCTCTAAAAAAAATGATTGGTCTAGGTGCACATCACGGCGCAGATGTAAGTCCAGCTTTAAATACGCAAATTAGTAATAAAAATCGTATTCTTAATACTGTTAAGAACAGAGGTTTAAAAAAAGTTAGAAATGTATTACATGGTTCATTTGTTAACTTTGCAATTAGTGGTAACCCTAATGGAGGATTACCTTTAAAATGGCCGAAATATACAAATGATACTCAATCGACGTATATTATTAACACAAAATGTTCAGTATTAAATAATCCTAATTCTAATTATTTTGCAATTTGGGATGATTTAAAACTATATGAGTAATTATTGGCAATATAAAAAGGGGGCGGGACAGAAATCTCATTTTATTAAAAAGATTTCGTAGTCCCACCCTGGCAAGGATGACTAGGTATGAAAAAAGCTTGTTATAAGGGCATTTTCACACCAGTCAGCTACTGCCATTATAATAAAAGAGGCTGAGACATGTATTTATATCCCAGCCTCTTTTTGTGTTTAATTTTCATTCTTTTTATGTTCTATAATCTGTGTTCCACGGTTAGATGTGATGTTTCTTGCTCGTTTCAGTGCATCTTCTTTTTTATCAAAGGAGTCACTGGCTTGCTTAGCGCCGTCTGTTTTAATCTTCCATTTATCATCTTCATAATAAACGTGGACATCTCGATCATTTAATTCAGGGTTTGATGACTCGTCTTCTTCGTGCTTAGTAATTTTTTTGTCTTTGAGTTCATCGAGCTCTTTTTTAGATGCATCTTTATACCATGATTCCGCTTGTTCAGTTGCGATAGGGATTGTATCTTCTTCTTTATAACCATCTTTAAGCATAGCGTTACCGATATCAATTGCTTTTTTTCGTTTTAATTTTTCGAAGTTTTTCCAACTTTGCGGATAATCGTCCATTGTCCAAGGCATATACAATTCATCCTTTCATAATATCTATACATATCAATACCACTTTATAGAAAAATGAAACAATGATTACTTTCATATAGAATTTAATTACTTGGAGACTTTGGAGAGGACGTAATCTTCGCCTTGTTCATAGATGTCTAATAGTTTTTTAATAACATTTAGTTGAGGGATAATCCAATAACAGAGTGCAGCGCCTATTATACCTAATATTGCTCCGACTAATATATCTGCAGGATAATGAACGCCTACCCAGACGCGTGAAATACTCACTAGAATAGCTATTGCTAACCATACGTATCTTAAATTCTTTTTGAAAAGTAAAAAGGTAATACATATCGAGAAAAATTCTATTGCATGGTCACTCGGGAATGAGTTGTCAATCGCGTGACCAATAAGTTGATTAACATTGCTTAACTCAGCAAATGGCTGATTGTTGGAATGAATCGCTCCCGCTATAGCTCCAAATACTTCCGCGACCACAAAAGCAAACATACTGCTAATAATCATAATCCTATTTTCCCGTTTTCTAGTAAACCAATACATGACAATCCCGAAAAGTAAAAAGTATTTCATATACTTAGCAAAAAAGATCATGATTGGATTTAAAAACATAACTTCTTTCCCTAAATCATTAAACATTCTAAATAGTTCAATGTTTATTTCCGATAAATTCATAAAACCATTCCTTCAATACTATAATTTTAATTTTAAAGTTTAATATACTTAATCTCTGACTATACCAAAGTGAAGCAACAAGATAAACCTCAAAATAAAAAATAGTACTAGGTATCAATATCCATTTTGAAAAAACTCCCAATTCGTTAGACTTTGAATGTCGGAATCGGGAGTTTTATTTATATAATTGATTTTAAAAGTGCATGATTGCTCATCACAATATTTATGTTAAATAACTCATAAATGAAGTTGCTAGGCTAAAGTAGATTAACATGCTGACAATATCGTTTATTGTAGTAATAAATGGACCGCTTGCTACTGCTGGATCAATGCCTATTTTGTTCATAAACAATGGGATAAGTGATCCGATTGTTGTACCAACTGTCATAGCTGTCGTTAAGCTTATCCCAACGATAGTTGCTAATAATGGTTGGCCATATAGTATTACAATGATAGAAAACAGTATAAGACTACATACTAAACCAGAAATAAAACCACTCGCGGACTCGTGTAATGCGTGTCTGACTTTATTTTCTTTTTCCATATCACCAGTAGAAATGCTTCGTACGGAAACGGCTAATGATTGTGTTCCTGTATTACCTGACATACCACTAATAATAGGGATAAATGCTGCAAGTAGGGCGACTTGTTCAAGTGTGTCTTCAAATGAACCTAATATTGTAGCAGTTATCATACCTAAGAATGTAAGTAAGATAAGCCACGGTAAACGTTTTTTTGCAGTTTGTAAAACAGATTCTTTTGTCTCTTTTACATCATTAATACCAGCTAATTTTGAGTAGTCTTCGCTAGCTTCTTCTTCCATTACGTCTAAGATATCATCAACTGTAATGATACCTAGTAAATGATGTTGATAATCTACAACTGGAATGGCGATGATGTCATAGTCTTGAATTGTTTGAGCAACAATTTCTTGGTCTTCTGCAACGTCTGTGCTCACAAAGTTTTTGTTCATTACGTTTTTAACATGGTCGTCCATATCGGCGTTAATTAAATCACGTAATGACATAACGGCTATTAATTTTTTTTGATCATTAACAACGTAAAGTGCATAAATTGTTTGAGCTGAAGATGATTTCTCTTTAACGTGCATAAGTGCTTCTCTTACACTCATTTCAGGCGTTAACGAAACATATTCAGTAGTCATGATACCGCCGGCAGTATCTTCCTCGTAATTAAGTAATGATTTTAATGATTCAGATTTATGTTTATCCATAATCGTTAACAAGCTAACGCGCTGCGTTTTACTTAATAGATTAAGTACGTCAACAGCATCGTCATCTGACATGTTTTGAAGAACTTCACTTGCATAGTTTGCATTCATTTCATCGAACATTGATTTTTCTTCTTTTTGACTTAATTCTAAGTAACTCCAGAAGTTTGCTACTTCATCAGGAGATAGAAGTTCGAAAACCTTTTTCTGTTCTTCTGTAGAAAGCGAATCGAAGTACTCACTTTGCTCATAGGCGTGCAAGTGTAAAAATCCTTCTCTAAAATCACTGACTTCGTTGCGCTCTAGTAATTGAGTTAGGCGCTCGTTAATATATTCGTCCAATGCCATTCCTCCTTAATCCATTAAAATAAGTACATAACCAATTTTAGATTATATTGTTAAATTAGCAATGATAAAAATATTAATTAAAAATTTTAAAAATTATACTTCATCATTTCAATTATTTTAAAGGATTCCATCCAGAGTGTTTAACCCAAGCATCAAAATCAAGAAGCTGAGGGTTTATCTCACGTAATTTAGAGATGTTGGCTTCATAACCTCCGAATTCAAACCATTCAAACATCTTCATCATTTTTTGGAACTTTTCTCGTGAATCTACAATTTCGCAAGGAGCATCAAATGTTTTACTTATTTTTTCAGATATCTCAGTTAATGTTTTTTCTTCGCCAGCTATTTCGATAGATTCTCCTATAAGCTGTTCTGGGTTTTTAAAAGCGATATTAGCAAAAGCACCGATATCTTGTACAGCTATCATTTGTAATTTGATTTCAGGATCCATAAACCCTTGGATGACGATCTTTCCATCTTGTCCTTTTGCAAATCCTTCAAAATTATCCATGAAAAATGTTGGTCTTAAAATTGTAGAAGGTAAATCTAAAGAACGGATGTGCTCTTCTATTTGCCATTTTGTTGCAAAGTTTTGAGCTCCATCATATCTTTCTGCACCTGCTGCTGAACTATATACAAAATGAGAAACGCTAGCTTTTTTAGCTAAGTCTGCAACTCTTTTTCCTTGTCGTATTTCTTTTTCAGGATCATTATTATCGAATGATTGTACACTATACACACCGTAAACACCTTTCATTACATCTGAAAGTGATTGTTCATCATCCATATCCGCTTTAACCACAGTAGCGCCTTTTTCTTTAAGTGCTTGTATAGAGGGTTGTTCCGGATTACGTGTCATAGCACGTACTGCCCAACCATCAGACAGTAAATTTGTAGCTACTGCATTACCTTGGTTTCCTGATGCGCCGATTACTAAAATTGTTTTAATATTATTCATGATAAAACCTCCGATTTATTAATAGAATTTTGTATAAAAATTAAATATTATATAAATAAATATATTAAGTTTTATTGAGGCATCGCTTCAGTTTTCGAACACTTTTATTAAAAATCCTCAGTCATATTAAATAAGTTCTGTAAAAATTGTTTTAACTGTTCATTGTTTAATCCTCTCTTATCCACTTGATATTGATAAGATTTAGTGGACAAAGCATTCAATAACATATCAGTTTTAAATGTCTTCCATTCAGGACTTTCTTCATTATCGAAAGTGTTCCAAAATTTCTTGGATAATTTCTGAAATGTTGGCGTATCTCTAAAGTCGCCATGAAACTCTTTTTTCTCTACACAATTTAAAGTGTCTAAATGTTTCGATTTAAAATCAATAAAGAGTTCTAAGTAAATTCCAAATTTTTCATAATTCGTTATTTGGTTATTTTGTTCTGCATAATCCATCTCTTTAAAAAGTCTATCAAAATCATTTTCGATTAATTTATAACAAAGAGCACTTTTATCTTCAAAATGACGGTATAAGGTGCCCATTCCAATACCTAGCTCTTTAGATATACGATTCATGCTCGTATTTTCAACGCCATATATTTCAAATAATTCTTTAGCTGTATTTTCAATTCTTAATCGATTTTCTATTGCATCTTTCCTCAATTGTTTCACCTCTGAAGGGACTTTAAATTTAATAAACGGATACCTCTCCGTTTATTGTAAGGGAACATATAATAAATTACAAATAAAGAGAAACGAGTACTTATATATCTAAATAAAAAACTCCGAGAATCAAGATTTCGCCTGATTCCCGAAGTTTTTATTATGAGTTAGAAACGCTATTTAGTTCTTATTTACAACGAATAAGTGTTCTGAAAATACTAATATAGTCTTACTCTCGATGCTGATTGATAAAATCACGTGTTTTTCCTGTTATTAATGGGCCGCCTGTATATATGTCTCGTGTGGATTGATGCTTTGTATTAATTTCAGGACTAATACCGTGAGCATGCAAACCAACCACGTGATTGTGTTCATTTAATACTGGAGATCCTGAAAACCCAGTTGTTCTGTGTAAATGTCCGATATATTCAATGTAATCTTTAGTTGATTTAAGGTAATATCCATTTGATTGATACATGAATTGTCCGTTATATGGTTTTTTATTTGGATAACCTAACATATAAAGCGGTTCTTTAGGTTTCAAATCCTTTATTTCTTGTTCTGATGCAATTTTTAATGGCTTAATCTTTGTCGACAAACGTTGTTGAGTGATGAGTACAGCTACATCTCTTTCAGATGACTTATGAAAATTTTTAACTTTGAATTTAATAGGTACACGTTGATCTGCTTTTGAAGGATAGAAATAAAATTGCTTTGTTTCTTTATTACCAACTTTATCACTTGCTACATGTGAAGCGGTAATAATTGTATAATCATCTATAACAAAGGCAGTTGCTCCGTTACCTGATTTACCAGTTTCATCTGATGATATTTTACCTACTGCTTCAATGTGGTTTTTACTATGTGTGTTGTATAGTTTAAGCGTTAATAAATCGTTCGGTATTTGTGAACCTATTTTAAAAGCATCACTATAATCTGAATGTGTTGCTTTATTGAATGTATCTTTATAAGTTATAGGCTCGTCATGAGAGATAAAGATATAATTAAACAATGACATGAGAAGCACTAAATATAATTTAAGGTATAACATAGTTTAATCACAATCTTTCTCGAAATTAAATGATATCTTTGTTATACCCATTAATCATCTTATAAAATCGTAGCGACAAAAAATACAATAACTGAAAGTACTACTGAAGTTATTGCCATTGCAACCATTGGCTTAAATGCTTTTGTTTTTAAGTCATTAAATGAAACATTTAATCCTAATCCTACCATTGCCATAATAAGTATGACGTTAGTAATTGTACTGATTACACTTAATACGCCTTCTGGAATAGCTACAAATGTGTTTACCGCACTCATAATTAAAAATCCAAGTAAAAAGTATGGAAAATCAATTTTTTGAGAAACTTTATTTGTTCTTTTTCTATTAACGATTATTAAGAAAATAATACTTAAAGGAATTAATAGAAATACTCTGCCTAATTTAGCTAATAAACCAATAGCTAGAGATTCACTACCACCTGCATCTGCCGCTAATACAACATGTGCTATTTCATGTAAACTAGCACCAGACCATATACCATAAAGTTCAGGATCCATAGGGAATAAAGCATATAGAAGTGTATATGTTAATGAGAATATCGTTCCCATTATTGCTACTAATCCAACACTTATGCCAACGTCACTTTCTTTAGATTTCAAAATAGGAGAAATAGCTGCTATCGCTGCAGCGCCACATACCCCTGTACCAACGCCTAATAATAGAATTAAGTTTTTATCTCCTTTAATAATTTTATTTAAGAAAATAATAAAGAATATTGAAAAAGCAACTACACCGACATCTAGTAATAATAATGTCCCGCCTTCATTAATAATTGTAGACAAGTTCAATTTTAACCCGTACAAAATTATAGCTAAACGTAGTAGTTTTTTAGAAGAAAATTCGATACCTGTTACGTATCTTGTTGGATATCCTAGGAAATGTCTGTACAAAATCGCAGTGATGATAGCTATCGCAAGTGCACCAACTTTATTTAAAATTGGTAAATTTGATAATAATATGCTGGCAACTGCAACAACTAGCGTAAAACCGACACCTAGGAAAAATGCTTTATTTAATTTAATACTCACTGTCTTCACCTCACATACATTCTATGATGAGAACGATTATTTGTGAAATGCCATTTTTAAATATATAATATAACAAAAATGTTATGGAGGTGCTTTTGTGGAAGATAAACTCAATATATTAAAAGCAATCGTAGAAGAAGACGGATTTACTAATGCAGCAAATAAATTATACAAATCACAACCATCCATAAGTCGAGATATTAAAAATTTAGAACAAAAATACCAAATAAAAATTTTTGAAAATACACGAAAAGAAATCATATTGACAGAAGAGGGGCAAGAACTATATAACTATGCCTGTCAATTGGCGTTATTAGATGAACAATTACACACGAGAATAAACGCAAATAAAGAAGAAGTAAAAGGTAAATTTGTTATAGGTACAAGCCATACATTCGGACAATCTAAACTATTAGATCTTACGCTATACTTACAAACGAAATATCCAAATCTGAACATACATATTTATATTTACAACTCTGCAGATATTATTACGCATTTGAAAGATTATACGATTGACTTAGGAATAATAGAAAAACCTGTAATCGACGATAAAATTAACAGTGAAGTATTAACAGAAGATAGATTATTAATCATAAAAAATAAGCAAAATAAAAAACCTTTAAATGAATTAAGATGTTATGTAAGAGAAACAGGATCAGGAATTAGATATTACCAAGACAAACTATTACAACAACTGAATTTGCCGTCACGCAAAGTCGTCATTAATGACAATCAACTCATACTGGAATTAGTAAAACAAAATATGGGCTATACAATACTCTCTAATTTCTCTATCAAATCAACCGATAGAAAATATATAGAAACAAGCGAAGTAGACTTATATAGAAACTTCTTTATAGTATCAAATAACTCAAGATATAAAACGAATAAATATAATACTATTGTCGATGAGATAAAAAAATATGGTTTTAAATAATAAAGCCCCAAATCAAAAACAGGCTATGACATAAATAAATGTCTCAGCCTGTTTCAATCTATTCTTTATAATTTTTCAAGTAATATGCGCCTGCTAGGAGACCTACTGGTATACCTAAAAGTGGTGTGAAAATTGCGCTTAATACGAGTACACATACTATTAGCACTGCAGCATTGTACCAGTTAAGCTCAAGGTCTAGTAAATCATTGAAACTTTTCTTTAAAACATCTTTAATTTTCATGAAATCACTCCTATAAAACTCAATGTTTTAATATTTATAATCTATGTATATAATAACATAAAATGTAAAAGTTAAAGAGTAATTGTATATTTAAAATGTGTATAATAGCTATTTATAATTATAATATTTGTTATGTTATAATTTATATAATTGAAATAACTTAGTTACAAGGAATGGAGATAGTTTATGGCTGAACCTAAATATAAATTAATTGCTTTCCAATTAAAAGATAAAATTATAAATAATGAATATGAGTATGGTAAAACGATCCCTTCTGAGAAAAAGCTTCAAGAACAATACAATGTTAGTCGCTATACAATAAGACAAGCTATAGATTTATTAGTACAAGATGGTTATATCATAAAGAAAAAAGGTCTAGGCTCAATTGTTAGTGATAACTATTTGAAAAAAACAAATCATGATACTTCTACCAAAAAAATCGGTGTAATCGTTACATATCTTTCTGATTATATTTTCCCAAGTATAATTAGAGGAATCGAAAAAATATTAGGTGCTAATGGTTATTCTCTTATATTAGCGAGTACGAATAATACACATGCTGGTGAGCGACGTTGCCTTGAGATGATGATAGAACAAGGTGTTCAAGGTTTGATTGTTGAACCGACGAAGAGTAATGTGTTTAACCCTAATTTATCTTTTTATTCGTTATTAAAAAGTAAAGAAATACCGGTATTAATGATCAATGCTTGCTATGAAGAGTTAAACATTCCTTATATAAGTATTGATGACACAAAATCTGGATTTCTTGCGACTTCTTATTTATTAGATGAAGGTCATGATGACATTGTTCTAATAACTAAAATAGATGATATGCAAGGTAAGTTTCGTATGAAAGGGTATATAGAAGCTTTTGAGGATAAAGGTGCGATATTTAAAGGTGAAAATATCTTTACTTATACAACTGAGACAAAAGATAAAGTTCTAGATTTAATCATAAAAGAGTTATTAAATCATGAAATCAATCCGAGTGCCTTTGTTTGTTATAACGATGATATTGCTTATTCATTTATAAAGCGTTTAAAAGAAAATGGAAAATGTGTACCTGATGATTACTCCGTAGTTGGGGAAGACAACTCTATTTTAAGTCAACTCGAAGATATATCACTTACAACTACTTCTCACCCTCAAGAAAATCTTGGAGTAGAAGCAGCACGATGGATGATAAAGGCTATAAATTCCGGTCAAATTGGAGAAACGACTATTATGGATACAGAAATTATAATAAGAAATAGTGTTAAAAAGAGAAATGCTTAAGTTTTGTACTTAAGTATTTTTTTTGCGTTTATTACATATATGGACAAATAAAAATTATATTTGACATGTACGGTCAAGTGATGGTATATTTCTTTTTGAAAACGATTGCAAGAGGGAGGCGGTATTTTGAATCAAGGTAAAATTCATTCAGAAATATCGAACGGTGAGATATCTATCGGTATCGAATTGGGTTCAACTAGGATTAAGACAGTGGCCATCGATACTAACTTTGAAACGATAGGATCTGGATATTTTGAATGGGAAAATGAATTCAAAGATGGGTATTGGACTTATTCAATTAATGATGTCTGGATAGGTTTACAAAAAAGTTATAAATCAATGACAGATGACATTGAATCAAAATATAATGTGACGATTAAAAAAGTGAAATCTCTAGGGATAAGCGGAATGATGCATGGATATTTAGCATTTGATAAAAACGATGACCTGCTTGTGCCTTTTAGAACTTGGAGAAATTCATATACTGAAGAAGCAGCAAATAAATTAAGAGATTATTTTCAATTTAATATACCTGAACGTTGGAGTATAGCGCATTTATACCAAGCTATTTTAAATGAGGAACAACACGTCAAAGACATTCAATTTATAACAACTTTAGCTGGATACATTCACTGGTATTTAACAGAACAGAAAGTATTGGGTGTAGGCGATGCTTCAGGTATGTTTCCAATTGATCAAAATACTAAAAAATATGACCAAGAAAAATTGAATCAGTTTGATGAACTTATCAAAGATAAACAATTTGAATGGGATATTGAATCAGTCTTACCAAAAGTTCTAACAGCAGGTACAAATGCAGGTTGTTTAACAGAACAAGGCGCTAAGTTATTAGACCCTACAAATAATTTAGAACCAGGTGTGCCGCTTTGCCCTCCTGAAGGTGACGCAGGTACTGGTATGGTCGCTACTAATAGTGTTGAAAAGAAAAAAGGCAATATATCGGCTGGTACGAGTGCATTTGCAATGCTTGTATTAGACCAACCTTTAAGTAAAGTACATCCAGAAATAGATATTGTGACAACACCATCTGGGGATTTAGTCGCAATGGTTCATACAAACAATTGTACTTCAGACATTAATGCTTGGGTGAATTTGTTTGAAGAGACTTTTGAAGTAATGGGTGTGGAAGTCGATAAAAACCAACTTTATGAACGACTATTTAATCATACGCAACATGCAGATGAGCAAAATGGGAACTTATTATCTTATGGATATATATCAGGTGAAAACATTACAAAAATAAACAAAGGCATACCTATTTTCTTGAGACCAACAGATAGCCAATTCAATTTAGCAAACTTTATGAAGACGCATATTATGTCAGCGTTTAGCACATTGAAAATCGGCGTAGATATTCTTAAAGAAGAAGAGAAAGTACTGATCGATTCATTTGTTGTTCATGGAGGCATTTTTAAGACGGAAGAAATTGCACAACGTATATTAGGCGCAGCTTTAAATAGTTCAGTTGAAGTGTTAAAGACGGCTAATGACGGTGGCGCATGGGGGATGGCTATACTTGCAAGATATATGGTCAACAACGATAGCCAATTACCATTAAATCAATATTTAGAAGAGAACATATTCGGACAACAAGAAGGTAGTGTTATTCAACCATCTGAAAAAGATGTAGAAGAATATGAACAATTTATAACTGAATATAAAAAAGGTTTAGAAATAGAAAGAAAAGCATCTCAATTTATTCGTTAGGAGTGTAAACATGTTAGAAAAATTAAAAAAAGAAGTGTTTGAAGCAAACCTCGAATTACCAAGAAGAGAACTCATTAAATATACATGGGGTAATGTCAGTGCAATCGACAGAGAAAGTAATTTATTCGTCATTAAACCAAGTGGCGTCGATTACGATGTAATGACTGCAGATGACATGGTCGTTTGTAATTTAGATGGCGAAGTAATCGAAGGTGAATTAAATCCCTCTTCAGACATGCCTACACACGCAGTGTTATATAAATCATTCAAAGATATTGGCAGCATAGTTCATACACATTCTACTTGGGCAACGATTTGGTCACAAGCCGGATTAGATGTACCTGTTTATGGAACGACACATGCTGATACATTCTTTGGACCAGTTCCATGTGCAAGGCATTTAACAGAAGAAGAGATTAATAAAAATTATGAACATGAAACAGGGAACGTCATTGTTGAAACTTTTGAAGAAAGAAATATAAATCCAAATGAAGTGCCAGGAGTACTCTTACATGGTCACGCACCATTTGTTTGGGCAGAAAATGCAGAGAAAGCTGTAATGAATGCGGTAGTACTAGAAGAAGTATGTAAGATGAATTTATTTACACTTCAATTAAATCAAGAAAGCGAACACTTACCAAATAGAATCTTGAATAAACATTATGAAAGAAAACATGGAGAAAATTCATATTACGGACAATAATCTAAAGGAGGAAAATAAAAATGAGTAATCAAAAAGAATTTTGGTTTTTTGTAGGATCACAAGAGTTATATGGGGACGAAGCATTAAATCAAGTGAAAGCCAATGCTCAAACAATTGTAGACACTTTAAATAAAGAAGGAAACTTACCTTATCCAATTAAATTAAAAGAAGAGTTAGCAATATCACAAGATGTAATTAAATCAGTTATGAAAGAAGCTAACTACAAAGATGAAGTACAAGGTGTTATCACATGGATGCATACATTCTCTCCAGCAAAAATGTGGATTAGAGGTACACGAATTTTACAAAAACCGCTTCTACACTTTGTTACTCAATTTAATAATCATATTCCATGGGACACAATTGATATGGATTACATGAACTTACACCAATCAGCACATGGTGATAGAGAATATGGTTACATAAATGAAAGATTAAAGAAAAATAATGAAGTAATCGTTGGTCATTGGCAAGAAGCTGAAGTACAAGAACAAATTAGTCGTTGGATGAATGTAGCATATGCATACAACGAAAGCTTCAATATCAAAGTTGCGAGATTCGGAGACAATATGAGAAATGTTGCTGTGACAGAAGGCGATAAGATAGAAGCTCAAATTCAATTAGGTTGGACAGTAGATTATTTCGGAATTGGTGACTTAACATCAATTGTTAATGAAGTTTCTGAACAAGAAGTAAATAACTTATTCGATGAATATAAAACGTTATACGACTTTGATTATGGTGACTATGAAGTGAGCGAATGGGAAAGTTCAGTTAAAGAACAAATCAAATATGAAATTGCCATTAAACGATTTTTAGATACAGGTGGTTATACAGCATTTACTACTAACTTTGAAGATTTATATGGCATGGAACAATTACCAGGCTTAGCAGTTCAAAGATTGAATGAACAGGGATATGGCTTTGCTGGAGAAGGAGATTGGAAAACTGCAGCTTTAGATAGGTTATTAAAAGTGATGTCTCACAATACGCAAACAGGTTTCATGGAAGATTACACATATGAAATGAGATCAGGACGTGAAGCAATACTTGGTTCACATATGTTAGAAGTAGATCCTACTTTAGCAAAAACAAAACCAAAAATTGTTGTAAACCCACTTGGTATTGGAGGCAAAAATGACCCAGCTAGATTAGTATTTGACGGAGAAGCTGGAGAGGGCGTAATTGTATCTATTTCAGATATGGGAACTCATTTTAGAATGTTAATCAATGAAGTAGAAGCTTTTGTTCCAGAAGAAGCGGCTCCTCATTTACCAGTTGCACGTGTGATTTGGAAAGTAAAACCAGGTTTTCATGAAGGTATAAAAGAATGGATCACTCAAGGTGGCGGTCACCATACAGTCATATCTTTAAGCTTAACAAAAGAACAAATCGTAACTTTAGCAACATTGTTTAACCTGGAATATAAGTTAATTAACTAGGCAAATTCGATAATTTAATTCAAATCTCAATAACAAAGGGGAATGAAAATGGGAGATAAAAAGCCAAAGACAGGTTTAATATATGCATTTGGTGCTTTCGGAGGATTTTTATTTGGATATGATATCGGTATTATAAACGGAGCTTTACCAGGAATTAAAGAAACATGGGAAATCAGTCCATTACTAGAAGGAACAATTACTTCAATACTATTTTTAGGTGCAATGATTGGTGCAGTTTCAATGGCGCCATTAGCTGATAAATGGGGCAGAAAAATGATGATTCTAATTACAGCAATTATCTTCGCTGTTGGATCATTAGCTTGTGGTTTTTCAGGGAATCCAGAAATATTAATTGTTTCTAGATTTATACTAGGTATTTCAGTTGGTTCGGCTTCGGCTCTCGTACCAATGTACATGGGAGAAATATCTCCACCAGTCATTAGAGGTAAAATATCTGGTTTGAACCAATTGATGATAACAATCGGTATGCTTATATCTTATGGTGTGAACTATGCATTTATAGGTGTTTTTGAAGGTTGGAGATGGATGCTAGGAGGCGCAGTTGTACCAGCAATTGTACTCTTCATAGGCGCATTTATTTTACCAGAATCACCTAGATATCTAATTAAAAAAGGACTAACAGATTTAGCATTAAGTAATTTGAAGAAAATTAGAACAGAACGTGAAGCGGAAAGAGAATATAGAGAAATATTACAAATTAATGAAGCAATCAGTAAAGAACAGAAGAAATTCAAACTTACAAAAGCTGTTACATTTTCAGTATTTGTCGGTTGTTGTGTAACATTTTTACAACAAATACAAGGTGCAAATACAATTTTCTACTACTCATCACAAATACTTGGGGATGTGTTTGGATCAACAATCAGTGGTGTAATTTCAACAGTGGGTGTCGGTGTTGTCTTCGTGCTAGCAACAATTGTGACATTGATATTTGTAGATAAGTTTAATAGAAAAACATTATTTATGTCCGGATCAATAGGAATGGGACTGTGCTTATTATTAGTAGGTATTATTTATCCATATACAAATGACGGACATATGTGGGCAATATCCCTCGTATTTATTTTCATATGCGTATATGTCATATTTTATGCATATTCTTGGGCAGCAGTTACTTGGATTGTAGTAGGGGAACTGTTCCCAAGTGAAGCAAGAGGGATGGCGACAGGAATAGCGTCAATGGTTAACTGGTTAGGAAATATCGTAGTCGCATTATTCTTCCCTGTACTTATGCAAAGCATTGGATTAAGTAATATATTCTTTATGTTTGCAGGTATATGTGTGATAGGTTTCTTATTCTCTAAATATGTATTATATGAAACAAAAGGAAAAACACTAGAAGAAATCGAATTATACTTAGATGACCGTATGAATGAACCAGCGGAATCAAATGTATAGAATAGATAATGAATAAAATGAGAGCTCTCTTCAATGTAGACACTGAAAAGTGGAAACAATGAAGAGAGTTTTTTGGTGGTGGAAGATTTGGGAGCGGATGTTGCAAGACAAGTGCCGCGTGCAATATAAAGGGTTAGGATGTTGCAAGACAAGTACCACGTGCAATATAGAGTGTTAGAATATTGCAAGACAAGTACCACATGCAACATAGAGGGTTGAAATGTTGCAAGACAGACCCCACGTGCAACATAGAGTGTTAGAATATTGCAAGACAAGTACCACGTGCAACATAGAGGGTTGAAATGTTGCAAGACAGACCCCACGTGCAACATTGTGATATCGTAAACCACTTTAAAGCCCTTTTATTATGTGCTTTGTCTTTTAGAAACAACAATATTAAAAATTAACCATATTAATTGTAGTAAAAATGGGAAAAGGAACGCTAGAAATAATATACCGATATTAACCCATTTTAATTCTATGGTTTGAGTGACACCTCCAGCATCTTGATCTCTAAACCATCACATTCTATCCCCTATATTTGTTTACTTAATTCTTTTCAAGGGAATTATTTAATAAAAAGGGAGGTCATTTTGTGAATAAGTTATTTATTAATGGTCAGTTTGTTGAAAGTAAATCTACTGAAGATTTAGATGTTATTAACCCTGCGACTGAAGAGGTTATCGATACAGTGACTTTAGCGAATGAGGATGATGCTGAGAAGGCTATTAAAGGTGCTAATGTTGCTCAGTTGGAATGGGAAAAGGTTAATATTATTAAACGTGCAAAAATAGTTGAGGCATTGGCTGAAAAACTTGAGAAAAACAAAGATGAACTTGCTAAAATTTATGTAGAAGAGCAAGGTAAAATATATAGTTCTGCTATTGGAGAAATTGATAAGTCTATTGAATATATTAAATATATGTGTAGCTTAGCTAGAAAGAATAACGGTGAGGTTCTTCAAAGTGAGGTTGAAAATGAAACTGTTATCCTTACTAAAAAACCTGTAGGGACAACTGTCGGTATTATTCCATGGAACGCACCAATATTTGTATTAATGAGAAAGCTTATTCCGGCTCTTGTTACAGGTTGTTCTATTGTTGTAAAACCAAGTGAAGAAACACCTTTCGGAACTTTCAAAATAGCTGAATATATCCAAGAAACAGATATACCAGATGGCCTTGTTCAAATTTTAACGGGTACTGGCTCAGATGTCGGCAATTATCTATCTCAAAGTAAAAATGTAGATTTTATTTCTATTACGGGCAGTATCGGTGCTGGAAAATCTGTTATGGAGAATGCAGCTAGTAATGTTAAAGGTGTAAACTTAGAACTTGGTGGTAAAGCACCAGCGATTGTAACGAAAAATGCAGATTTAGAAAAAGCTGCTGAATACATTGTACAAGCAAGAATTAATAATAGTGGTCAAGTATGTACATGTCCTGAGCGTATATATGTTGAAACAGACGTATTCAATGACTTTTTAGAAATCGTTAAACGTAAAATGAAAGACGTTCGCCCTGGAGATCCTAATGATAAAGAAACAACGATGGGATCAATGATTAACCAAAAACAATTATCAGCAGTAGATGACAAGGTACAAACTGCTATTAAGGAAGGTGCGAAAGTAGAATTAGGTGGTAATATAATAGATCGTAAAGGATTCTTCTATGAACCAACAGTGTTAACGAATTTATCTAAAGATTCTGTAGCGATGAAAGAAGAAATCTTTGGACCAGTATTACCGATTGTTAGTTATGACGCTTTCGACGAAGCCATAGATGAAGCGAACAATACTGAATATGGTCTTTCTTCTTATATATTTACTGAAAACCTAAAAGAAGCAATGTTAGCAAGTGAAAGATTAAAATTCGGAGAAGTATATGTTAATTGTGAAGCAGAAGAAGCAATTGTAGGTTACCATGCAGGATGGCGTCAATCAGGATTAGGTGGCGCAGATGGTATTAACGGATTTGAAGAATATTTAAATACGACAGTAACTTATATACGTTATGAATAAAATGAGTTAGGTATGAGAAATTGTTCTTAAAATAATCAGGCTGAGACATTAATAAATGTCTCAGCCTAATTTATTTGTAACGCTGATAATAAATTTTGTTCATGAAAGAAATTACCGATAACACTTGAAAGAGAAATTAATAATGAAGTTAATAATACATACCATATAAGGTGAAGAAGACTAAAATTTTTAGACATGAAAATTTTCTCCCTTAAGAATATATTGATTTTGCATTGAGTAATTAAATTATTTTTTCTTTATTAAGAAGTATAACTTAAACCAGATTTGTTTTATATGTTATGTTAAAATTTATAGTAAGTAAACGTTATCATATAAAGAATAGGGGTAAGGTAATGGCTTTTAATATTGAAACTTTAGATAAAGATAAAAATATTGATTTAATAACAATTTATGATGATTATTCAGAAATAAAATTCACGAACTTTGGTATGAGAATAGTCGATTGGAAAGTTAATGGCAAATCTATTGTATTAGGGCCGAATGCACAAGATGACTTAATTCAATATTATGAAGAAAATCCATATTTCTTTGGTGCTACAATCGGTCGATACGGTGGCAGGATTGATGGTGGAAAGTTTGAGTTAAACGGTCAAATGTATGAATTAGAACAAAATGACTCGGAGCATAATTTACACGGTGGTTCTAACGGATTACATACTCAAATTTGTGATTATGAAATTATAAATGAAGATGAAGCGGTCACTATCATATATAATGCTGAACTGTTATCAAAAAATGATCATTTCCCAGGTGATATTCAAATTAAAGTCTTCCATCGTTACGATTTATCAAAAATGGAGTGGACGATTAATTACGAAGCTACTAGTACAGAGGATACATTATTTAATCCAATGAATCATGTATACTTTAATTTAAATAACGTTGAACAAAGAATTGATAATCACGAAATTAAAAATGAAAATCTTCAAATGTACACATTGAATGACAAACAAATTGTTGAAAATGAAAAAACAGTAAATCTTAATGAAACGATTGATAAAAAATATTTATCTTTTAAAGATATATTTGAAAGTGGCATGGACCAAATAAAGAAATATAATGGAATAGACCATCCAATCAAAATAAATGATGATACATTCACAGTAACAAATGGAGAAATGGAAGTTAGTATGACGACAGATAATGACGTTGTTGTTCTATTTACATTAAACGAAGTAGACTGGAATGACAGTAAAAATAGTATAGTCGAACACGGAGGCTTTACATTAGAAGCCCAATCCATTCCTGATGACATCCATTTATATGGTGAAAAAGCACCATCTATATTAAGAAAAGGAAAAACGTATAAAAGCGAGACAAGTTATAAGGTGAATGTAATCTAGTAAATTTAAATAACATACCAACATAAAAAAACTGACCTCATATTCAAATTGAGGTCAGTTTTTTTATGTTCTAATTATGCTCTAACATCTTTTACAATTTTACCGTCTATAGCTACGACTTTAATCTTGTTTGGATCTCTTAATACTGCGATATTCTCTAATGGGTTTTGTTCTAGTAAAATAAAGTCGGCTTTTTTACCTTCTTCGATTGTACCGAGTTCATCATCGTATCCTAAACATTCTGCAGCAACTTTAGTAGATGATACGATTGCTTCCATTTCAGTCATACCGTGCTCAACCATAAGCTCTAATTCTCTAAGGTTTGTACCATGTTTGAATACACCTGCATCTGTGCCCATCGCGATTTTAACGCCTGCTTGATGTGCTTTTTTGAAACTGTCGATATGATCTTGCATGACTTGTTTTGATTTATTGATTGAGTTTTCACTCATACCTAATTCAGTTGCGAATTCAATAACTGAAAGTGGAGCGAGTAGTGTTGGAACAAGATACATATCTTTTTCTTTCATGAGTTTAACAGCTTCATCGTCTAAATAAATTCCATGTTCAATTGAATGGATACCCGCTTCAATACATTGTTTAACGCCTTCTAAACCTTGAGCGTGCGCCATTACTTTACGATTATTTCTAAATTGTGCTTCTTCTACAATAACTTTTAATTCTTCTAATGAAAATTGTGTGTAGTCTGGATGGTCGGTAGCACTTGTTACACCACCTGTTGCATGTACTTTAAGCACATCTGCTCCAGCTCTTAACATTTCACGAGCTTTTTTACGTACTTCCTGTACACCGTCACAAATTCCATTTGGCATACCTGGATATCCATCTTGTAAAATTGGTAGTTGGATACCAGATTTAGTATAGCTATCACCATGACCTCCTGTAATAGTTAATGCGTTCACACTAATTTGTAAGCGAGGTCCTAACACTAACCCGTCATTGACAGCTTCTTTTACGCCTAAATCCGCACCTAATGCATCTCGAACTGTTGTTACACCAGCATCAACTGTGCGTTTTAAATGATCCATTGCTTTATAGAAATTATATGAAAATGGAGTAGATAAACGGTTTTCAAGTGGTTCCATTTCTAGCATCACATGTACGTGGCTATCTATCATACCAGGCAATAAATATTGTCCTTTACCATCTAAAGTATCTTCACCACTTAAATTTTGACCAATTTTAGTGATTACACCATTTCCGACTTTGATATCAACATTTTGTTGAACTTCATTCCCTGTACCATCAATTAAATTTATATTTTTTACAATCATGTTTTTTCCTCCTATGTTGTTAAATAAAGTTCATAAGAATAGATGTCAGAATAACAGAGGCTACTGTTACCGTCGTGAATCCGCCGATAATCATTGGACTCAGTAACTCGTTAAATACATCTTCACGATCATCCTTATCGTCTGTAACTGAGCGACTTACTTCTTCACATAAAATAAAATCTCCCGGGAAACCATAAAGTGCTGTTAAAGCAACAGGTAACGCTTTAGTCGGTCTCCAACCGATTAATTTCGCTCCTACATAACCCCCGATTAAAATACCGATTGTACCGATGATAAGAATAGAAAGGATAGCAGGTAGGTACGCCCAAAGATCTTGAGGTTTGATACCACCCATTGAACCGATAACAATTAAAATAATTGTAACCATCATAATAGTGAACGATTGGTTATGTTGCATTTCTTTTTCTTCGAACAAGCCAACTTTTAAACCTATAACCCCGAATAGTAGGCTAAGAAGTGTATAGTGGATACCTGTAACACTACCAATAATGAAAGCAAGACTTGCTAAGAAGAACATAATAAATAATCTAATGACGTTATTTTGTAACAAAGGATTTTTGTTAAAAATATTTTCTTTTTTAGTTTTATCTTTATCAGAAATTGTTGCGACATTTTTATCATGTTCACGATTCTTAAGATAATAACGTGAATAACGTTTCATTAATATAGCACTTAGAGGCATACCAATTACGCCTTGTAATGCCTGAACAATTGCAGGTAATACAATTAAATTAGCTAAACCTAAGTCTTGTAACTTTTCAACTGTAATAAGTAGAGCTACAATACCGCCTGCAATAGGTCCTACACCAGAAGCTGCAGTACGAAAATCGAACATTAACGTTACAAAAACAAGAATTAATGTTGTAGAACCGATAATACCGAATACAGAAATAACAACAGCTTTCCATTGTGATTTTAGAATGTGTAACGGCATCATTGTCCCCATATGCATAATAACTGGTCCAATAACAAGCGCACCAAGCGAAGGTAATATGGCGTTATCTAAAATTTTCTCAGGTAATACTCCGGCCCATGTTAATAACAAATAACTGACCATTGCTGTTAATAACATTGGAACACGCGCTTTAGTTAAATAAGAGATGATTTCTCCTAAAACAATTAATGCAAATAAAATAGTTGCTGAAATCAGTGGTTCACTCACCATAACCTTCACTTCCTTTTCTTTATAATGAAATCGATTTTAGCACATAAGAATACATTAGTTAATAGTATATTCTAAATATTTAGAATATATAGATAAATATTACACTTATAATTTGATTTCATATTTATAAAGAATAGAAATAGTAATATTATGAATGAGAATAGAGCGTGTGAGGATGCTTAGTCAGAAAAATTTGTAGATGAAGATGCCCTTATTGTCAATTCTTCACAAACGTGTCAACAAGGGTACTCTTATTGTCAATTCTTCATAAACGTGTCAACAAGGGTGCACTTATTGTCAATTCTTCACAAAGGTGTCAACAAAACCTTTTATACATACAAAAACAGGCGAACCCTATAACATGAAGGGCTCACCTGTTTATTCTATAAACTATTAATGTTTAGCAGTTTTTCTGTTTTTATTAATGTAATATACGCTTACTAATAAGATAATCCATAATGGTGAATACATCAAAGCTGTTCTTGTATCTTCTGCTAAGAATAAAACGACGAGTACAAATGCGAAGAAGATTAATGACAAGTATGATCCGATAACACCGAATGGGTTCTTGAATTTTGATTTTTTGTGTAATGCTGCATCTTCTCTTCTATATTTTATATAACAAATTAAAATTACTGACCAAATAAAGATGAAGAATATTGTTGCAAGTGTTGTGACGAGTGTAAATACATCGTCTGGAATAAAGTAATTTAATATTGCAGCGAAGAATAATACTACGCCTGAGAAAATCAGAGCAGGATATGGCACACCGCGTTTGTTTGTTTTACTTAATCCTTCTGGTGCATGTCCTGTTTGACCAAGTCCATAGACCATACGGCTATTACTAAATAATCCGCTGTTTGCTGCACTTGCTGCTGATGTTAATACAACAAAGTTTACAATACCTGCAGCTGCTGGTATACCTGCTAATACGAATAAATTAACGAACGGACTTTCTGTTGCAGAAACTTTATTCCAAGGTGTAATACTCATAATAATGAGCAAACTTAATACGTAGAAAATTAATATACGGATACCTATTGAATTCACAGCTTTAGGTAAATTCTTTTCAGGATCTTTCGTTTCTCTAGCTGTTACACCTACAAGTTCAATACCTACAAAGCTGAACACCGCCATTTGAAAGGCGAGTAAGAATCCCATCGGACCATTCGGGAAGAAACCACCGTGTGTGTATAAGTTATGGAACCCAGATTGAATACCAGTAGTTGATTTGAAACCAGTAAATATTAACCAGAATCCAATCACTATTAATAACACAATAGCGATTACTTTAATTAATGCGAACCAAAATTCGATTTCGCCAAATAATTTAACTGTTAATAAGTTTAAACCTAATAAGATGACTACAGTTGCGATAGCAGAAACGTAAGAGGGTATACTTGGATACCAAAATTGTATGTATTTTGCTACTGCGGTAATATCTGCAATACCTGTTGCTACCCAACAGAACCAATAAGTCCAACCAGTTAAAAATCCAAATAAATGTCCTAAATAATGTTCGGCTATATCTGTGAACGAATTATATTCACTGTTAGATAATAGTAACTCTCCTAATGCTCTCATCATTACAAATAGGAAAAATCCTATAATAATATATACTAATAAAATTGATGGACCGGCTAATGAAATACTTTTACCAGCTCCAAGAAACAGGCCAGTACCAATTGCGCCACCAATTGCAATCAACTGAATATGTCGACTGGACATACTCCGTTGTAACTCATGATTATCCATTTATTTCAGCTCTCCTTAATCTTAAAAAAACACATGTGAAAATTTGTATAACAAATTTCAATATAAAAAGCATTATACTACGAAATTTAGAAAAAAACAGAAGAAATTATATTTATACATTGTTTACAATATTTTTAAGGATAAGGAATATGTCAATGTAAGCGTTTAACATATTATTTTTTAATAATTTGTGATAGGTAACGTATAAATAACATTAAAGGTACATAAATATTACTAGGATAATCATGAAAACACTTATATTAATATAGGAAAATCAGTGACATAAAACCAATATTTAAAAAATCTTGCTTCTACATCGATACTATACAAAAATGAAATACAGGTCGATAAAATAAAAATATCGAACCGCAAACGCAAAATACAGTCCGATAAAATAAATTATCGAACCGCAAACGCAAAATACAGTCCGATAAATAAAAATATCGAACCGCAAATAAAAAAGCTGAGGCATAAAATGTATGCCTCAGCTTAACCAGTATATTATTTTCTGTCCCAATATCTTGCGCGATCAAATGCTTTTACGATTGTTTCTGGTTCGTCAGATACAAATACGCCAGGAGCATCAATTTTTAATTTTGCATTTCCTAATCCTTGGGATGCTGCTTTGTTTACAATCAATGGTTTATTGTGTTTGTAAGTGAGCTCAACGAATTCTTCTACTTGAGGCTTAATGTCACTGCCGTCTGATAATACGATTGTACTATCGAATAATGTTGAATGTGCAGTGTCAAATGTCTCAGTAATACCAAAGTCTTCGCTTAAGTTCTCAGGATATTGACCTACAAATGCATAGTTTAAGTCGTTTTCAGCAAATGTTTTCGCGTAAGATTTTAATGTGTCTACATCGATATTTCCATTTACTAATACTGCAACTGAATGTGCTGCAATTGAAATATCATATTTTTCCATTGTTAATTGGCTATCTTTCGCATCAGATTGAACTTCTTCATTTTCTTCAGGAACTTCAACGCCAACGTTTTTCGCAACTCGTTCTGCTAATGTGCGATCGACTTTATTTAATTGGTTTACAGCGTTTTGTTTAACCATTATAGAATTACACATACCAATTTCGAATGAGAAACCATCAACAGTATGGTCATATTCTGCTTGGCTTAAACTGTTTAAATAAAGTTTTGCTTGGCTATAATAATCTTTAAAGCTTTCGCTTCGTTTTCGTATTTTATGACCTTCAACTTTTTCTTGATAGTGTTCATAACCGCCTTCTTCTTTCGGTGTAGGATGTGGGTCGTTATTGTTTAATGCATTTTTATGATAAGCAACTTGTCCAGAGTTGATATTCATTTGATGCATCGCATCTCTTTGGTTGTTATGAACTTCATTTACAGGTCTATTAATTGGTATTTGATTAAAGTTTGGTCCACCTAATCTTGAAATTTGAGTATCTGTGTATGAGAATAAACGACCTTGTAATAATGGGTCATTTGAAAAGTCGATACCTGGAACAATATGACCTGGATGGAATGCTGCTTGTTCTGTTTCATCGAATACGTTTGAAACGTTACTATTAAGCGTCATTTTACCTACAACTTCAATTGGTACTTGATCTTCTGGCCAAATTTTTGTAGGGTCTAAAATATCAAAGTCAAAGTCGAATTCTTGCTCTGGTTTAATAACTTGTAGCGCTAATTCCCATTCAGGATAGTCACCTTTTTCAATAGATTCATAAAGATCTTTACGGTGGAAGTCTACGTCTTTACCGTGAAGGATTTGTGCTTCGTCCCAAACTAATGATTCTAATCCGTGTAATGGTTTCCAATGGAATTTCACGAAGTAAGATTGTCCTTCACTGTTAACAAGGCGGAACGTGTGTATACCAAAACCTTCGATTTGTCTAAAG
Organism: Mammaliicoccus sp. C-M13; assembly: GCF_022386845.1. Taxonomy (NCBI): domain Bacteria; kingdom Bacillati; phylum Bacillota; class Bacilli; order Caryophanales; family Staphylococcaceae; genus Mammaliicoccus; species Mammaliicoccus sp. C-M13. The sequence continues at coordinate 67,160 of NZ_JAJNHQ010000005.1, read as the reverse complement.
TTTTTAGGAATACCACGGTCACTCATAGCCCAAACTGTAGTATGCGTACTTTCTGGATTTTGCGCAAAGAAGTCCCAAAATGTGTCATGTGCAGTACCACCTTGTGGCATCTCATTATGAGGTTCAGGTTTAACTGCATGAATTAAGTCAGGGAATTTTATAGCATCTTGAATAAAGAATACAGGAATATCGTTACCTACTAAATCGAAAATACCTTCATCAGTATAGAATTTTGTCGCAAATCCGCGCACGTCTCTTACAGTGTCTGGTGAACCTTTAGAACCTTGAACTGTTGAAAATCTTACAAATACGGGTGTCGTTTTCTCAGGATGAGTTAGAAAGTCGGCTGAAGTATATTGTGACAAGTCTTTATAAACTTGGAATTCACCGTGGGCACCGAAACCCCTAGCATGTACAATACGTTCTGGAATACGTTCATGGTCAAAGTGCATGATTTTTTCTCTAAAATGAAAGTCCTCTAGTAAACTAGGACCACGTTCACCAACTGTTAACGTGTTTTCATCTTCACTCACTTTAACGCCATTATTTGTCGTCATTGCCTTACCGTCATTGCTTTTAGTTACTTCATCAATTTGTTCTTTCTTTTTGTTACTCAACTCTAAGCCCCCCTAAATATATGATATTAATGTTATTCCCGTTAAAAATTTTAAGAAACATTTATATAGGAAAGAATAAGGAATTTTCAAAATATAACGACGCTTCCTCTATTAGTGGAAAATAGTTGTATCGATATGAGAGCGTATACAATATACAATTGAATTACAAATCAAAGGGGGAAGAAAAAATGAAAAATATTTTATTAGCATGTTCAGCAGGAATGTCTACAAGTCTTTTAGTAACTAAGATGGAAGAAGCGGCTGAAAAGCAAGATATAAATGTAAATATAAAAGCGATGTCTAGTGACAATGCTTTCCACTCACTTGAAGATTATGATGTGTTATTAATAGGTCCACAAATGAGATTTATGAGAAAGAAATTTTTAAAAGCAGCTGAAGACAAAGGTCTTAATTTACCAATTGAAGCAATTGATTCCGTTAGTTATGGAAGAATAGATGGTGAAGGCGTATTAAAACAAGCTTTATCATTACTGGAAGAGTAGGTGATAAATATGCAAAATACATTTATGGAGAAATTGGAAGATGTCTTATTGCCAATAGCAGACAAATTAAACAACAATAAATACTTAGCATCATTAAGAGATGGCTTTATGGTAGCACTGCCATTGATTATATTCGGGTCTATATTTATTGTAATAGCAAACTTTCCATTTTTAGATAAAATACTTTCAGAAAGCCAGTTTACAGCTTGGCAAAATGCTATAAGTCCAGCTTCGGACGCGACGCTCTCGATTATGGGATTATTCGTGATTATAGGAATAGGTTATAAATTAACCCAGCGGAATGAGTTAGAAGGTATTTATGGAGCAGTAACAGCTTTAAGTGCTGTTTTAATACTAACACCACAAGTTGTAGGTAAAACAGAAGGAGTTATACCTACAGAAATACTAGGAGCTAAAGGTATGTTCCTAGGTATAATTGTTTCGATTATTAGTGCCGAACTGTATAGTTACTTCACTAAAAAAGATATAACAATAAAAATGCCGAACGGTGTGCCGGATCAAGTAGCGAAATCGTTTAGTGCATTATTACCTGTTGCCTTTACTTTAACGATATTTGTAGTACTTAAAATTGTAGTAGCTTTAACACCGTTCGAAACGTTACAAAATTTAATTTATACAATAGTGCAAGAACCATTAACTGCTTTAGGAAGAGGCTTACCAGCAACAATTGTAGCAGTACTATTCATTCAAGTATTCTGGTTCTTCGGTTTACATGGACAAATTATTGTAAATACAGTTTTCGATCCAATTTGGTATTCATTAAATAATGAGAACCTTGCAGCATTTAAACAAGGTGTAGAACTACCGAACATCATTACTAAACAGTTTATTGATACATTTTTAGTAGGCATGGGAGGTACTGGTGGAACTTTAGCAGTCGTACTTGGTATTTATCTACTTTGTAGAAGTAAACAAAATAAAGAAATTGCTAAATTAGGTACGCCAGCTTCTATATTTAACGTAAATGAACCGATTTTATTTGGTTTACCTATCATTATGAATCCTTTAGTTATTTTACCTTGGATTTTATCACCAGTTATCATAACGATTGTAAGTTATACATCAATGTACTTAGGACTAGTACCGAAACCATCCGGTGTAATCGTACCATGGACTACACCAATATTTATTAGTGGTTATTTAGCTACAGGTAACTCGTGGCAAGGTGCGATGTTACAGCTAGTGAATTTAGTCATAACATTTGTTATCTGGTGGCCATTCTTAAAATTATTAGATAAAAACTATTTAAGACAAGAAAAAGAAAATTAAAATATGGAGGAAAATTTATGACAGTTTCAATTAACGAAAAGGCATTTCAAATAATATTATATGGTGGGAATGGTCGCTCAAGTGCAATGGAAGCTATCCAATGTGCTAAAGAAAGAAACTTTAAAGAAGCAGAAATGCTTATTTCAGAGGCTGAAAAAGAAATAAATAAAGCTCATAAATTTCAAACAGAATTATTACAAGATGAAGCTAATGGTGAAAGTAGTGAGTTGAATTTATTGCTTATCCATTCTCAAGATCACTTAATGAACGCTATAACAGTAAAAGATTTAGCAAATGAAATGGTAGATTTATATAAGGAGATGAAATCATGACAAAATATATATTTCCAAATGATTTTTGGTGGGGTAGTGCAGCAAGCGCAACGCAAACAGAAGGAACAGATTCAATTAAGGATAAAACAATTTGGGATAAGTGGTATGAAGAAGAACCAAATCGCTTTTTTAACAATGTAGGTCCTAATACAACTTCAGACTTTTATAACAGATATAAAGAAGATATTAAGTTAATGAAAGAAACGGGACATAATTCATTTAGACTTTCAATTTCATGGACTAGATTAATCAACCAAGATACGAACGAAGTAAATGATGATGCTGTTCAATTCTATAATGATGTGATTAATGAATTGAAAGCTAATAATATCGAACCATTTGTTAACTTATATCATTTTGATATGCCTTATAAAAAGCAAGAACAAGGTGGATTTGAATCATTAAGTGTCGTTAATGATTACGTGAATTACGCTGTGAAATGTTTTGAATTGTTTGGTGATCGCGTTAAATATTGGTTCACATTCAATGAACCAATCGTTCCAGTAGAAGGGGGGTATTTATACGATTTCCATTATCCTAATATTGTAGATGCCAAACGAGGTTTCCAAGTAGCATTTAATACGGTTCTAGCTAATGCTAAAGTAATAAAAGCTTTCAAAGAAAATGATTTTCAAGGTAAAATCGGCATTATTTTAAACTTAACGCCTTCTTATCCAAGAAGTCAAAATGAAGCGGATTTAAAAGCAGCTAAAATTGCTGATTTATTCTTTAATAAGAGTTTCTTAGATCCTGTAACAAAAGGGAAATACCCAGCCGAATTAGTCGATATATTAAAGGAACATGATTTAGTTCCTCATTATCAACAAGAAGACTTAGCATTAATAGAGCAGTATACAATCGACTTGTTAGGCGTTAACTATTATCAACCTAGAAGAGTAAAAGCTAGAGATACAATGCCTAATCCTGAAGCACCATTTCTACCAGAATATTATTTCGATAATTATGAAATGCCTGGCCGAAAAATGAACCCTTACAGAGGATGGGAGATTTACCCTAAAGGTATATACGATATTATGGTTAACCTTAAAGAAAACTATAACAATATTGAAAGCTTTATATCTGAAAATGGCATGGGTGTTGAGAATGAAAAACGCTTCATCGAAAATGGTGAAATCAATGATGTATATAGAATCGACTTTGTAAAATCACATTTGATATGGTTAAATAAAGCAATACAAGAGGGTGCAAATTGTACGGGATATCACATGTGGACATTCATGGACAATTGGTCTTGGATGAATGCCTATAAAAATAGATATGGCTTTGTATCAGTAAATATAGAAAATGGTGAAAGAACAATCAAACAAAGTGGGAAATGGTTTAAGGAATTAGCTTCAAGTAATGAAATAATTGACTAATATGAGGTAAAAATAGAGTATATTAGGAGAGAATATGATGCAAATCAGACATCTCAACATCGTGAAAATATTGTATCAGCATCAAAAGGAATATATTACGAGCAATGCAATCGCTAAATTATTAGGTTTGTCATCAAAAACAATTAGAACCCAAATAAAAGAAATAAATGAAGAAAGTGAAGCTTTTGGATTTCTTATTCAAACTAAGAAGTCCAAAGGCTATAATCTTTTTATTATAGATGAGGGTTTATTTAATTATTTCTTAAATGAAAGATATTTAAAAGATGAAAACTTAAATTTTAACAATCAAGATAGTAGAATACGATTTATTATGAGAAAACTATTGCTCTCTAATGATTATACAAAAATAGAATCTTTAAGTGAAAATATGTTTGTAAGTACGGGAACACTTAAAAATGATATGAATGAAATTAGGCAAATATTAAACAAATATGAAATTGAAATTGTCAGCCGTCCAAACTATGGTATGAAAATTATAGGCAAAGAATTTCAAATAAGGTATGCAATAGCAGAATTTCTATTAAATAATCAGCAAAGTGATATTGGTTTTTCAGAACAAGATACATCTAGTGTCAAAAACCAGCTTGTTAAACTATTAAAAATTTATAACATAGAAATTCCTGAAGTAAAATTAGATAATTTAGTGACACATATTAATATTGCAGTCGTGAGAATGAGAAATAATTCAATGATCGAACAGAAATTTCAAATAGAAGAACAACCTTTATCTACTGAATTAAAACATTTCTTTGATGATATGGTTCATTTTATTGAAGAACGTTTTAATTTAATACTACCCAAAAAAGAAATAGAGTATTTATATATTCATTTTGTTTCTACTGGAATAATGAATGAAGTTTCGAATATTCCAAGAAATGAAGAAGTAGATAAAATGATTCAACACATGCTTGATAATGTACAACGTGTTTTCTATTTAGATTTGCAATCAGATGAAGCTTTAAAAGAAAATATATACCTCCACCTATTAACATCTATAAACAGATATAAATATAAGATGAATATAAGAAATCCTATGTTAGAAGAAATTAAACAAAATTATCCTTTTGCATTTGATATTGGAGTTGTAGCAAGTAAAATGATTGAAAAAGATTTGAAAGTCCAAGTTTCTGAAAGTGAGATAGGTTACTTAGCATTACATTTTGAAATGGCTTTAAATAGAAATAACATAGACGAGAAGAAATTAAATATCATACTTGTATGTAATTCTGGGTTAACGAGTTCACAACTCATTAAATATAAATTGATACAGAATTTTGGTAATCAGATTCAAATCACTGAAATCATTGAATTATATAATATCGAAAAGGCTAATATTAATAAAGCTGATATCATTATTTCAACTGTGCCTATCAACCATGATATTAATATACCGATTTTGTATGTTAGCCCCATTCTTTCACAAAATAATATCAATATGATTCAACGTTACATTGATTTAAAACCTTTAGATAATAAAGAACAATTAATAAAAATGCTAGAATTAAATAAAGATTTCAATAACAAAGAAGACGTTTTGAATTATTTGAATGAGTATTTAACAGATAAAAATTTAATAGAAGAAGGGTTTTTACAAAGTATTATTGAAAGAGAAAAATATGCTTCTACTGCTTATGGAAATTTAGTAGCAATTCCTCATCCAGTAATGCCATTAGCTAAACAATCATTTGTATTTATGATGACAATGAAAAAGCCAATAGCATGGGATGATAAAGAAGTACAAATTATATTTTGCCTAGGATTAAAAAAGAATACGACTATTAATTTGGAGAAGGTCTACCAAAACTTAACAGATATTATCAATGATTATAGTAGTGTGCTTAAATTGCTTGAATCCAATAATGACAAAGAATTTTGGAAGTACTTTTCTTTTTAATGTATTAATTAAAGGATTATAAGAATTATTTTTGGAGTGGGACAGAAATCTTGTTTTGTTAAAAGGTTTCATAGTCTTGCTCTCTTTTTTTACTTAAAATTTGACCACTCTGGTCGAAAGTTGTATGATGTAGTCGACCGAAGTGGTCTAATGAAATTGAGAAGGTGTTTATATGAGTGATACTTTTTATAATTTAGATAAAGCAAAAAGGCAGAAAATCATAAATGCTAGCCTTTTAGAGTTTGCTAGTCATGGTTTTAGTCGTAGTTCAACAAATCGTATTGTTCAAGAAGCGGGCATTGGTAAAGGTATGCTCTTTTATTATTTTGAGAATAAGGCTGGATTATTTAAGTTTTTAGTCGATTATTGTTTAGAGTTTATTGAGCGTTATTATTTTGAACAAATAGATATGGATGAGAAGGATATATTTAAACGCTTAGTACACCAAACGAGGATAAAGTCGGATTTATTTACAATGCATCCTAGCATGTCTCAATTTTTATCAAAAGTAGTTATTGATAAAGATAATTTTCAACACATCACGGAAGGACAAAAAGAGTATATCGTAAATTTACAGAACAAGGTTCAGTCTCAATTATTTGATGATATAGATACATCATTATTTAGAGATGACTTGGATGTTAATCAATCTGTTAAAATAATTCAATTTTCAATTGCAGGTTTATCTGAATCTATTATGGCTAGGGTAACGGATGAAATGATTAATTCGAATGACTACAGTATTTTTTACGAAGAATTTGATGCGTATATAAATGAAATGAGAAAAATATTCTATAAAGGATCGTGAATAGTTATGACTTTGTTAAAGATAAATAATATTACAAAATCATTTGGTAAGTTTCAAGCATTAAAAGGCGTTGATTTTACAGTTGAAGAAGGAGAAATATTTGGTTTTATCGGTCCAAATGGTTCAGGGAAATCTACGACGATTAAAGCCATTTTAGGTATGCTAAAGACAAACTCCGGTTCTATAGAGGTATTTGGTAAGGACGCTTGGAAAGATGCCGTAACGATTCATAGTGATATCGCTTATGTACCTGGTGACGTGAACTTATGGCCTAATTTAACAGGTGGTGAAGTCATAGATTTATTTTTAAAATTGAGTGGCACATATGATGTGAAGAAAAGGGATGAATTGATTAAAAAATTTGATTTAGACCCTACGAAAAAATGCGGTTCTTATTCTAAAGGTAATCGTCAAAAAGTCGCGCTTATTTCAGCTTTTACTACAGATGCTAAATTACTTATTTTAGATGAACCAACTTCAGGGCTAGATCCACTTATGGAACAAGTCTTTCAAGAATGTGTATTAGAAAAGAAAAAAGAAGGTAAAAGTGTGTTACTTTCCAGTCATATATTGAGTGAAGTAGAACAATTATGTGATCGCGTAGGTATCATTAGAAAAGGCGAAATTGTAGAAATGGGCACATTAGACGATTTAAGACATTTAACAAGAATGCACTTTGTTGTTCAATCTAAAGAGCGATTGGATGGATTGAAAGAACAAAGAGGTATTCACGATGTAGTGATTGAAGATGGTGTATACCATTTTCAAGTTGACTCAGAATGTGTTTCTGAAGTAATTAAATATTTAAGCCAATTTGAATTGTTGAAATTAGAAAGCATGCCTCCAACATTAGAAGATTTATTTATGAGACATTATGGCGAAGATATTGAAAGAGGTGAGTAATCATGCATAATCTCTTTAATGGTTTAGGGAAATTAACAGCATTTTATTTAAAGACAAATAAATGGAAAATGTTATTTTGGGTGATTGGTATAGTTGCATTAACGCTTATTATACCTCCGACTTTTGAAAGTATGTATCCTAATAAATCTGATATGCAACCAATTGTAGAAACTTCTCAAAACCCTGCGATGGAAGCTATGTTAGGTCCAGGTAAGTTTGAACATGTATCAGTAGGTGTGTTGTTTACGCATGAAATGCTTTTATTTACAGGCATACTTGTAGCGATTATGAGTATATTACTTGTCGCAAAAGATACAAGAGGAGATGAATCTACTGGTAGGATTGAAATGATTAGAGCACTTCCAATAGGTAAGATGTCACCTTTAATTAGCTCAATGATGAACATGATTATTGTGAACTTAGCGATAGGCATTTTAATAACGATAACACTACCGCTATTAAATATTGAAAGTATCGATGTGAAAAGTTCATTGTTGTACGGTTTATCGCTAAGTATGATTGGTATACTTTTTGGTTTGATAGCAACATTATTTGCTCAACTTGTTGAAACAACTAGCAATGTAACAGGACTAAGCATCTCAGTATTACTATTAAGTTATTTAATACGTGCAATAGGAGATGTATTAAACGATAGTATTTCGATGATCTCGCCTTTAGGATGGCTAACGCGTACATTTGCCTTTTCAGAAAACAATTGGTGGCCGTTAGTGCTCATGTTTATTGTCGGTATAATATTAATTATGATTACAATGTATCTATACCTTAATAGAGATTTAGAATCTGGATTGTTGCCATCTAAACCAGGTAATAAATATGCTAAAAAATATTGGTTATCGCCAATTGGCATGCAAATCAAATTATATAAAGTCGGAATTATTTCCTGGGCAATTGGTATGTTTATATTTGGTGCCTCATACGGCTCAGTCTTTGGTGAAATGGACGACTTTATTAGTGATAATGAAATGCTTAAGAAAATGCTAGCGGGTAGTGGAGATAACTATATTGAGTCATTTTTACCTACATTAATGGTTATTATGGCAATTGTCGCTACAATACCGGCTATTATGAGCCTTTATAAAATTAAAAACGAGATCAATATGCAAAGAATTGAAAATATATTTGCAAAACCTGTTTCAAGAACGTATTATTTTTCGGGTTTTATAGTTATAAGCTTAATAAATGCTGTTATGATGATTTTCTTGGCATCATTAGGTATGTATATTGCTCAAGCATCTGTCTTAGATAATCCATTTACTTTTTGGACAATGATTAAGTCAGGCATTGTTTATATACCTGCAATTATCACATTTGTAGGTATAGGTGTACTTCTAATAGGATGGTTAAATAAAGGACATTTCATTGTTTATTTATATTTAGGTTATACATTCTTTGTAGTATATCTTGGACAATTATTAGATGTTAAAGAATGGTTGAAAAATTTAACACCATTTCAACATATACCAGAAATTCCTGTAGATAAAATGGATTATACGGGTATAAGTATATTAATAGTTATTTCTATCATTATGATTATTGTCGGTTTGATTGGCTTTAGAAGAAAAGATATTTCTTAAAGGGGATGTTAACTATGACAACTTTACCTCAAATAGGTAAGCCTGCCTCAAGAGCATTGAATGAGATTAATATTTCAACGTTGGAACAAGTTTCAAAATTAGATGAACTAAATTTATCAAAACTTCATGGTGTTGGACCTAAGGCAATTAATATTTTAAAAGATGCATTGAAAGATAAAGGCATGTCTTTTAGCAATATAGATGAAGATTTAAGAAAATTAAAATTTACCGTAATTGGTGATTTGAAATGTGATAATGCTCCTAAAAGGAAAATTATGAGAGATTTATTGATTGCTACTACTGTAGGGGATGAAAGTACAATTAATGAGTTACTAACTGATGATTTTATCTGGCATGTTCCTGGTGAATTCGATTTATACGGAAAAGACAATTTTATACAAGAAATAAAAAAGCATTTACAAAAAGTTTCGAGTTTAGAAGTTAAGACGATGCTTTCACATGGAAAAGAAGGTTCTACGCATGGGACGATAATTAACACAACTGGAGAGAAAGTATACTTTGCGGATATGTACACTTTCGAAAATCATAAAAAAGATGCACGGATAAACACTATTACTTCATATATTGTGATGAAACCGTAAAATTAAGAGCTTTATTATTAGGAATGTGGTAAATTATAGATGAATTATCAAATTTTCGGAGGTTTATAGATGGAAGCAATTTTACCTAATTGTCCTGAGTGTGAATCAGAATATACTTATGAAGATAGAGGGCTTTACATTTGCCCGATGTGTAACTTTGAGTGGACAGCTAATGATGAGAACACAAATGAAGAAGAAAATGTAATTAAAGATGTTAATGGTGTTGTACTGAATGATGGAGACACTGTTACAGTAGTAAAAGATTTAAAAGTCAAAGGTTCTTCAACTGCAATTAAACAAGGTACAAAAGTCAAAGGTATTAAGTTAGTTGATCCTGAAGATGGCCATGATATTGATTGTAAAATACCAGGCTTTGGCCAAATTGGACTGAAGTCTTCAGTTGTTAAAAAAGTAAATAAATAATAAATAAATTATAAAACATGTACTCCCTTAAAGCAGACACTAAAATGTGAAAGCTTTAAAGGGAGTATTTTTTATAGAAAAGTATAATAGGCATCCGTCTTATTAAATTTGCTTATAAATGTTAAGATTATATTATTCGATAAATCGTTACTTATATGATCAAAATCTTTTAGATGAAATAAAGAAATGATTTTAAAAGAAGGAGAAAATTATATGGCTAAAGGCGAAAATTCAATATTTATTAAGAATCTCCCTTTATTTATTGTGCTTTTATCGGGAGCTTTTATTACGATTTTAAATCAAACTTTGTTGGGAACCGCGTTGCCTTCCATTATGAAGGATTTACAAATCAATGAAAGTACTGTGCAGTGGTTGCAATCAATTTTTATGTTAGTTAACGGGATAATGATTCCTATCACTGCTTTTTTAATTGAACGTTATACTTCTAGACAACTATTTCTAACAGCAATGAGTTTGTTCACATTAGGGACGCTTATATGTGCGGTAGGACCTAACTTTGCTGTGTTATTAATAGGACGTGTATTACAGGCATCTGGTGCGGGGATTATGATGCCATTGATGCAGACAATTTTATTCCTATTATTCCCAACTGAAAAAAGAGGTACAGCAATGGGGCTGTTTGGCTTAGTAATTGCATTTGCACCTGCTATAGGACCTACTTTATCAGGTGTATTAATAGAACACTTCCCTTGGAGAAGCGTGTTTTATGTGATCTTACCAATCGCAGTATTTAATATTATTTTTGCTTACTTTTTATTAGTTAACGTAACCGAATTAACTAAACCTAAGTTAGATAAACTATCAGTCATTTTATCTACATTAGGATTCGGTGGTTTATTATATGCGTTTAGTATTGTAAGTGAAATAGGATGGGCGAATGCTACTTTCATTATTATACTTATCTTAAGTGCAATAACGATGTTTATTTTTGTAAGAAGACAATTAAAACTGGAAAGACCTTTATTAGAATTTAGAGTCTTTTCTTATCCTGTTTTTACACTTGGAACAGTTTTAAGTATGTTTGTTTTTGCGGCAATGATAGCTACAAATATCATATTACCGTTATATATGCAGAATATGTTGCACTTTTCAGCGTTACAATCAGGACTCGTTTTATTACCTGGCGCTATATTAATGGGGGCGATGAACCCAGTTACTGGATATTTATTTGATAAGTTTGGAGGGAAATGGCTTGCTCGTATTGGACTATTCTTATTAATTTTAACGACATTGCCATTTACACAATTAACTTCAGACACTAGCTTTACATTCTTGTCAGTTGTTAACATGTTCCGTATGTTAACAATCGCAATGGTTATGATGCCTATGACAACTTTATCAATCAACCAGTTACCTAAGCGCCTTATACCTCATGGAACTGCAATGAACAATACATTCAGACAAATGGCAGGCTCAATAGGAACGGCTTTATTTATAACAATAATGACATTATTTGCAATACCTAGCGAAGGCATATCAGGGTTGATACACGGCGTTAATATATCCTTTGTAGTTGCTGTTATTATTACAGGCTTAGCATTTGTACTATCTCTCAAATTGAAAGATGAAAAGTAAATGTTAGCTAATTAAAATTTAAAAATCTACTATCTATATGAAGAACCAGTCCGAGGACATTTATATATGTTCCAGACTGGTTTTTTATTTATAAAATTGTTAGATGTGCTAAATACAGATTATTCAAATGAACTATAAATTTAAAATAATAATAACCTTTAATGTTTCGAATTAATAATAAAAAATTATTTTTTAAAAGTATTTATACAACAATTTTTTTATGTACATATAATTAAAATTGTGGTACATATGGTATAGTAGTACGAGAAAAAAATAGCTTTATTAAGGGGAGAAAAATATGAAGGCTTATATGCAAAAATTTGCACAGTCCCTCATGTTACCAATTTCAATATTACCTGTAGCAGGTCTGTTACTAGGTATAGCATCATTTATTGATTCTGGTGCAATTAATGGGGAAGGAAACAGCGTTGCTAACTTCTTAGCAAGTGGAGGATTAGCAGTTATTGATAGTTTACCGATTCTATTTGCAGTCGGTTTAGCTTTCGGGATGTCAAAAGATAAAAACGGGGCAGCTGCATTAAGTGGGCTTGTATCATTTTTAGTCGTGACAAATGTTTTAAGTACGGAATCGATGGCTAAGACGTTACATATAGCCGAAGGAAAAGTAGATTTAGCTTTCGGAGATATAAGTAATGTGTTTGTCGGTATTATTTGTGGTTTAGTTACAGCAGCTATATACAATAGATTTAAAGATACTAAATTACCAACAGCATTCGCGTTCTTTAGTGGTAAACGTTTAGTACCAATTTTATCTGCAGCAACGATGTTGGTTATCTCAGTAGCGTTAATGTTTATATGGCCACCAGTATATAATTCACTTATTATGTTCGGTGAATTTATTTCTAAATTAGGACCAACAGGAGCAGGGTTATATGGGTTCTTTAACCGCTTATTATTACCGTTTGGTTTACACCATGCTTTAAACCAAGTGTTCTGGTTTGATATAGCAGGTATTAATGATATTGCCAACTTCTGGTCAAGTAATGGAGAACAAGGTATTACTGGGCGTTATCAAGCAGGCCTATTCCCAATTATGATGTTCGGTTTACCGGCAGCAGCATTAGCAATTTGGAAAAATGCTGAAAAAAGAAATAAAAAAGTAGTAGGCTCATTAATGTTAGCAGCAGGGCTTGCTTCATTTATAACGGGTATTACAGAACCACTTGAATTTTCATTCTTAGTTGCAGCGCCGTTATTATTCGGTATTCATGCAGTACTAACAGGTATTTCACTATTTATCGCAGCAACATTCCAATGGACAGCAGGATTTACATTTAGTGCAGGATTGATTGATTACTTGTTAAGTTTAAGTATTCCAATAGCAAATAAACCAATTATGTTGTTAGTATTAGGACTTGTTATGGGAGTTATATACTTCTTAGTATTTGATTTTGCGATAAGAATATTCAACTTAAAAACGCCAGGTAGAGACGGTCTGATGGAAGAAGCGGTTAAACAAGATCCAAGCTTAGCAGAAAACGGGGAAGGTTCACTAGGCAAAGATGGCGACTTGAATGTATCTAATAAAACGAAATTAATTTATGAAGCAATTGGTGGTAAAGATAACATTGAAGCTATTGACCACTGTGCAACAAGATTAAGATTGACGTTAAATGATACAGGAATCGTAGATCAAGAAAAAATTAAAAAATCTGGTGCTTTAGGCAATAAAATAATCAGTGATAAGAATATACAAATCATTATAGGTACAGATGTACAATTTACAGCAGATGAACTGATGCAAATGGAACAAGAGGATAGATAAATAAAAAACAGCCATTCGTTTAATCAACGAATGGCTGTTTTTTATTGGTTTTTAGTTCACAATATAATCAGGCTCTTCGCCATTTAATTTTTTGATTGTATTGTTTGCGACGATTTCTGCCATCATATCTCTGGCTTCGAAAGTTGCATTACCAATGTGTGGTGTTAACACAACATTGTCCATAGATTTAAGTTCGTCTGTGATTTCAGGCTCGAATTCATATACGTCTAATGCAGCACCTTCAATTTCTTTATTATTTAATGCATCTACTAAAGCTTTTTCATCTACTATTGGGCCACGTGATGCGTTGATAAGATACGCTTTTTCTTTCATTTTTTTGAACGTTTCTTTATTAAATAAATGATGTAAATCATCAGAATATGCTGCGTTCAATGTGATGAAATCGGATTGTTCTAATAGTTCATCTAGACTAACATAAGACGCCCCTAGAGCTTCCTCTTGTTCTGGTTTTCTGTTTGGTCCAGTATATATAATGTTCATGTCAAAACCCTTGGCACGTCTAGCTACAGCTGAACCTATTTCTCCTAGGCCAACTATCCGATAGTCTTACCGGAGACTTCTCGACCTCTAAAGAATAAAGGCGCCCAACCATTAAAGCCTGTTGTGCGACAAAGTTTATCTCCTTCTACAATTCTTCTCGAAGCTGCAAGTAAAATACCAATCGTTAAATCAGCAGTTGCATTTGTTGAAGCTTTTGGAGTATTTGTAACATCAATACCTTTTTCTCTTGCATATTTCACATCGATATTGTTAAAGCCAGCTCCGTAATTAGCAATGAATTTTAAGTTTTCAGCTTGATCAATTACTTCTTTATCTATATTAGTAGAAAGTGGACTGATAATTGCATCAGCATCTTTTACATTTTCAAGTAATTCTTCTTTAGTAATTAATTTTTCACCTTTGAAAACAGACACTTCGAAATGTTCTTTTAATAAATTTAAACCTTCAGTAGGTATTTCCCCTGTTATAAAAACTTTTGCCATAATATTTTACCTCCTAAAAATCTATCCATATCTCATATATCATATATTAGTCTATACCCTGATGTAGCTGTTTCCATTCACTATACTTTCGAACAATTATTTCAAAAGCTATATGGTAAGGAAGAAAGCTTGAATATGATATTTGGTTAAACAATTGTATTGGAGAACTATTAACATAAATATTGTATTTAGCATTTTGCGCTAAGAAGTTATCTTTTAATGTTGTAATAGAAATATACTGTATGTTTCGTGTATGCATAATCTCAATGTTTTGTTTAAGGTGCGCTGTATCACCAGATAAAGAAATGATAAACAGTAGGTCGTTCTCATCCATTTGATCCATCGCTATTTTTAATTCATTTTCATCATTGATGACCATTACTCGTTTATTAATAGATAGAAAATGACGTTGAGCTTCTCTTGCAGCATTTAATTGTGCAATACCAGTACCATATATATAGATGAAAGGCGCCTTATCAATTTGCTCACTTATAAAATCATAATCAATCATCTTCAAGTGTTTAAATGTTTGTTGTAAATCTTGTTCTAAACTATCTATTATATCAGTTGAAACTGTTGTGAATTCTCTGTTCAGTTTAATATATGCCTTGAAATCACTGTAACCATCAAAACCGAGTTTACGTGACAGTCTATGAATAGAGGAAATAGAAGTATGTGAAATATCAGCTAATTCCTGGATTTTCAAACGATGTATAAGATTAATGTTTTGATTCATCGTTTGTATGATGTGTATGTCATTATCATTTAATTGTTGATAGTATTTATTGACGAGTTTATCCAAAATCATAATGCAACCTCCAGTTAGTGTGAAAAAAATTTCAATACATGAAAATATAATCTAAGTTTACTATGTGATTTCTATTTACGTCAAACCTATTGGAAATTGTAAGCGCTTCCTATAGTCTAAAGGTAATCAATGATACAAAAGGGGTGTTGGTATGAACGCAATCAAACGATTTGGTAGTGCGATGATAGTACCTGTATTACTATTTGCGTTTTTCGGGATAGTTGTAGGGTTAGCAACTTTATTTAAAAATCCAGATATAATGGGCTCTATAGCAGACGAAAGTACGATGTGGTTTAAAATATGGAGTTTAATTGAAGCAGGCGGTTGGACTATATTTGATCATATGGAACTTGCATTTGTAATTGGGCTACCGATTTCACTAGCGAAAAAGGCGCAAGGTAGAGCGACGCTAGCAGCTTTAATGATTTACTTAGTATTCAATAATTACATTAATGCGATTTTAACGTTATGGCCAAAGACATTCGGTGTCGATTTATCTAAAGGCGTTGAGAATTTAACAGGTGTTAAAGAAATAGCTGGAATACCAACTTTAGATACAAGTATTATCGGAGCAATTTTTATTTCAGCAATTGTTATTTGGATACATAACCGTTTTTACGATAAAAAATTACCGGAAATGGTCGGTATATTCCAAGGGTTACCTTTTGTTGTAATGATAGGATTCTTCGTTATGATTCCACTAGCATTTATTGTTTGTACTGTTTGGCCAACTGTTCAAGACGGTATTGCTTCATTACAAGGCGTCATGGTGAAATCAGGATTTGTAGGTGTATGGTTGTTCCATTTCTTAGAAAGAATTTTAATACCTACAGGCCTGCATCATTTTATTTATACACCATTTGAATACGGCCCAGCTGTAGTAGATGGGGGATTAAAACCTTATTGGATAAAGCATTTATCTGACTTCTCTAGCTCAGCAAAATCGTTAAAAGAAGCTTATCCGTACGGCTTCTTATTACAAGGAAACATTAAAATGTTCGGTTGTTTAGGTATTGCATTAGCGATGTATGCTTCGACACCAAAAGAAAACAAGAAAAAAGTTTTAGCATTAGTATTACCAGCAGGATTAACAGCTGTATTTGCAGGTATAACTGAACCACTAGAGTTCACATTCTTATTTATTGCACCGTACTTATTCTTAATTCATGCATTGTTAGGTGCAACAATGGTAACAATCATGTATTTATTTGGTGTAGTTGGTATTCAAGGCGGAGGGGCTATTGAAATCGCGGCCATAAACTGGATACCGTTATTCTCAAGTCACGGCAATACGTATATTGCCCAATTTATAATTGGTATTATTTTTGTAGTCATTTACTTCTTCGTATTTAAGTTTATTATTGAAAAATTCAACGTACCATTACCTGGACGTGTTCCGGAAGATGGAGATGCTAAATTATATACGAAAGAAGATTATAAAGCGAAACAAGGAAATGGTGATAATGTTCCTAGTGACGCATCAGAATATGATACAAAAGCAATTTATTATTTAGAAGGTTTAGGTGGAAAAGATAACATTAAAGATGTTACGAATTGTGCCACAAGGTTAAGGGTGACTGTTAATGATCCAAGTCTTGTGAAAGATAATGATTATTTCACACATAACCAAATGGCTCACGGCGTAGCTAAGAGCGGTACTAACGTACAAGTAATTGTCGGTTTAAGCGTTCCTCAAATCAGAGATTCATTTGAAACAATGATATAAAAATAAATGGAGGTTGTTATGATGAAAAAGTTTAATATATCAATAGCAGGTGGCGGTAGTACATTTACGCCTGGAATCATACTTATGTTGTTAGATCATTTAGAGGATTTTCCAATTGATACAATCAAATTATATGATAATGATGGGGAAAGACAACAAACGATAGCAAATGCCTGTGAAATACTACTTAAAGAACGCGCTCCAGAAGTAAAATTATTAGCGAGCACAGATCCAAAAGTAGCTTTTGAAAACGTTGATTTTGTAATGGCACATATACGTGTAGGTAAGTATGCGATGAGAGAGCAAGATGAAAAGATTCCATTAAGACATGGCGTAGTAGGACAAGAAACTTGTGGGCCGGGGGGAATAGCTTATGGTATGCGCTCAATAACAGGCGTCTTAGAAATTATCGACTATATGGAAAAATATTCACCAGATGCATGGATGCTTAACTATTCAAATCCCGCTGCAATTGTTGCTGAAGCAACACGTAAATTACGACCTAACTCTAAAATATTAAATATATGTGATATGCCTATCGGAATTGAAGAGTTAATGGCTAGTAATATAGGATTATCTTCAAGAAAAGAAATGGTCGTAAAATATTATGGTTTAAATCATTTTGGTTGGTGGACAGATATAAGAGATAAATCAGGTAAAGACTTGAAGCCTAAAATTATTAAACATGTAGAACAACACGGTTATGCAACTGATACAGGTAGCGATATGGAAAAAGAAGCAAGTTGGAGTGATACATTTAAAAAAGCACGAGACGTACAAGCAATAGATAAAGATACATTGCCAAATACTTACTTAAAATATTATTTATACCCAGATTACGAAGTAGCACATTCAAATAAAGAATATACAAGAGCAAATGAAGTGATGGCAGGAAGAGAAAAATTTGTATTTACAGAATGTGAAAATATCATCAATAAAGGTACAGCAGAAGGAACAGAATTAACGATAGATGAACATGCGTCTTACATCGTTGATTTAGCTAGAGCAATCGCATTCAATACGAAAGAAAGAATGTTAATGATTGTTGAGAATAAAGGCGCAATATCAAACTTTGAACCTACAGCAATGGTTGAAATACCATGTTTAGTGGGTAGCGAAGGACCAGAACCATTATCAGTAGGTGAGATTCCTAGATTCCAGAAAAGTTTAATGGAACAACAAGTAGGCGTAGAAAAACTTACAGTAGAAGCATACGAAGAACAATCTTATCAAAAATTATGGCAAGCACTTACTTTATCGCGAACAATACCAAGCGCTAAAGTTGCTAAAGATATATTAGATGATCTGATAGAAGCAAACAAAGGATATTGGCCAGATTTGAAATAGAAATAGAATAGAGTAGGTACAAATTTGATTTAAAATAAACCCTCCAACCGCTGGAAATAGAAGCGGGTTGGAGGGTTTTTGGTTATTACAATATAAATCAAGATGAATACAGGTCTAACGAGCTTGTTATCAAACTCTTGCCCGTTAGAAAATGTAACGAGCTTGTTTAATTTTTCTTGCCCGTTAGAAGGCTATATCGCACGTAATTAGGATAAAATTCTATTTAGAGGATAAGGAATGAAGGTCTAACGTGCTTGTTATCAAACTCTTGCTCGTTAGAAAATGTAACGAGCTTGTTTAAAATGTCTTGCCCGATAGAGACACTACTCATTAGTCATTTATCCATCATAAATAAAACAAAGGTAAGATACTTAAAAATATAATTTAAATTTCGTTATTTATTTAGAAAAATAAACAAAACTCTTACTAGTTTGCTAAAATTTATAGTAGCAAATTTAAGGAGTGGTGAGGAATGAATATAACTGAATTTCAAAATTGGGTAAATGATTATTATGAAGATAGAGGATGGTCAGGTTTAGATATTTTTATACGTATAGGTTTTTTAGCTGAAGAAACTGGGGAAGTGGCGAGATCTATAAGAGCTCTTGAAATAGGGAGAGATAGACCAGATGAAATAACAGATTCATTTATGAACAACAAAAATGATTTGATAGAAGAATTGGGAGACGTATTAGGTAACGTTATAGTGATTGCTAACAAATATGATATTTCTTTAGAAGAAGTGTTTAACGCTCATAAAGAAAAACTTTCGAAGCGGTACACTGATGAATAATAAATATAATTGAAACAAAATCACAAAAGTCATTCGTTTATAACTAAGTAGTTCAGTTTTGGAGTACAAAAAGTGAAAATGTAAACCTAAATGAGTATCAAATTGCAACTGAATTTGATACTCGTTTTTTATTGTTAAATCAACGTTTGTTGTTAATTTACACCACAAAATGTAAGTTAAAATGTATATAAAAATGCGAACGTGAAATAATTATTGTAGGAATGCAAATTGGTGTGTTAAAATG
Organism: Mammaliicoccus sp. C-M13; assembly: GCF_022386845.1. NCBI lineage: Bacteria > Bacillati > Bacillota > Bacilli > Caryophanales > Staphylococcaceae > Mammaliicoccus > Mammaliicoccus sp. C-M13. The sequence goes on along the minus strand of NZ_JAJNHQ010000005.1, from coordinate 47,489 downwards.
GTTACAATTTACTAAGCAAAAAGGGGTGCATTTTCCTATGCAATTTCTTGAGCCAAAAAATAAGAACGCTAAGTCTGTGGATTGGGAAATATCAGAGCAAGTAAGGGTGATAGTTAAGCAATACGCTGAATATGCAGAGCGTACTGAAAGCGAAGCAGTGGATGAATTCTTATTGAACATTTTAGACGATAAGAAGTTTATTGAATGGATTGCCAACAAGCGAAGTAATAAGCGGATTGTTGAAAAAATGGGTATCAAAGATAGAGTGGGTTGATAGACAATGACCAAGCTTAAAAGATTAGCCACGAAGGAAGATGAAATTGTAGATGTTAAAATTCCGATTTCAAACGAAGAATTAAAAGATAGGGCTAAACAATATGATTTATTAACTCCAAAACGATTTGCAACAAGGTATAACAAAATGTTGTTCTTGCCAACGTCTTTTAAATGGAACGGTTCTGAATATCCCATTCAATATAATTACTGCATCAATCCGTTTTGTTGTAATTTTGGGAAAGAACAGCACAAATTCAAAGATGTAAAAGGGAAACCAAGTCGATATAAAATGACTGGTAGTTCCAAAGATAAAGGTCATAAAGGTATGTACTGCAATGACAATCCTATTGGCAGAGGTGTATCGCAAAACTGTACAGTAACCCCTTTATCTAATTGGTCTGTTGTTGAAGAAATTAAACGCCTTATAGAAATCAATAGCATCCAAGATGTTGAGCCAGATTATCAATTTCATAAAGAAGGCTGCTCGGAAGAAGAATCAACCCCATTCAATGAGCCGAAGCAATTTTACAAAAGGGGGAAAAGTAGGGGCAAATCTCAACGCTATCAATGTAAGGCGTGTAAGAAGTTCACTAATGTTCTACCAAAAAGAGAAGAAACCACTACTTATCACCAACAAAAGAACACCATTCTTCCAATGTTCGCTAAGATGGTTGTTGGAAGGGTTTCAGTCAGTCGTACTTGTGATATTTTAGGAATTGGAGTTGGAACCTACTATCATAAGCTGGAGTGGCTGTATAGGCGTTGTTTGGAGTTTTTAGAACGATATGAGACACAACCCCTTCAAACAAAGAAATTTAACGAGATGTGGCTTAATACGGACAAGATGCACTACTACCTAAATAACGTCCGTAAGAAAGGACAAGGTTCAAAGAAATATACGGGGTTTGAAGACCTTAATATGCAAACGTATATAGTTGTATCTGCTGAGGTCTTATCAAGATATGTGTTCCGTTCTGATGTTGCCTATGATTGGAATATTTCAATGGATGAATTAAATGAAGATACAAGAAAATTCAAAGAAGACCATCTCAATACTTTTAGTCGTAAAAATGATAGGTTAGATTGGTCTTATTATCCACAAGAACCATCCGCTAACGATAGCGAAAATAGGAATGCTTATCTTCACGAATTAGGGAAAATTACTAATAGGAGTAGATTTGTCGATGGTTTAAATGTTGATGCTCCTTATACTACAACTGCTCACTATTGGTTAATTAAACAAATGGTTAATGCCGACGAATGGCGAATGATTAGTGATGATGACTTCTCTATTAGAAACGCCTTTTATAGAGTATTCACGAAAGAATTAAGGTTGAGCGATGCACATCATTTTATTTGCCAAGTTAACAAGACGAAAAGCAGAAAACAATGCTTAAAAGAATTCGGACAAGCAAAAGCAGAACTGCTCGATTGGGGAGATATCAGAGGATTCAAAACAAAGTTTCTACGGACTTTGGCATCTCATTATCTAACTGAATTACTAACAAGTCATCAATTCCACGAAGAGGCTATTAGTAAAGATGGAGAAAGATATCGCAAATATGCCGATAACCCTATCAAACATCCATTAGCCACTAAGGATAAAGGATTTTATTCAGTTGATTGTAGAACGGATTTATCTGCTCTGGAACCAAACGAAATCGCAAAGATGCTATTAAATGTTAATGACCATTCGACCAATAGCTTTATTCAACAGATAAGACGTTATATATCATCTCTTGAAAGACCATTAACAACAGCTCGTGGTGATAAGAAGAGCTATATTTACGCTAACTTCAATCCGAAGTATGCTCAATTTGCGATTACAATTCTAAGAACTTACTACAACTTTTGTCGCCCTTTTAAATCAGCGGATAAAAAGGTTTTGACACCTGCTCAAAGATTAGGGATTACAGATAAACAATTTGATTGGAAAGATATAATTTATTTCAAATGACAAAAAGAGCTTGGAGTAATCCCAAGCTCTTGTGCTTTATCTTTACTGTTCTTCTTCAATTAACGCACCCGTTAACTCAATAAGTTTTTTCTTTCATATACATGAAAATAGTAGTTATACGGATTTTTATCATTCTTTATCCCTTTTTGGGCAAATACCTCATTCCATTCCTCATAATTCACTTCTGGAAAAAAAGTATCTCCTTCGAATTCATGATGTATTTTTGTGATGTACATTTTCTCAACATAAGGGAAAAACAAATTATAAATCTGTTCTCCTCCGAAAATAAAAATTTCTTCTTCGTTTTTACATAACTCAAAAACATCTTCTATTGAATGAACAATTTCACAACCATTAAAGGTAAACCCCTTATCTCTCGTCAGAATAATATTTCTTCTGTCAGGTAAGGCTCTTCCGATTGATTCAAGGTTCTTCCTACCTAATATTATCGGATGTCCCTTTGTAGTATTTTTAACATATTCCCAGTCCTTGGGAATCCTCCAAGGAATGTCATTCTCTTTGCCAATCACTCTATTCTTATCCATCGCAGCAATCAAAGAAACTTTCATTTATAACACAGCCTTTTTAACTAATTTACCATCTAATTTCTTATTTCTATCAAAAAACCTTTTCTCATTATCCTGCCCGTTAGTTGAATAAGCAATTTTTTCTATAAGTTATATTATCATAATACCACAAAATCACAAATTTTCATTCAATTATCATTTTCAATTGCATTTTATAAATCATTTTGTATGTAATTTGGTATGTAAGTTAAAATGAAAAAAGTAGTCCATTTTGAAGTACATTTTGTCATTTTGTACTCCAAAACTGAACTACTTAGTTTATAACGATTGGCTTTTTTTGATTTTTAGAGCGTAATAAATCTATATTAGTAAAAGTATATATTCATTTAGGCAGAATCTTAAAAAAAATATTCAATAAATTGTCACTTATTTGGTGAATTTATTTTAGCTACAATTAAATATATGATTGCTACAGAATGAGAAGATAATATCATAAAATAGGAGGAACAAGAGTGAATATACTAAAAAATGAATTACCTAAAGACAAAACACCTTATGTGATTGAAAATGGGGAAGGTGATCATTATATTTGGAATAAACAGGTTTATACAATCATTGCTACAAATCAAAGTACAGGAAACTTGTTCGAAGTTATTACAATAACTGGTGCTATGAATGAAAGCTTTCCTATGCATCTTCATAAAAATATGTATGAATCATTATTGGTGACTGAAGGCGTTGTTGATATACAATTAGAAAAAGATATAATCACTTTAACTCGAGGAGATTATATTCTTATTCCACCTGGTATAGTACATAAATATGTTATGAAAGCTCATAGAACAAAAATTTTATCATACGTCGTTAATGGAAGTGCAGTAGACATATATAAAGCTTTAGGAGTACCATATAATCATTCTAAACACCCATCATATATAGAAGAAACTTATTCACTTAATAAACAAGAATATAGAATATAATTATGATATAGAATTTACTTTTAACAATATCAGTAATGAAGAAATCACTTATTGGCGGTCAGGTGAAGGGGAAAATCTTTTAACAGGAGATCAATTGCATTCAATAATAACTACACAAAAAGACACTAACGATAGATACATAGTCGTTTCTTCAGAAGGACCAATTGGCGATCCTATTGTTCCACATTACCATGAAAAACATACTGAAACATTTTATTGTTTTGAGGGTAAAGTAACAATGTGGGTAGGCAATCAAAATGAAAAAGTTACATTATATCCTGGAGATTTTTTACATGCACCAGCCGAAACTGTTCATTCATATCGACTAGATGCACACTATACAAAAATGATAGGTTTATTAGTTCCAGGTTTATTTGAACCGTTTTTCAGAACCCTAGGAGAGCCATATGAACATAATACTTTCCCAAATCTTCCTAGTTCATTAGACTTTAAAAAAGTTATAGAAAACATAGATTCTTTAGATCTTAAATTTATTGAGTAATAAGTCAGCAATTTCATAAATAAGCTACAAGAATTTATAAAATATAGCAACTTCAGAAATAGACGAAATATGTAAAATCATGGTATAATATAAATGTATATAAAGGACAACATGCACGAACATGCTGCCCGAAGAGCCCGTTAAAAAGACGGTGACTTAGTTAAAATTGATTAAAAATAACCATTAACCGGTCAAAGTTGGATGGTTATTTTTTATGGTCTAATTTAATAATTGCGATGACTACACTTATGAGAGCCAGTATAAACATACCAAAACTAAACATGAGATGTAAGACATCAACAAACGTTACCACAAAAGGCTTCTCCTTTCTAAAGATTTTGTAGATACGTACATACGCATCACCTCACTTTATACTGAGATAGCCACCATCTATCCAATTTGCTCAATGATATTATACCAAAAATTAGAAAGTGACTCTTGATTAATTTCCTATAATATATATTGAAATCTGCTTTCAGAAATAGACAAATTGTGTAAAATCATGATATTATTTAAGTGTAAAAATAAAGAAGGACAACATACGTGAACATGTTGTCCAAAGAGCCCGTTAAAAAGACGGTGACTTTCAGTAAATTAAGAAATAACCATTCTACCTACTCGGTCAAAAGTTGGGATGGTTATTTTTTATGGCTTAATTTAATAATTACGATGACTACACTTATGAAAGCCAGTATAAACATACCAAAACTAAACATGAGATGTAATGCATCAACAAACGTTACCACAAAAGGCTTCTCCTTTCTAAAGATTTTGTAGATACGTACATACGCATCACCTCACTTTATACTAAGATAGCCACCATCTATCCAACTTGCTCAATGATATTATACCAAAAATTAGGAGATGAACCTTGATTAATTTCCTATAATATATACTGAAATTATCTTTCAGAAATAGACAAATTATGTAAAATCATGATATTATTTAAATGTAAAAATAAAGAAGGACAACATGCGCGAACATGTTGCCCAAAGAGCCCGTTAAAAAGACGGTGACTTATAACTCTAATTTATTATAAAAATAACCTCTAGTTACTTCGTCAAAGTTTACGCTAGATGGTTATTTTTTATGGTTATAATTACTAATTAATACTAAACCAATAACTGTAAGTACAATCATCAGCATTTCATAACCAGATATGCTATTTATTACTCACCACTCTTAATTATCCTGAATGATGCTTTCGAATTCTTCTCTTACTTGTGGTACTGATAATCCGACAATCACCTGTATGCTTTTACCACTTTTAACTAAACCATGTGCCATTCTATCTTGTAAGAAATAATCGTTATCTGATACTTTATTTTCATCGTTAACTGTTAAACGTAGTCGGGTAGCGCAATTTGTAACGTCTTTTATATTTTCTTTACCACCTAGTCCGTCTAAGTAATAGTATGCTTTATCTTTAAATTCATTCCCTGTTGGAATATTTTCCTCTTTTTTACTGTTTGAGGATTGTTTACTCTCTTTATAGTCTTTTTTGCTATATAGTTTAATATTTTCTGCTTTCTTTTCACGCCCTGGAAGGGGGATATCAAATTTTAATATTAAATATCTAAATAAAACAAAATAAATACCTGTAAAGCTAAGGCCTATGATTACTTGGAGAACATAAAGTGACCAATAATTAGCGCCTAATGGAATCCAATTTGTAGCGACAAAATCAATTAGGCCCCCGCCAAAGTGTCCGACGATACCTACACTGTACATTATTAATGCCATAGTTGCTGTTAGAACAGCATGTAATACAAACAAGTATGGTGCGATAAATAGGAAAGTAAACTCTAATGGTTCTGTAATTCCTGCAACTACTGCTGTTAATGTTGCGGGGATTAATAATGCTGCTACTTTTTTTCTATTTTCTTGTGGTGTTGTAAAGTACATTGCTAATGCAATACCAATAGAGCTAAATATTTTCGCATTTCCTTGTAACATGAAACCATATGGAAATTGTTCTTTTAATGACTTTGAGCTGTTCGCAAATTCACTTACATGCTCAAACCAATACGCTTTTAAACCCTGATTTATTACTACAGGACCCATATCTATTGGTGTCCAAATGAAGTGATGCAATCCTGTAGGTATTAGAACACGTTCTAAGAAATGGTATAGCCAAACACCAATGTATCCTGAACCTATAATATAACCTTGTACTGAAGAGATTCCATCTTGTATGGTAGGCCAAATAATACAAGTTATAATTGCTGCTACTAAAGTAACGAAAAAAGAAATTGAAACAACAAATGTTAATCCTTGGAATACTTCTAACATTTCAGGTAGTTTTTTGCCATAATATCTATTATGTATCCACGTAATAATACTAGAAATAATAATAGCACCTAATATATTCGTATCTAGTGTTTCAATGCCTCCAATGGCTTTCATACCAGTAACATTCTCAACACCTTTTTCTAAGTTTGCACCAAATGTGTGAGGCCATTCTGTTAAGATAATGTTTATAAATGTGTTAAACATAAAATAGCCTATTAAAGCTGCTAAAGTTGCATGAGCAGGGGCTTTTTTAGCTAAGGAAATAGGTAATCCAACAGCAAAAATTAATTCCATATGATCAAACACAGTCCATCCACCTGCTTCAATAACAGACCATGCTTTAAACCAAGCTGTTCCTTCTTCAGCAAGACTTCCCATAATTGTTGGGTTTAAAAATACAGTGGAAACACCTAATACTATACCGAAAAAAGCAAATGTGAGTACAGGGACAATCATGGCACTTCCAAAACGTTTGATAACATTCATAACGGTTCCTCCTTAGATAGCTTCACATACTTATGTATGAAATTTGTGAAATAATATATATTCTAATTTTTCTACTTTAAATTGGTTACATTCAAACATTTCTTAAATTACACTTATGAAAAAATTTCTTTAATTTAATTTGAAGTTGTACTTCTAAACTTGAAGTTACCTTTAATCTTGATACGTCTGTTTGTGTTTAAGTCTCCTTTTAATAAAATTTTTATAGTTTCATTAACCATCGTTTCTAATGGTTGGGACCAAGTTGTTAATTGATAATTTGGCCAAGAAGCCATTTTAATATCATCAAAACCAATTATTTCAACCTCATCTGGAATATTAAGGCCTATCTCTTTTACTGCTTCTAGTACACCAAGAGCCGTGATATCATTAGCTCCAAATATTGCGTCTGGAATATTGCCAGCTTTCAAATAATCTAACGTTAGTTGATAAGCAGTTTCGAAAGTATAATCTCCTTTAATAACTTCAATTTCTTCATTTTTTTGTTTAAAAAAGCTATTAAAACCATAAAATCTATCTCTGTTAGTAGAAGTGTTATGGTTACCCGAAACATATAAAATTTTTTTATGCTTTTTATTATAAAAATACTTTGCTATTGATTGAGAAGCATAGATATTATCACTAGAAACGGTATTACATTGTAAATCTTCATTCTCTCTATTAAACAGAATGACTGGGATGTTTGCATTTTTTAATTTCTTAACCAAATCTGATGAGAGAAAAGCATCTGTGACAATAATTGCTTCTACATTATACTCCCAAAATTTAGCGATTTCTTCTTGCTGTATTTCTTCATTTTCAGTGTGGACAAATAACACAGAGAATCCATGATCTTTTAATTTTTGTGTGAATAAAGATAATACTTCATAGTAAAAAGGGTTTTGTTTTTCTTTCATAGCTATTCCAATCAATTTTGATTTATTAGTGATTAATCCACGAGCTAATGCATTAGGCTTATAATTAAATTCATTAGCAATATCTAAAACTTTTTTTCTTGTTTTAGCAGAAACATTGGAATCAGGGTCGAACGCTCTAGACACTGTTGATTGAGAAACTTGCGCTAATTCAGCAATTTGGTCAGAAGATATTTTTTTACGCATTACCAATCCTTCTTTCTATAACGAGATGAAGTATAGTAACAATCATTATTTTTAACAATAATTATCGTATCCTTAGAATTAATGCATACGTATTCATAAGGTTATCAAAATAATAAAGGGAGCGCTTACAATTGTCAAATTAAATTTATAATGAAAAATTACAAATGTTATATTTTGATTTTGTTTATTAAAAATAAATTTCGCCATGTCTTACGATTTGTTATTATAAAAATAAATATAATTTGAAAGATGAGTATTAGAAAAAGTTCATTCAGAGGTGTTAAGTGTGGATAATAGAAAGTTGTTTAGTTGGCCTATATTTTTTGTAGTAATTCTTAGTTATGTATTGATGTTATCTTTATTTTTATGGGTTTCTAACATTAGTAGTTTAAATACTTTTATCATTACAATTCCATTTCTTTTAATGACAATACTTTACGTATGTAATTTTATAAAATATTGCAGAAGACAACAGAAATATACTTAGAAAAAATACTGGAATAGGCTAAATGTAAATATTAATACAACAAATAACTTTATTAGCGAAGAATATAAGTAAGACACGAGAAAGTAATCATTCTCGTGTCTTTTTTATACCTTGTTATTATAAGTATAGTTATCGTTTATTCCTTATCTGGAATAATATATTTTGTTGAAATAAATGATAAGAACATAAATAAAGTACATACAAGAAATGCAATAAAGCTACCCATAGTACGAGATACTTGTTCATCAATAGCGAGATAAACAGTAGTAAATATAGTAATACCGAAAGCAGCTCCTATCGTTGCGACCATTTTATAAATACCTGATGCAATGCCTAGTTTTTCTTTAGGTGTGTGAACTACAGCAGTATTTAGTGCAGGCGTGGCGAAGAATCCGAGTCCCATACCGAAACATAAGAAACCTATTAAACTAACTATGATATATAGTGTTTGTGGTAAAAATGATAACGACAGTAATAAAATACCTACTGTTACGATTAGTGAACCCATTTTCATTGGTTTCTTAGCTTCATATTGTTCCATCATTTTCTCACCAATTCTAATTGTTGCGAGTACACCAAACATGTATGGAAGGGTGATTAATCCTGAAATAGAACCGGATATTTGAAAATGTTGTTGTGTAAAAAGATTATATAAAGATAGTGCTCCAATCGAAGTATTTAATAAAAAGTTAGATGTCACTGTTCCAATGAAATATCTGCTTGAAAATAGTGAAAAATCAATTAAAGGATTTTTTTTATGTTTTTCATAAAAATAAAAGAGTACCACTGAAATGATGAATATAAGTAGTAAAACAATAATGATAGGGCTTGTCCAACCAATTTCACTACTTTGTGTAATTACTATATTAATGCTTAACATACTGATAACAAATAATAATAAACCTAAGAAATCAAATTTCGACGTATTCTTTCTGTCGGCTTTAATTTCAGGTACATCCTTAATAAGTATAAGTACAATACCAGTCACAATAATGGATACTATGAAAATCCACTGCCATCCAATATATGCTGCAAGAAAGCCTGCAAATACAGATGAAAGTCCTGTACCACCATATGAACCTATAGACCACATACTTAATGCTTTATGACGTTCTTTACCATGATAATATGTATTAATTAATGAAATTGTTGCTGGCATTAAACAAGCTGCTGAAAATCCTTGAATGCCTCTACCTATTAGCAATAACGGCGTCAAATCAGATGAAATTACAAAAATAGAACCTATAATATTTAAAATCAGTCCTACGCGCATAATTTTTACGCGACCATATTTATCTGCTGTACCACCAGCTGCAACCATAAACACCCCAGTAAACAGTGATGTCAAACTAACCGCAATACTGATTATGGCATCATTAGTCATGTACGTTTGTTGTACAAGTGAGCCGATATTCAGAAATGATTGCGCAAAAAGCCAATACGTTAAAATCGACAATACAATGGCTAGAAGTAATTTATTTCCGCCAACATAAGTTTCATTTTTCAAAATGCCACCCCTTTATATAGTTAATTTGAGAAATAATAGCGCATACTATGCCTACGATATCAGCAAATAAAAACGCTTTCAACAGTGGGTTTAAACACTTTTAGTAAAATATTCAGAAAAGTGCAAAAAGTTATTTGTTTCTTTAATAAATGAAATAATAAACAAAATTTAAGTAATAACCTTTAATAAGTGGAAATATTAAATGGTGTTCCGCTCTTTTTACCATTTAAACAAAAAGTGTTAAAGTAAACTTTTAAGGTCGTTGACTTAAAGAGTAAGTTGGTTTTACAAAAGAAGGGGGAAGAGAAATGAAGCGAAAAAGTATTGTTTTTTTAATCGCACTCGTTTTAATACTTAGCGGGTGCCAAAGTGGGAAGCAACATGTAAAGAAAAGAAAAAAAGAGCATAAACACCAGAATAAAATAGAAAATAAATATGATAAAAGACATCATAAGGATGAAAAAAACTTAGTAGAATATGATGGTAAAGTAAGTCATGTCTTTTTTCATCCTATCATCTCGGATCCACAGAAAGCTTATACAGATAATCAACAACAAGCAAAAGGGAATTATGATTGGATGGTTACAGTAAATGAATTTAATAAAGCTATTGAAAAACTTCATGAAAATAACTACATATTAATAGATCCACATGATGCTTATGATTTAGAGTCAACGCCTGTTAAACGAAAAAAACTTAAATTACCTAAAGGGAAAAAACCATTAATAATGTCCATGGATGATATGAATTATTATGAATATATGCAAGGAAATGGTTACACAGAACGTTTAACTTTAAATAAAGACAACGAAACAGTTGCTGAAAAGAAAAATGACCAAGGGAAAATGGAACAATCAAAAACAAACGATGCAGTACCACTATTAAATGATTATGTAAAAAAACATCCTGATTTTTCATATAAAGGACAAAAAGCAGTTGTTGGTCTGACAGGTTATGAGGGAGTACTTGGTTATCGAACAAATGATTTGGAACATCCTAATTATGAAAAACGAAAAAAACAAGCTAAAAAAGTAGCTGACTCAATGAAAAGAGATGGATGGACATTCGCAAGTCATTCTTATGGTCATATTAATTTTGAAGATAGTTCAGATGAGCAAATTATTGAAGATACAAAAAGATGGAAAAAAGAAGTGGAACCTATTGTAGGTAAAACTGACTTATTCATCTTCCCACATGGAGCTCAAGATCGAAATTCTACTTCCTATAATTATATGATAGACGAGGCTGGATTCAAATACATGGCAGGTGTTGGTCCAGATAATTTTACAAGCCTTTCAAACAAAGATATATATCAAGATCGTGTTGCTATAGATGGCCTAAACTTACATCAATTCAAATATAAACTTAAACCGTTTTTCAAACCTGAAGAAGTTTATAATAAAGAAGATAGACAATACTATAAAGGTAATAAGGATTATGAAATAGAATAATACAGTTATAATTTCCTTATAACAATTTTAACCATAAACCTGTTTGAGAGTTTAGTAATAGAAAATTACTTTATACTAAATTCCCAAACAGGCTTATTTTTCTTTTACAAAAGTATATTTAGGGTACTATATAAGTAAGAGGTACTTTAGTACTAAAAACATGGAGGTTGGTAAATATGTTTAATAATGTTTTATTACCTTATGATTTCGGGAATGATTTTAGTTCTATTCCAGCGCAATTAGAAAAAGTAGTAGATAAAGACTCCACAGTCATCATTTATCATGTTGTAACTGAAAATGATCTTGCAACTAGCGTTAAATATTATAATAAGCACTCAAATGATATTGCTAAAGAAAAAGAAGAACAACTCGCGCCATTTTTACAAGAGTTAGATGAAAGAGGTATTCGTTACAAAGTAGAAATAGAATTTGGACCTATTAAAGATACAATTTTAGAAAAAATTAATAAGGGAGATATAGAAAGTGGGGATTTCGATTTAGTAATAATGAGTAACCACAGAGTTAGCTTGAATATTAAACATGTTTTAGGAGACGTTACACATAAAATTGCTAAAAGAAGCCCAGTTCCAGTATTAATTGTTAAATAAGGGTTGTTTCAGGTAGTCTTTTAAAATTATTTCAAGAAATATAATGATTATTATAAGAGTTTGAGACATAAATAATTGTCTCAGACTCTTTCATTCATTGTAATACGATATTAGTGTGAATTATCTTTAGTATTTGTGTTGAAGGCGAATATTACAATTAAGATAATTAAAGGAACTATTAAACTTTTTGCCACTTCTAATTCTCTACCTAAAATAATCTCTATTGAGTTAAATGTCATGAATAAAAATAAATAATATAATAAAAATTTTAGTAAATATCTCATAAAAACTCCTAATTTAATTTTATAGAAAGGATGTATAGTTTGGAAAATCTAAATAATTATGAAGGACATAAAGACTATTGGAACCCTGATTTGTATGATAAAAAACATTCTTTCGTTTCTGAATATGGTAACAATTTAATTGAATTATTAAAACCTCAAAATGATGAAAATATACTAGATCTTGGTTGTGGGACAGGGGATTTAGCTCATCAAATCTATCAACAATGTCCTAACGTTGTCGGCATTGATAAATCAAATCAGATGGTTAATCAAGCTAATGAAAAGTACCCTTATATTTCTTTTTCAACACAAGATATAATTGATTTTAGCTATTCAGAATCGTTCGATGCGATATTCTCTAATGCTACAATGCACTGGATTAAACAACCTGAAGAAGCTTTGGAAAATATTTATAAATCTTTAAAACCAGGCGGACGATTTGTTGCAGAGTTTGGGGGTAAACATAACGTTCAAACCATCACTGATGAAGTGATCCATCAAATTCAAGAAGAAAACATAAATTATGATAGTAAACACTTTCCTTGGTATTTTCCTAGTATTGGAGAATACACGACTTTAATGGAAAGAATGGGATTCACGGTTACTTTTGCCGAATATTTTGATAGACCAACACCTTTAATAGGAGAAGAAGGGTTAAACAATTGGATTCAAATGTTCAGTAATGAAATATTTGAAGGTTTGAACGAAAATACGAAACAAAATATTATTAAAAATACTGAAAACAATTTAAAGTCTGTCTTACATGATGGAGAAACGTGGATAGCTGACTATAAAAGAATACGTGTTGTTGGAGTAAAATAAATCTACTTGCTATATTAAAATAATATATTGGTTGTTAAAATGAGTCTTTCAATAAAGTTTGAACTAGATATAATTAATTTAAATCTTAAAGAGTCTGGGACATAAATAATTGTCCCAGACTCTCTTTTTGTATTGGCAGTAGCTGACTGTTATGAAAATGCGCTTATAACAAGCTTTTTTCATACCTAGTCATCCTTGCCGGGGTGGGACTACGAAATCTTTTTAATAAAATGAGATTTCTGTCCCACTCCTTTTGTTTTAGAATGAAGATAGTTTTTCATAATATTCGTCTATATTGATTGACTGACCTTGATTTAATCTTGATTCTTCTGCAGCAAAAGCCATTAAATGGCTAATTAAAGACTTACTAGCTACTGATCTAGAAGCTTTTTCATCAGACTCATTAATTGCGTCAATAAAGTCTCTTATAATTCCTTCGTCGCCACCACCATGACCACTGCTCACTTCAGGGAATTTAACAACTTTTTCTTCTCTTGTTAAAAAGTCGAAAATGCTTATTTCATTTGTTTGCATATTCCCTCTAATTTCTCCTTTAGTACCCATTATTTGAACAATTCTTGTTTGCTCTCTTGTAAATGCGCTCATGCTAAACGTTGCTGTTGCACCATTTTCGAATTCCATATTAACGACTTGGTGGTCAACCACGTCATTATCTGATTGAAACACACATTTACCGTAGTCAGTATGATTTAATCTTTCTACAATTGCTTCATTAGAATTCTCTTCTGTAAATTTCATCGCCCAACCTCGTCCGATACCTAAATAATAACGTCCTGCATGGAATGGGCATTCATTCTCTACTGGGCAACCATCTAAACAGCGTAACGGTGCTCCTTCAGGTTTGTTATTTTCATTAAAGTACATGAGTGATCCGAAAGAATTAATCCTTTTACAGTCTTTATCCATAATATAGCTGATAATATCCATATCATGACATGATTTTGCCAATATCATTGGACTTGATGTTTCTTTATTCTTCCAATTACCTCGTACAAAACTATGAGACATGTGCATATATTCAACATTTTCATTTAATTGAATGGAAGCAATCTCACCGATATCACCATTTTGTACAATTTTTTTAATTCTGTCCCAAAACGGAGTATATCTTAAAACGTGACATATCGTTAATGTTCTATTCATTTCATCAGCTTTTTCCACCATTTTAATACATTCTTCTGGACTAGGAGACATCGGCTTCTCAAGTAATACATGATAGCCTAACTCCAACGCCTTCATAGTTGGTTCAAAGTGTGCTTTATCTTGTGTGCAAATAATTGCAATTTCTGCATCTGGTTTCAAATCGAGTAAGCTTTTCCATGATTGCTGTACTAAGTTATCATCAAGTTCATGATTTCTCTTTATTCTTTCTCTTCGTTCAAGTACAGGTTCTGCTACACCTACTAGTTGTATTTTGTGAGGCAGTGACTTTATTAAATTCGCATAAACTCGACCCCCTCTATCACCTGCACCTAACAAAATTGCTTTTTTAATTGTCATTGAAAAGTCCCCTTTATGCTTTAAAAGTTTTATATTAATATAATAGATTGCTTGTTAAATATGATTTTTTAATATTGTTCATAGTTGATTGTCCTATCGGTCTAATTTTACATGTTTATATTCTTTTGTCCCTACGTAATGAATAATACGCCCATTTACTTCTTTCTTTGTTAATCTCGCTTTACCTTTTTGATAAAGTGGTATGACCATCGCATCTTCTAGCAACATTTCTTCTGCATTTGCTAATTCATCCCATCTTTTATCTGGGTCTTTAAGCAATGTTGTTTTACCGTCGTTTATTATTTTATCGTACTTAGGATTATTGTATCCCGTTTCTCCTTTAGTAGTTTCGCTCAGGAATAAATCTAAAAATGTCATAGGGTCTGGATAGTCTGGGCCCCATCCTGTTAGAGCTACATCATAGTCACCTTTTTTAGTTAAAGCGATTTTTTGTTTGTTAGGTTGTTGCTTAATTGACATCGTAACACCAGGTAGATGTTTTTCAACTTGTTCTTTAAAATATTCTGCGTCTCTTTTAGCATTGTCTTGATCAAATGTTAAAAATTCAATATTGATTTTATCTTTTCCTAAATCTTTTTTAGCTTTTTCTAACGATGCTTGTGCTTTTTTAACATCGTAAGAATAAGGTGGGTTAACTAATTTGTTATAATCTTGTTTCTCGTCATTTGTAAAAACTTCTTTAGGTGTAAAAGTATCAATTGGTGCTGAACCATCGTTTAAATTATTGTTAACATATGCTTTTTTATCAATCGCTTGTGCAATTGCAGCTCTTAAATCTTTATTTTGAAGGTCTTTATTTGTCTGTGTGTTTATTTGTATATAGTAAGTTGCAGATTCTAGTTTTGTGTCGAAACCTTCTTTATCTTTATTTGAATTTACATTTTGTGAACTTAACTCTGTCGTATCAACTTTGTCATTATTATATAAATTGAGTGCTGTTTGCTCATCTTTAATAACGCTGTAATCAATACCTTTAAGTGCAACATTATCTTTATCCCAATACTCTTTGTTTTTCTTAAGTTTATAGTTATCTTCAACTTTCCAACTCTTCATAACAAACGGTCCGCTGTACAATGTTTTATCTACTGATGTACCATATTTACTGCCTTGTTTCTTAACAAATTTTTCATTTAGTGGCATGAATGTACCAAATGTTAACAATTCTTTGTAATACGGTAATTCTTCGTTTAAAGTCAGTTCTAAAGTATGATCATCAATCGCTTTAACACCTAATTCTTCAACCTTTTTCTCACTTTTATTAATAGCTTCAGCATTTTTAATGTCATACATGATATATGCATATTCAGCAGCTGTTTCAGGATCTACAGCTCTTCTCCACGCGTAAACAAAATCATGTGCTGTGACTGGTTCTCCATTTGACCATTTAGCATCTTTTCGTAAATCGAATGTCCATGTCCTACCGTTATTTGATTTTTTAGGATCACCTTTTGCAATTGCAGGTTCTGCTTTATCATCTTTATCTAAACGATATAAACCTTCTTGGGTTGCGTTCATGACTTCAAATGCTCCAGCTTCTACTGCCAAACTAGAATCCAAGGTCGTTAAATCGGAAGGTGCTATTAATCTCAGTGTGTCCTTAGGCTCTTTCTTCCCCGCATCTGTTCCACTACATCCAGCTAAAAATATTACCAAACCTAATACATAAATGCCCATTTTATAAAAATTATTCATCAAATCAATCCCCTTATTTGTTTGATAGTGTTAAATCATGTTTATACTATCATAGAAATTTGAATTTTCAATTAATTTTATGCAATAAATATTTTTATTGAAACAATGACGAGCGATTTTTAATATATAATTTTATACGATTGAGAGGCTTTATAACGGTGTTTCTATAAGTATTGATTCTTTATGTTTTGGTGTGAAAAAATATTATTATAATGTGTTTTATGAAAAAGTTACTCATTTCAAAAAAATTTGTTATTATAAATAAACATAATCAATCAAAAAACAACAATATTATTTTAAGCTAAAATTCAAAAGCTTGGTGAAATATGAGAAAAATAATGTGACTTTACATTTAATTTTAAAAGTATTAAACTAAAAGTGGTCATAACCAGCAAGGAGAAAAAATGAAAAACTTAAATACACCTTTATATTTTCAAGTCTATAAAGACATAAAGTATAAGATTCAAAATGGTCAATACAAAGAAGGAGAAAAATTACCTTCTGAACGAAATTTATATTCGCAATATGATGTTAGCCGTATAACTATAAGAGAAGCTCTAAAACTTCTAGAAGAAGAAGGCTATATTAGACGAGAACATGGACGTGGATCTATCGTACTAGGCAGTCAGTACAATCAAATGCTAGATAGTCTTTATAGTTTTAAAGATGAGATAGAAAAGAATGGAGACCAACCAAGCACGATAATGTTAAGCCTTAAAAAAATTGCTTCTACAGAACATTTACAAAAGAAAATGGGGATACTGCCACATCAAGAAGTTTATGAATTACGTCGTTTAAGGTTAGCCAACGACAAACCATTGATTTATGAAACGAGTTATTTACCAGTTAAGTTTTGCGAGGGTTTAGAAAAATTCGATTTTAATAGCCATTCTTTATATAACACATTAGATAAATACTATGATATCCAAATTATTCGCGCGTATGAAAATTTAACTGCAAGAAAATTATCCGAATCACAAGCTAAATATTTAGAAACAGATATAAACGATACTTGCATGTTTATAGAGCGCTTTAGTTATATTGAAGAAGGCATTATTGAATATACTGAAACGGTTGCCAAAGCAAAAGATTACAAATATACCGTTAAATTAATTGGCTAGATTTAACGGTATATAATTTAACAATACTGGTTATGACAACATGACCAATTAGGAGGATTTATATGTTGAATGAAACAAATACTTATAAAGAAATCAGGCAACAGCCAAAAATATGGAAAGAAACAGAAGGTATTGTAGCCTCATCTAAACAGGAGTTCGTTGATTTTGTAAATAAAGTTAATGAACATGCGGATGGTAAACCTGTGAAAGTTTATTTTACTGGTGCAGGTTCTTCAGCATATGTAGGCGATATATTACGCTTAGCTAAATCAAATAAATTTAGTGAAGGTTGGGATTTTGAGAATGTCTCTACAACTCATTTCGTAACTAATCCACTTTCATTTATTGAAGAGGGAACTGTTTATGTATTTGTATCATTTGCTCGTTCAGGAAATAGTCCAGAAACAAAAGGGACAATTGAAATAGCTGATCAATTAGCAGATAAAGCGTTTCATATCTTTATTACGAATAATAAAGATGGTTTTTTAGGTACATATGAAAACGACAATATTTTTAAAATTATATTACCTGAGGAAACAAATGATAAATCACTTGCTATGACTTCAAGTTTTTCTTCTATGCTTTTATCAGCATATTTGTTATTTGGCGGCGAAGTGTCCAACGACTTTTATGATAAAGCTGAAAAATCATTTGATAGTATCGATGAATTAGCTGACAAAATTTCTGGATATGATTACAAAAAAGTATTTTATGTTGGTACTGGGATTATAGGTGAGCTTACACGTGAAGTTGCTTTGAAGTTAAATGAATTAACTAGTGGTCAGATTGGTATATCACGTGAAACAACACTTGGATTTAGGCATGGTCCAAAAGCAGGGCTGAGTAAAGAATCAATATTTATACTATTGCGTAGTAATCACTCATACCGTCGTCAATACGAAAAGGACTTAATTAAAGAAATAGAAAGTGGTAATCCAGATTATCAAATACTTATTTTAGGGCCTAATAATGATGATTCCAATCAAGCGGTTGCTTTAAATAATGCTGAAGATTTCAATGACTTCGAATTAGCTTTAACTTATCTCATATTTGGTCAATTGTTAGCAAGCAAGCAGTCTATTAAATTTGGTTTGAATCCTGACAATCCGAGTCCTACAGGTTTTATTAACCGCGTTGTTAAAGGCGTTACAATTTATGACTTTGAGGAATAATGGAGGTATTTCATGATTATCACACATACTTTTAATCCATCCATAGATATCACTTACAATGTTGAGCAATTACAGTTAGGGAACGTACACAGACCTGTTCAAACAATTAAAAATGCGGGCGGAAAAGGGTTAAATGTTTCCAAAGTGTTATTGCAGCTCGGAGCAGATTTAAAAGCTCATACTTATTTGGGTGGAGAAAATGGCCAATGGATAGAAAGACAACTGAATGAAATAGGTATACCGACAATTGCTACTCATATCAAAGGCAGTACCCGCCAGTGTATAGCTATTAACGATGGCTCGAAACAAACAGAAATACTTGAGCAAGGCCCTGAAATTTCACAAGATGAACAACATGATTATCTAGATAATTTTCAAAAGAATCATAATCATATAGATGTTATGGCTATTAGCGGAAGTACACCTGCATTACAAGGCAATACACCAAAGAATCATGTTAAAAGCATTTTAGAAAATTCGAGCGATAGTTATAATATTTTAGATATAAGGGCGTCAGAATTAATAGATATATTAGAAACGAAAGCACCGGTACACTGTATAAAACCAAATGAAGAAGAATTTAAAACGTTAGTAAAAGAATCAAGTCTGAGTGACAAAAAAATTTACAACTTATTGAAAGCGCATACATTATTTAATGATTTAGATGTGTTTGTCACTCTTGGAGATAAGGGAGCAATAGTTAAATTAAAAGATAAAATATACAAAGCAGAAATACCTGAAATTACAGCTGAGAACTCTGTAGGTTCAGGTGACGCCACAGTTGCTGGTATTGCATTTGGTATGGAAAAATTTTATAACGAAAATGAAAAAATAATACGTTTAGCACTATCATGTGGTATGTCTAACGCAACACAAAAAGAAACAGGTCATATCAATCCAGAACAAGCTCAAGAGTTTGCTAACAAAATTAAAGTGGAGTTGTTATAAATGACAAAAAAAGATTTGAGTAAATTATTAGATGAAAATGGTGTATTTTCAGCTATTGCGATTGACCAAAGAGGCGCTTTGGAAAGGTTATTGAAAGATTATGCAAATGAAGAAAACATTTCATCATTTAAAAGCCTAGTTTCAGAAATATTAACGCCTTATGGTTCTAGTATATTATTGGATCCAGAATATGGGATGGAAGCGGCGCGAAAAAAAGATAAAGATGCAGGGTTAATTCTTGCATATGAACAAACAGGATATGAAAAAAGTGTGCCAGGACGTTTACCAAGACTTATTGAAAATCAATCAGTGCAAAAATTAAAAGAAAAAGGTGCAGATGCTATAAAAATTTTGATTTATTACGATGCTGATGAGTCTGATGAGATTAACGATAAGAAAAAGGCGTTTGTGGAGCGTATCGGTAGCGAATGCGAGACAGAAGATGTGCCGTTCTTACTAGAAATATTGACTTATGATAGTCATATTACTGATGAAAAAGGACCTGAATTTGCTAAATTAAGACCGAACAAAGTTATTCGTGCAATGAATTCATTTAGCGAACCACGTTATAAAGCTGATGTATTAAAAGTAGAAACACCTGTAAACATGAACTATGTAGAAGGATTAGGAGATAAAGAAGTTGTATACACACAGAAAGAGGCGGCGCAATACTTTGAAGAACAAAACAATAGCACAAACCTTCCTTATATTTTCTTAAGTGGTGGTATTTCGGCTGACTTATTTAACAAAAGTTTAAAATTTGCTAAAGATTCTGGTTCGAAATTTAATGGTGTCTTATGTGGTCGAGCTACATGGAAAGGTGCTACTGAAACTTTAGTTACTGATGGATGGGATGCTTCAGAAAAATGGTTAAATGATATAGGTTTACAAAACTTGAAAGCATTAAATCAAGTTAACCAAATTAACGCTACACCAATCAAATAACTTTAAAACGGGAGTGCAATTAATGAGTAGATTCGAAATTTCAGAAACATTTTATTTAGATGGACGTCCTTTACAAATATTATCTGGTGCAATACATTACTTTAGAATCCCAAGCGGGGATTGGTATCAAAGTTTATATAACTTAAAATCTTTAGGGTTTAATACAGTAGAAACGTATGTACCTTGGAATTTTCATGAAGTAATTGAGGATGAATATGATTTTACAGGAAACAAAGATATAAAGCGGTTTATTAAGATAGCTGAGGAATTGGGGTTATACGTTATAATTCGCCCTTCACCGTATATTTGTGCAGAGTGGGAATTTGGTGGATTACCAGCATGGTTATTAAATTATCGATATATGCGTATACGTTCTTCAGATGAAAGTTTCATCGAAAAAGTTGCTAAGTATTATGATGAATTATTTAAAATTTTAACGCCTCTACAAATTGACGAAAATGGACCGATTATTATGATGCAAGTTGAAAATGAATATGGTTCTTACGGTCAAGATAAAGAATATTTATCGCGCTTAAAAGATTTAATGTTAGAGCGAGGTACTACAGTTCCATTATTTACATCAGATGGAGCTTGGAACCAGTGCTTAAGTGCTGGAAGCATGATTGATCAAAATATTTTAGTGACTGGGAATTTTGGTTCTCGAACGCATGAAAACTTTAATAATCTTAAAAATTTTCAAGAGGAATATTCGAAGAAATGGCCATTAATGTGTATGGAGTTTTGGGATGGCTGGTTTAACCGCTGGGGCGATGAAATCATTAAACGTGATACGGATGATTTAATCAATGATGTAAAAATAGCAATTAGAGATGGTCATATTAACTTATATATGTTCCATGGTGGAACCAATTTTGGATTTTGGAATGGCAGTTCGGCACGTGGCAACACAGATTTACCACAAATCACATCATATGATTATGATGCACCACTTGATGAATCAGGTAATCCTACTGATAAATATTTTGCATTACAAAATTTAGTAAAAAACGAAAAGAACGATATCCAACAACGCCCTCCTAAATATCGAGAATTTATGGAAATCAATAATATAGAAGTAACAGATCAAGTAAGTCTATTTGAAATTTTAGATGATATATCAATCAAAACAACTTCTAAATACCCTCAAACTATGGAGGAAGCAGGAGATGGTTATGGATACTTTGTTTATCGTACTCATATCAAACGTGAAAGTCACAAAGAGAATTTAAGAATAATCGATGCTCGAGATAGAATACATTTATTTATCGATAATAAATTAGAACATGTAGCGTATCAAGATGAAATAGGAGCACAAATTGAAGTTCAATTACAAAATGATCAACCTCAAATTGATGTTTTAGTTGAAAATATGGGGCGTGTAAATTATGGTCATAAGTTACTTTCTAGCACTCAACGTAAAGGGCTTGGACAAGGATTAATGCAAGATTTACATTTTGTTCAGAATTATGAACAGTTCGATATTCAATTCAATAAATTAAGGTCAGAACATTTTCAAAAAAATTATATAAAAGGTATACCTTCATTTCATCGTTATAAATTTAATCTTGAAGAAACTTATGACACATATTTAGATATGCAACAGTTTGGTAAAGGTGTAGTTCTAGTTAATGGAATTAATATAGGTAGATACTGGGAAATTGGTCCTACTTTATCACTTTATATTTCCAAATCATTCTTAAATGTTGGAGAAAATGAAATCGTTATTTTTGAGACAGAAAATAAAGCGAATTCAACTATTAATTTAAAGAAATCACCTATAACAATTGATAATAAAATAGATAACTAACTTATTCAAAACAAAGGGGTAATTAATTATGACAATCATTGCAAATAGAGTTGACGGAAGATTAATCCACGGACAAGTAGCTAATTTATGGGCTACAAAATTAAATATTACGCGCTTTTTAGTCATTGACGATGAAGTAGCACAAAGTGATATTGATAAACAAAGCTTAAAACTTGCGACACCATCGGGAATTAGATTAAGTGTCTTACCGATAGAAAAAGCTGCTCATAATATAAATAATGGTAAATACGATTCTCAACGTTTAATGGTTATTGCTAGGAAACCAGACAGATTCTTACAATTGCTTGAACATGGCGTGAAATTAGATGAGCTAAATGTTGGTAACATGTCTCAAACAGAAGAGACTCAATCATTAACAAAATCTATTAATGTCACTGATACAGATATTGATGTTTTCAAAAAGTTGAATGATAAAGGGTTAAAAATTGTTTCACAGATGGTGCCTAACGATGAGGCAGTTAACTTTATGTCTCTACTCAATAAATAATAAAGGGGAGATGAATCATGGATATCTTATGGTGGCAAGTGATTTTCTTATCGATTTATGCAGGTTACCAAATATTAGATGAATTACAGTTCAATACACTGAACCAACCCGTATTTGCGGGGTTAATTGCCGGTTTGATAATGGGAGATATGAAGACGGGATTAATAATCGGTGGTGGTATGCAATTAGTTGTTTTAGGAGTTGGTACATTCGGGGGCGCTTCTAAAATTGATGCGAACTCAGGTACTATAATAGCTGTAGCATTTTCAGTTGCACTAGATATGAATACACAACAAGCTTTATCAACTTTAGCAATACCAGTTGCCAGTTTAATGATTCAAATGGATGTTTTAGCACGTATGACTAATACATTTTTTGCACATCGCATTGATACACACATTGAGAATATGAATTACAAAGCGATAGAGAGGAATTTTCTATTCGGAATAATTCCGTGGTCGTTATCTAGAATGATTCCAGTAGCTCTAGCATTAGCTTTTGGCGCCCATGTAGTACGACCAGTAGTAAATTATTTAAACACAGATCTTAAGTGGTTAGGGGATGGATTAACGACAGCTGGGGCAGTGTTGCCGGCTGTAGGTTTTGCAATATTATTAAGATATTTACCAGTCAAAAAACATTTTCCTTATTTCATTTTAGGTTTTATTATTACCGCAATATTCTCCACAGTATTTACTAGTGTTAATAGTGTTGGTAACGCAGTGTCAGGTATGTCTAAAAAATTCGATTTTACAGAATCTAGTTTACCAATGTTAGCTGTAGCACTTATTGGTTTTTCATTAGCAGCTATAGATTATAAACGCAATACTGAAAAGCCATCGCCTACTCAAAATAGTGCTTCTGCAGATGACGAGGAAGGGGAGATAGACGATGACGAGCTTTGATAATACACCAGAAAATAATGAACAAATACAGCCATCTTCTACAGGGTATCAATTAACTCAAAAAGACTTTAACCAAATTAACCGACGCAGTTTACTGTTTTACCAATTAGGTTGGAACTATGAACGTATGCAAGGTAGCGGTTATTTATTCATCATTTTACCTCAATTAAGAAAAATTTACGGAGACGATTCGCCTGAATTAAAAGAAATGATGAAAATACATTCTCAGTTTTTCAATACGAGTAATTTCTTCAATACTATTATTACAGGTATTGACCTTGCAATGGAAGAAGAAGAACAATATAAAGCTAAAGACACAGTAAAAGGGATGAAAGTAGGATTGATGGGATCTTTTGCTGCTGTAGGTGACTCTCTATTTGCTTCTTTAATACCTACTATTTTTGGGGCTTTAGCAGGTAACATGGCACAACAAGGTAATCCAGTCGGAGCACTAATATGGATATTTGCAACGGTAGCTATTGTGATCTTCAGATGGAAACAGCTAGGATATGCATATAAAGAAGGGGTATCACTTGTTACGACAATGCAACATCGATTAGAAACATTAACAAACGCAGCGACATTACTTGGGGTCTTTATGGTTGGCGCACTAGTAGCATCCATAGTAAAAGTTGAATTTGCTTGGAAACCAACCATTGGTGATGTAACTATTGATATTCAAGAAAACGTTGATATGATTTTACCTAAATTATTACCGTTAATTATTGCATTAAGTATTTATTGGTTACTTGGACGCAAACATATGAATGCTACAAGAGCTATATTTATTGTGCTAATTGTATCAATCATTCTATCAGCATTAGGTATTATTACTCCAAGTTAATAAATATTTAAAGGAGATAAATAATTATGGAGAAATTAATTTTAGTAAGTCACGGAAAATTTTGTGAAGGTATTAAAGACAGTGTTGAAATGATATTAGGTCCTCAAGAACATATTTTCACAGTATCATTATTAGAAGAAGACGGACCACAAGACTTAGAGAGCAAATTTACGCAACATATTGATAAAGATGATGATGTTGTAGTTTTTGTAGATATACTTGGAGGCACACCAGCAAATATAATAAGTAAACTTATTATGCAAGGTGAAGAACTAGAGCTATATACAGGAATGAACTTACCTATGATAATAAGTTATCTAAATGGCCAAATGATTAATGAAGAAGTAGATTATATCTATAAAGGAAGAAAAGGAATCGTAAAAGTAAACGATATAATAAACGAATCTGAAAGTGAAGAAGATGAATAAAAGTAATAATTTTAGAGCTAGGGATAGAGGTCCCAAGCTCTTTTTTGCTCAAAATTAAAGATAAAGCTGGCAAACTTTTCGATTTAGTAGAAACGTGTATTAAGATGTATTAAATATAAGTGATATAAAGATCGCACTAACGCGTTTGTTGAAAAAGTCTAGCCCGTTAGAGTACTTTTTCATATTTGTTTAGGGTAAAATTACATTGAAATCATGAATTATTTTGCGCTAACGTGCTTGTTTTGATTCACTAGCCCGTTAGAAAATGTAACGAGCTTGTCTATAGTTTCTTGCACGTTAGAGCACTTTTTATATTTGTTTTAGGGTAAAATTACATTGAAATCATGAATTATATCGTGCTAACATGCTTGTTTAAACTCACAAGCCTGTTAGAAAATGTAACGTGCAAGAGTAAAATATCTAGCCCGTTAAGGCTCTTTTAGTATTATCTAGATTTTCTTGAATAACCATGAATAATGCAATAATTAATCTAAAAGCTGAGTATAGGATAGGGAAAGTCTTAATGACTTTCCCTTTTTTAAGTTGCATATTTATATTTTTAATAGAATTAGTAGTTCGTATATTCTTAGGGTGTTGTGCTGGAAATCTATAAAACTGTATGACGTCTTCGAAGCTCTGATCTAATATATTTAAAGTTTCTGAATACTTAGGATAATTTTTGACTTTGCAACAGAAACAATCTATAGACAAAGCTATATTCCACTAGTATTTAAAAAATAATCCTTCCTATAATATTTCTACTAACTTGCCTAGAAATCATCCTGAGTGAACAGTAAAAATCTCTTTTTATTCAATTTTTTGTTGAAATCCAAAGTTTAAAAATAATCACGATTAAGGTGCTAGCATATAGATACCATCATTCATTTAAGAATTATCCTGTCAAAGTTATTAACAGTAGCACAAACTAACATTACAATTAATAATAATTGGTTAAATATGTTAATTTATTATGAAAAGAGATTCACGCAATATTATTTTTTAAATAAAATATTGTTGTGAGAAAAAATATTTTTATTAGAGCTTGGATATTATTAATTTATAGTGAGGATATAATTTGAAGAGATTAATAAAATTAAATCATATAACAAAAGAATACCGAAATGGTAAGCAAAGCTTAAACGTTTTAAAAGGAATTTCTTTAGATATAAATGCAGGTGACTTTGTTTCAATAGTAGGAAAGTCAGGGTCAGGTAAGTCTACATTATTAAATATTATAGGGTTATTAGATGTAGATTTTTCTGGAGAATACTTATTTGAAGAAAAAGAAATCAATAGAACAAGTGATTTAAAACTGTCAAAATTTAGAAACCAGAAAATTGGTTTTATCTTTCAAAATTTTAATTTAATTGATGAGTACACAGTGTTAGAAAACATTTATTTACCATCTTTATATTCTGAAACAAAAATTAATACAGAGTACATTCAATATTTGATAAAGAAATTAAATTTAGAGCAACAAGTAAACGAGTATGCTTGTAACTTATCTGGTGGGCAAAAGCAAAGAGTTGCGATAATTAGAGCTTTAGCAAATAAACCTAGCCTCATTATCGCAGATGAGCCTACGGGATCTCTAGACGAAAAGAATCGTAATTTAATATTAAATACATTTAGAGGTATTCATGAAGAAGGTATGACAATAATATTAGTGACACATGATCCGACAGTAGCTCAATTATCAAATAAAAAATACATTATGAAAGATGGGTTACTTTATTCAGAGCTAGGGGTGTGCGATGAAAATTATTAACGTATTTAAAGATGTATTCAAATTACTATTAAGAAATAAAAGACAAAGTATTTTAACAGCTATAGCTTTAGCGATTGCTAGTTTTGTTGTTCTAATTGTACAAGCAAGTAGTGAATTTACCAATGAGTCTTTATCAGATAATCTTCAATTAGAGAAAGAACAAACTACACTCAATTATGTAGGAGAAAATGTTATAGAACCTACAGGATTTACAGAAGAAGATAAAAACTCAATAGAAAAGTTAATTAAAACTAAAGCTCAATTAGTATCCAGTTCTTACGGAACAAAGGTGAATGTATTCTTAGGTACCTCTAAACAAATTCTCAGCTATAGAACATTAGAAGATTTAAAGAAAAACGAAGTGAACATGCCAAAGGTCTTGAAGGGAAAGAAACTAGGGGGACAAAAGGATAAATCAAATGAAATAGCAATAAGTGATAAGGCATTAATAGATCTAACTCGTCAAAATAATATAGAGAAATTTATTAATAGCAATATAAAAATTAAAAATAAAAACTATAAAATAAGTACAATTTATAAAGCATCTACTATTAATGAATTACTACCCTCGTTAATAGTTACAGAACAAACAAAGAAAGATATTATGCAAAATAAAATCTATTATGATGAAATGATTATATTTACACAAAATCAAACAGACATAAATAAAGCATTAGGTTTTCTAGATAAAAATGGAACATATAAGGGAACTGGAAGTTATACATATACAGACAATAAAGGTATTTATGAAGAAACAAAAACACAGACAGAAACAATATTGAACTTCATTGCACTACTTTCAAGCATTTCAATTTTTGTGGCGGGATTTGGAGTTATGAATGCTATGCTTTCGTCAATTAGTGAGCGTTCTAAAGAAATAGCTATTCGACGTGCTCTAGGAGCAAAAAAGAGCGATATACAAGTATCATATATCATTGAAGGTACACTACTCTCATCTATAGGTGGTATAGCAGGTATAGTTTTAACATTAATATTTATCTTTTTAATGAATATGATAGGTTTAGTAGCTAGTCTAACTATTTTACAAATTATCATAACGTTTTTAGCTACAGTTATTTTTGGAATACTATTTAGTATTATTCCTGCTATGGTTGCTGCAAATAAGAATGTTGTCGAAGGTCTAAAATAATGATATTGATGTGAAATATTATTTATAGGTTACATCTAAGGAGTAAAGCTTAATGAAAATAAATTCAATAATTATATTTATATTAATGCTAGAAATAGCATTTAGCTTAATATTCATAAATAATTTAAATATTTTTCAACATATGCTTTTCGTACAATTAATACCTTCATTTTTATTAGCAATATTTATAGGTAGGGGTGCAAGTGGAAAGAAATTATTTTGGCTCTATATAATTGTAGGTTCAATATTATATTCGATTATGATGTATATATTATTATTAGTAACACCAATGGATGTTATTGAAAATAATACAGTTCAATCTAGCACATCAATTTTTGAATTTAATAAAACTATTAAATTTACAACATATTTAGGCTTCTTTATTCAAGAGCTTTTATTGTCTTCCTTTGTAGTATTAATAATAAAAATAATAAGAAAAATTAACTTAGGAAGATTTTAAAAGTAACTCTCTATATTATACCCAATACCTAATAAAAAGACGGTATTTGTTAGCTTAGTTACATTTTAAAAACAAACGGTAAACAACTTGTTGTTAGTGAAAACTAAGCTCCGTTAAGCCAAATAATCATAGAACTCAGCCTCTCATTCTTTGATGTAAAATTTTTAAATGATATAATTAATACTAAGAAAATATATTTTTATTTAAAAATATAAGGAGAATATCTATGTATATAGAAAGAAAACCATCAATTAATTTAACTGAGTTGAAAAAAGAGTTCACAAATCATTTGAATGAAATTGAGAGGCCTCAAACGACGGAACAAGCGATGGAAGAGTTATTTAATTTTGTGGAATTGCAACATACTTACGCTTCGGCTTTAGAAGAAATTGGTACAAAGCTCAAAATTTTAGATGATGAATTTCAGGTAGCTTACAAACATAATCCTATCCATCATATGGAAAAAAGGGTTAAAGAATTCCCAAGTGTAGTCAAAAAGTTAAAGAGAAAAGGTTTTCCATTGAACGCAAAGTCAGCTCGCGATAATTTACAAGATATAGCGGGTATTCGTGTAGTGTGCAATTATTTAGAGGATGTTTATACGATTGAACAGTTGCTACTAAGACAAGAAGATATTAAATTATTAAAAAGAAAAGATTACATTAATAATCCTAAGCCAAACGGTTATAAAAGTTTGCATTTAGTAGTTTCTATACCAGTATTTTTAGCTGAAAGGGTAGAAGTGACGCCAGTGGAAATTCAAATTAGAACAATCGGTATGGATATGTGGGCAAGTTTAGAACATAAGCTTAGATACAAAAACACACATATTTCAACAGAACAATACCAAGACAAACTAAAAGAATGTTCAGCTGAAATTACTAATGTTGAAAGAAAAATGCAAGAAATGAACAATGAAATTTATAAGAGTACATTTATTGAAACAGAATAATTATATGGATTAATACACCTCAAAGTTAGATGAGAAATTTAACATTGGGGTGTATTTTATTATTCAGAAAAATATTTTGTTAAAAAAACTGAAAAATCAATCAAATCAATCCTTCTCATAACACTTTTGTTAAAGAGAATGATAAAATAGAAATGTTGAAAAAATATTAAGGGGGAAGTAAAATGGCTGATTCAGTAAAATTATTAAAAACATTAACAGACATTAATGGCATTTCTGGATATGAATACAATGTTAAATCTAAAATGCGCGAGTATTTAGAACCGGTTAGTGATGAAATTGTAGAAGATAATTTAGGTGGTATTTTCGGGAAGAAGAAAGCTAAAGATGGATCTAAAACAATTTTAATCGCAGGTCATTTAGACGAAATTGGATTTATGGTAACCCGTATCGATGACGATGGTTATATTAAGTTTACGCCAATCGGTGGTTGGTGGAACCAAGTTATGTTATCTCAAAAAGTGACTGTCACTACAGATGATGGTAAAGAATTAAGAGGTATTATTGGATCTAAACCACCTCACGTATTAAGTCCCGAAGAACGCAAAAAACCAGTAGAAATTAAAGATATGTTCATCGACTTAGGCGTAGGTGATAAAGAAGCGGTTGAAAAATTAGGCGTTGAAATAGGTAATATGGTAACGCCTTATTCAGAATTTGAAGAGCTAGGTGATGGAAACTATTTAACAGCAAAAGCATTTGATAACCGTTTTGGATGTGCTTTAAGTGTTGATGTATTAAATGAACTAAAAAATGATGAATTAGGTATTAACCTTGTTTCAGGTGCAACTGTACAAGAAGAAGTAGGTTTACGTGGAGCAAAAGTAGCAGCTAACAAAATTAAACCAGACTTATCAATCGCAGTAGACGTAGGTATTGCTTACGATACACCTGGAATGAAGGGTCAAGATCATGATACGAAGTTAGGTAATGGACCACTTGTATTATTAATGGATGGTACAAATATCGGTCATGTTGGCTTTAGAAAATTCATTAAAAATGTAGCGAAAGAGAAAAATATAGACGTACAATGGGATAACATTACTGGCGGAGGAACAGACGCAGGTAGTATCCATGTTGCAAACGAAGGCACACCAACTATCTCAATTGGTGTACCATTACGTTATATGCACTCTAACGTTTCTGTACTTCATAAAGAAGATTACTTAAATGCTGTGAGGCTTGTTGCAGAAATTGTTAAAGCATTAAATGACGATACTGTAAAAGATATCATGTGGTAACAGAACAAAAAATAAATAATGACTTTTAACATAAAAGGATTTCATCATTAGTAGTAAAACTAGTGAGAAATCCTTTTTATTTATAACCGAAATCCTTTAACAACAGCTTCTACATCTACTATTATGACTAAGTGCTAAATTATTATTAAAATAAAACAATTTTTTGTATTAATATTTTTTTATTTTTAAATGGCTATTGTTTGTAAACCTTGATATTATGATTTATTATAAGAACTAGAGATGGAAGTGCTTAGCTCTTTAAAGTAGTTCCTATTCTTATATTTATTGAATAAAGGGACGTGGAAAAATATCGAAAAAGAAAAGAAGAAGTTGCTTCGCAAAATGGTCAAACCGTTTGAAAACAACAATCTAAAGAAAAGTACTATTCAAATTATAAATACAATAATACCACTTGTATTATTGGTAACTGGTGGATTTTTAAGTTATCAATTACATTGGTCGTTATCGATATTATGTGGTGTGTTAGCTTCAGGATTTTTAATTAGAACATTTATAATTTTCCATGATTGCTGTCATGGATCGTTCTTAAGTGAGAAAAAGAACAACGATTTATTAGGGAATATAACTGGTCTTATGACATTTTTCCCTTATGAAAAATGGCGTAGAGAACATATCATTCACCATACAAGCAGTGGTAATTTAGAAAAACGTGGTATTGGTGATATTTGGGTAATGACAATTGAAGAATATCGTGATGCTTCTAAATTTACTCAATTTAAATATCGTATGTATAGACATCCGTTTGTAATGTTTATATTAGGACCAATATTCTTGATGCTTATTTCAAATAGAATGAATGCTAAAGATGCTAAACCTAAGGAAAAGCGCAATACTTGGATGCATAATATTGTATTGCTTTTATTCTACGTTGGAATGTTCTTCCTAGTAGGAGCAGTTCCATTTATGCTCGTTTTATTACCAATGTTATTTATTGCAGGTATGATGGGTATTTGGTTATTTTACATTCAACATACATTTGAAGATGCATATTTTGAAGAATCATCTGAATGGGATTATGTTAAAGCAGCGATTGAAGGTAGTTCATTCTATAAATTACCTAAAGTCTTTCAATGGATGACAGGTAATATTGGTTACCATCATGTTCATCATTTAAGCCCAAGAATACCAAACTATCAATTAGAACAAGCACACGAGAAGACACCACCATTACAACACGCGACGACAATCACGATTAAAGATAGTCTAGAATCTTTAAAATATAAATTATACGACGAAAAAAATAAATGTTTTATTACATTTAGAGAGTATACACGTCGTTTTAAAACTAGACATGTATAATAATTGAAATCGAATAATATATTCCAGCCTGTCGATAAAGTATAAACTTTGTCGGCAGGTTTTTTGTTTAATTATTACAAATATCCAAATTACGTTTAATATTTTTACTTGCTTTGATGTGAAATGTTTCGGATTATTAAACGAAGAAGTTTACACATCTAAAAGTATCGGTAAACGCTTACAATATAACTAGGGAGGTCATTTGATTGTTGAGTGAACGTCAAAGAAACATCGTATCTCATTTATCACCCGTTAAAGATTTTATAACGATTACTGAATTAGCATCTTTATTTCAAGTTTCAGAACGCACAATTCAATATGATTTGGAATATATTGAATCTTTTGCAGACCAATTAAAAATTAAAATCGAACGCAGTAAGAGTTTAGGTGTAAAAATTACATCTCAAGACGAAACTAGTTTTTTATCTGAGTCTAACGTAGAAATGGATGTACATTTTTCTAAAATTGAACGAAAAGAACAAATTATATTGAGGTTGTTTGAATCTTCTAAACCTATTAATTCTCAAACATTCGCGGATATTTTAAACGTATCTAGAAGAACAGTAGTAGAAGATTTGAAATCTGTACAGGAATGGCTAGGTAAATATTCATTACTTCTAGAATATAAGAAAAATAAAGGTTTTATAATCGAAGGTAATGAAAAAAACTTGAGAGAAGCATACGCAAATATCGTAAGCGAGTATTTTAGAAAAGCTACGCCTCACATCGGTATGAAAAACTTTTCTAAAGAAGATTTAGAAAAAATAAGACGGACTGTAATCAATATTTTAAATGAAGAAGATTTTCATCTCGTACAAGTAGGAATCGATGGATTGATATATCACATAATAATAGCTATTCATCGGGCTAAGGAACAGTATATGTTTGAAATACCAGATGAAGAATACGAACGTTTGAGACAAACTGATGTATTTGAAATTGCGATCAAAATTACTCAGCAATTAGAAGAAATATTCCCAATTAAGTTTCCTAAAAGTGAAGCAGCTTTTATTACATTACATTTATTAGGCGCTCGTGTTACTTCTTACCATGAGTATCAAGAACACAAAAATATAACTCAAATCTCAAAATTATTCATCCAAAAAGTAAGTGCACAAATAGGTATACCCCTAATTCATGATCATAAGCTAATGACTGGTTTAATCACACATTTACAACCCGCAATTCATAGAATGACATTTAACATGGCACATTCTAATCCTTTAAAAGGGGAAATCATTGATGAATATCAAGAATTATTTCACGCGGTAAAACAACAAATATACGTATTAGAGAATCCTTTTCATATAGAATTTAGCGATGATGAAGTAGCTTATCTTGTATTACATTTTGCTTCTTCTATTGAACGGTTATCTAGTGAACAAACAACACAAATTAAGGTCATATTATTATGTGGTTCAGGTGTTGGCACTTCACAATTATTAAAAAGTCGTATAAAAAATATTTATCCTGAATTTGAAATTTTAGACGCTTTTTCTATCTATGAGATTACTGAAAAAATTCTACAGTCCCATGGTGTGGATTATATTCTGTCTACTGTACCTGTCGAAGATTTTTCTGTTCCGACGATAGAAGTATCTCCTTTTCTTAACAGAGAAGATAGAGAGCGATTAAATCAACTGATTAATGACTTTAGGGAAAGGTACGTTTCAAGCTATAAAACTATAGGTCCAACTTTAGAAGATGTACTTCCTTTCAATCATATTCAAACTAATGTCATAGGTAAAAGCAGAGATGACGCTATAAAAGAGAGTGTAAAAGTATTAATAGATGAAGGGCATGTAAATGCAGCTTATGCAGGTGACATTATAAAGCATTTAGATAAATTTGGACCTTACATGGTCATTGGACCTAATATTGCGTTACTACATTCGAACTTTGAAAATGTAAATGTCCCTGTAAGTATGTCTATAATGCATTTTAAAAATGGTGTTACTTTTGGTCACGAGAGATATGATCCAGTTAAAATTATTATTATTTTAGCAACTAGTCAAGCGCAAATACATTTAAATGCATTAGGGCAACTTAGTCATTTAATAATGGATGAAGAAAAAAGAAAAGAACTACTAAATGGAAATAAAGAAAAAATTATAGAGCTCATTCATTCTGTTAGTCATAGTAAGGAGGAAATATAAACGTGACAGATTTTATTAAGGAAGAACATATCCTTTTAAGACAGAAGGTTAACAGTTGGGAAGAAAGTATACAACTAGCTTCTAAACCTTTGTTAGCTGAAGGGTATTTCACTCAAAAATATGTAGAGTCTATGATAGATAGCGTGCATGAAATGGGGCCTTATATTGTTATAGCTCCTGAAATAGCTATTGCGCATTCAAGACCGGGCAACAATGTTGAAAAAGTAGGTCTAAGTCTATTGAAATTAGACGAACACATTAATTTTTCTGAAGACGGACATTATGCATCACTAATATTTGTCTTGAGCGCTGTTGATAATGAAGCCCATCTTGATATTTTAAGACAATTAGCAACTAAACTAAGTGATAAAAAAAGAATAAATAGATTAATAGAAGCAAAAAATTCTGAAGAAATAATAAATATATTTAAGGAGAATGATTAATATGAAAATTTTAGTAGTATGTGGACACGGTTTAGGAAGTAGTTTTATGGTTGAAATGAATGCACAAGAAGCTCTGAGAAATTTACAAGCACCATCTGATGTAAAGGTAGAGCACAGTGATATTATGACAGCTAGTCCTGATATGGCAGATTTATTTATATGCGGAAGAGATTTAGAAGAAAACGCGCAAAGATTAGGTGAAGTTGTTGTATTAGATAACATATTAGATAAAGAAGAATTACAAAATAAACTAAGCGAAAAATTAACTGAAATGAATATTATTTAACTATAAAGGGGTGAGGGCATTATGAATTCAATATTAGGATTTATTGTAGATGTTTTGAGTCAGCCCGCTATTCTAGTAGCGCTTATAGCGTTCATAGGTTTGATTGTTCAGAAAAAATCAGGAGCAGATATTACATCTGGAACAATTAAAACGATATTAGGCTTTTTAGTATTAAGTGCAGGGGCAGACGTTGTAACTCAGTCATTAGAACCATTCGGTAAGATGTTCCAAGAAGCATTTGGCGTTCAAGGGGTGGTGCCAAATAATGAAGCGATTATATCTATAGCATTAAAAGATTACGGGACTACAGCCGCTTTAATCATGATGTTCGGTATGGTCGTAAATATACTTATAGCAAGGTTCACAAACTTAAAATATATTTTCTTAACAGGTCACCATACATTTTATATGGCTGCATTTTTAGCAATATTATTAACAGTAGGTAATATTACAGGTACTTTAACAGTTGTTATGGGTTCTATTATATTAGGATTAATTATGGCAATACTTCCAGCACTTGGCCAATCTACAATGAAAAAAATTACTAAATCTGATCAAGTCGCTATCGGTCACTTTGGAACAGTGAGTTACTGGGCAGCTGGAGAAATAGGTAAATTATTTTCTGGGAAATCTAAATCAACTGAAGATATTAAATTTCCAAAAGGTTTAAGTTTTCTTAGAGAAAGTACAATTAGTATTTCATTAACGATGATTGTCTTATATATAATTGCAGCGCTATTTGCAGGTCCACAATATGTACACGCTGAACTAAGTGACGGTCAAAACTTTATTGTGTTCTCGGTTATTCAAGGTGTAACTTTTGCTGCAGGTGTATTTATTATCTTAACAGGTGTACGTTTGATTTTGGCTGAAATTGTACCTGCTTTCAAAGGTATATCAGAGAAATTAGTGCCAAATACTAAACCAGCATTAGATTGTCCTATCGTATTTCCATATGCTCAAAACGCTGTGTTGATAGGATTTTTCGTTAGTTTTATAACTGGTGTAATCGGAATGCTTATTATGTTCTTAATCGGTGGAGTAGTTATACTGCCAGGAGTTGTACCACATTTCTTCTTAGGAGCTACAGCAGGTGTATTTGGTAACGCAAGAGGAGGTATAAAAGGAGCAGTTGCAGGGTCAGCATTGAATGGTATTTTAATTACATTTTTACCATTGCTATTCATACCATTTATGGGAGATCTAGGAGCAGCTTCCACAACATTCTCAGATACTGATTTCTTAGCAGTAGGAATTGTAGTCGGATATATTACTAAGTTCTTAGGCATTGCTGGCGTTATTGCATTAGTAATTATCATTGGTTTATTAGGTGTACTATTGCAAAGACGAGCTAATAATAAACTGTCTGAAGAAAAATCATAAATATATCGTTTTATTTGATATATATTATCCTGTCAACAGAGTATGGACTTTGTTTGGCTAAACAGTTTTAGTAAAATGATAAGTTGACATACTAAACTAAAAATCCCTTCACTAATGGAAATAGTGAGGGGATTGGTGTGTCTATACAAATCTTTTTGTTAATTGAAATTACTCTGATTGATAGAAATTAAAGTATCCATTTAATATTATTTTTTTGTAATAAGTTAATAGAGTCTTGAGTTAGTTTATAATCTGTAATTATGGTATCTACATCTTGTAAAGATAAGCTTTTATGAATATATTTATTGTTGAATTTTTCATCAGTTACTAGTAACACTAAGTGTTTAGAATTCCTTCTAAAGGCCTGTTTAATCAATGCTTCTCCTTCTGTAGTTTCAGTTGCTCCTTCTTTAAAATCAAATCCTCTGCATGATACAAAAGAGATATCTGCATAATAAGTTAAGGCATCATTAAAAGCTTTAGAACCATTTATGGTATTTCTTTTTTTTATAACTGTCCCACCTAGAATATTAATATGAGCGTCAGTAAACTCTGATAATAATGAAGCAGTAAGAACACCATTCGTAATAATTTGTAAACCTTCAAACTTAGCTAACATTTTAATTAAATGTAAAGTAGTGGTGCTTGAATCTATAAATATTACCATATCGTCATTAATAAGGTCTTTGGCTTTCTCTGCTAATTTATGTTTATTATCTTGTTCATTAAAGTTAATTATTTTCATTAAATAAGGCAAATCTATTTTTTGATTATCGATAATCATAGCTCCACCACGAGTCCTT
The DNA here is from genome assembly GCF_022386845.1 of Mammaliicoccus sp. C-M13. NCBI lineage: Bacteria > Bacillati > Bacillota > Bacilli > Caryophanales > Staphylococcaceae > Mammaliicoccus > Mammaliicoccus sp. C-M13. Next base: position 10,300 of record NZ_JAJNHQ010000005.1, on the reverse strand, counting down.
CTAACGAGGCCCTTTTTTTCCAATTCTATCAAATCTCTTTTAACAGTAGCTTCACTGTATTTTACGAGTTCTATCAAGTCTTGTATTCTTGAAAATTGAACAATCTTTAAATGATTGATTATAATTTGTTGACGTTCTTCTATTATTTTAAGCATGGATTTAACCACCTTTGTAGAAATTACTTATATAATTTTGCTTTACCTATAGTGTTCAGTAAATTCATTTTATATTCAACTACTTTTTTTAATTTTTTATTTGCTTCTGGGTAAACTTCATTAGGTTCATACATATTCTTATTATCAATTAAAGTTTGTCTAACTTGTTCAAAAAAGACACTTTTTAAATCAGAACTTAAATTTACTTTACCCACACCATAAAGAACAGATTCACGTACTTCTTCATCAGGATTTCCAGAGCCACCATGTAATACAATAGGAATAGATAATCTTGAATTTATTTCTTTAAGTAACTCTATATTTAATTCTGGTTTCTTTCCTTTTGGATATAACCCGTGTGATGTACCAATGGCTACTGCTAATGTGTCAATGTTGGTTTCTTTAACAAAATATTCTGCCTGATCAGGATCTGTGTATATAATTTCATCAGTTCCACCTTCACTAGAACCATTATTTCCTATTGTACCTAGTTCTGCTTCTACTGAAACATCTACATTGTGTGCTAACTCAACTATTTGTTTAGTAATAGAAATATTATCTTCGAAAGATTGAGTAGAAGCATCAATCATTACTGAAGTATAACCGTTTCTAATTGCCCTTGTAACATCGAACAGTGTACTACCATGATCCAAATGAATAACGACTGGAACTTTACTATTAAGGGCATAAGCTCTTACAATTGACACAAAATTATTTCCTAAATATTCAATTTCATCTGGATGTATTTCTAGAATGACAGGACACTCTAGCCTTTCAACTTCTTCCATAATTGATTTAAGCATATCAAAACTAGATATATTAAACGCAGGAACAGCAAATTTATGCTCATTTGCAACTTTTAGTAAATCTTTCATATTATATAACATTATAACTCCACCTTATTTTTAATAATTTCATTTGATTTCTCTTTTTGTTCAAAAGTGATTTTTTTCTTTAGTAACCCAACTGACAAAGCTGTAACCACTGTTCCACTAATGATGGCGATGATATATATAAATATATGATTAATTACATTTGGAATAAATAAAATCCATATACCTCCGTGAGGAGCTAAAGAAGTTACACCACCACTCATAGATATTGCCGCTGCAGTTGCAGAGCCTAATATAAGACTAGGGATGACTCTAAGCGGATCTGCAACGGCAAAAGGTATCGCTCCTTCTGTAATATATGACGCACCTAATACCCAACAAGATTTTCCAGATGTTATTTCTTCTTTAGTGAATTTATTTTTGAAAATAAGTGTCGCTAAAGCTAGACCTAGTGGAGGAGTCATACCAGCTACCATACAAGCAGCAATAGGCGCATTAACACCGGCTGACATTAATCCTATAGAAAATGTAGAAATCGATTTATTAATAGGCCCTCCCATATCTGCTGCCATCATAGCTCCAATTAATAAGCCGAATAACATACCAGATGACTGTCCTAAACCATTTAACCAGTGAGTCAGTGTATCTAGTAGCCATGATATTGGAGTGTTGATTAGGAAAATCATTGCAATGCCCACTATAAATATAGAAAAAAGTGGTACAATTATTAATTGATAAAGTGCAGATACTGATTTTGGTATTTTAACTTTATTTGCTAAAATATTTGTTACATAACCAGCCATTAACCCGCTAATCATTCCCCCTAAAAATCCTGATCCATCAACTGTTGCAAGAGTTCCTGCAACCAAACCAGGCGCAAAACCTGCTCTGCCAGCTATTGAAGAAGCAATACCAGCAGATAAAGCTGGAACCATTAATTGGAATGCTGTATCTCCACCTATCTTAGAAAGTGCAGCTGCAAATCTATTATATGATTCTGAATCAGGATCAGCAGAATTTATACCAAAAGCAAAACTGATGGCTATTAATATACCACCTGCAATTACAAATGGGAGCATATAATTTACGCCATTCATGAAGTGATTATATATACCTGATTTATTATTTGTATTACTTTCATTATTTTCAATATTTGTCATATCGATATCATTTATAGCATCTTCTATAATGTTTTCAGGCATTTTAATTGCTTGTGCTGTTGAAATCTTTTTGACTTTTTTTCCAGAGAATCTGCTTAAATCGATTTCTTTATCTATTGCTAAAATAATTAAATCTGAGTTATTTATATCATCTTCAGTTAAAATATTTTCAGTCTTTGAACCTTGTGTTTCAATTTTTATATTATGACCTAGGTTTTCAGCAGTATTAGTCAATTTTTCAGCAGCCATATAAGTGTGGGCTATACCTGTAGGACATGCTGTAATTCCAATGATATTCATAATATTCCTCCTATACAGATAAAATATCTAAAATTTCATCTGCTTGTTCAGCATTTTTAATGTCATGTCGAAAATCTGGATTCATCAAAAGACGAGCCAATTCACTTAATAAATCTAAGTGTGAAGCTTGTGCAATTTTTGGTAATGCAATAAGAAAAACTATGTTAATTTCAGAATCATCTAATGCTTTGTAATCACTAATTTTAGAAGTTTTTGCAAAAGTAATAATAGGTTTATTTATATATTTAGATTGGGCGTGAGGTATACCGAAACCATCTTCAATCCCCGTAGAAACTATACTTTCTCGTTTAAGTAGATCTTTTAGAAACTTTTTCCTGTTCTTTAAATATCCGTGTTCATCTAATATTTCTGTGAGTGAATTAAAGAGTTTACTTTTAGAAGAAATTGTTTCGTCAAAAATAAAAGTATTTTTATCAATAAGTTCAAAAATCTTCACTATAACACCTCCTTGTATCTTTAGTAAGCGCTTACTAATTGGGTATAAGCATATTAATAGGATTCATAGTGTTCAATAGTTTGAACGGTTTATGTCATTAGTGATAAATGTAAGTCAAAAAGTTAATAATTATGAATGAAATCGTTCAATTAAATAAAAATGTATTTCTTTAACGAAGTAATTAAAAACAAATACAGAATACAAAAATTAATAATAATTATTGTTAATTTTATATAAGGAATTTCAATATATAAAATTCCTACCATAGCTATAAGCATTAAATTAGTAACTTCTAAAATAATGATGTTATAGTGTTATTTCATAAGGAGGACTTAAAAAATGAATGCGAAATATGAACCTTTATTTAAAGAACTAAAATTACCGAATGGTGTAGTATTAAGAAATAGATTTGTGTTAGCGCCTTTAACACATGTGTCTTCTAATGATGATGGCAGTATTTCTGATATTGAATTACCATATATAGAAAAACGATCTCAAGATGTTGGGATTGCTTTGACTGCAGCAAGTTATGTTGAACCGCTTGGTCAAGCATTTCCTGGACAAGCTTCTGTTTCTAAAGAAGCGGATATAAGTGGATTATCTAAGCAAGCTGAAGTTATGAAGAAAAATGGTGCTAAAGCATTAATTCAAATTCATCACGGCGGTGCAATGTCACTACCTGGTTTAACACCTGATGGCGACGTTGCTGCACCGAGTGAAGTAGAAGTTAGAGGGTTCGGTCAAAAAGAGACACATAAAGCTAGACCTTTAACTGTAGAAGAAATTGAACATTCTATTGAATCATTTGCAAGAGCAACACGTATCGCAATTGAAGCGGGATTTGATGGCGTTGAAATTCATGGTGCCAATCACTATCTAATCCATCAATTCTTCTCTCCTTACTACAATAGAAGAGATGATGAGTGGGGCGAACATTTACGTTACCCTCTAGCAGTTGTAGATGCAGTAACAAAAGTCGTAAATGAACATGCTACACCAGATTTTATAGTAGGTTATCGCTTTTCTCCAGAAGAAGTGGAATCTCCAGGTATTTCTATGGAATTAACTGAACAACTTGTCAAAACATTGTCTGAAAAACCGATAGATTATTTACACGTATCTCTAATGGATATTCACTCTGAAACAAGAGAAGGTGAATATAAAGGAGAACAACGTGTTAAATTATTGTTAGACTGGATAAATGGACGTTTACCATTAATAGGTATTGGCTCTATATTTACAGCTGATGATGCTATCGCTGCTCTTGAAACTGGTGCACCTCTTATCGCTTTAGGTAGAGAATTGCTATTAGATTACGAATTCATTAGCAAAATTAAACAAGGCAAAGAAGATGAAATTGTATCTATGTTCGATCCTGAAAGAACAGACAAACATGAATTAACAGAACCATTATGGAAACAATTTAATGCCGGTTTTTACCCGTTACCAAGAACAGATGAAGAACCTTCAAATACAAAATGATAATTTGTATGTTTTCACATAGATACCCTACAAAATAAATATAAAATGATAGTCACCCATAAAATTTAGATTCAATTCTAATTTTTATGGGTGATTTTTTATGAAATATCAAAGTATTCTCAATCAATACGTTAGGATGTTTGCACTATGTATATTTATAATGATGTTAAGTTGAATTTTAAACATATAAATATAGATTGAGGTGTCCATAATGAATCAAGATGAGTTAAAGGAAAGTGTAGCGATAGAGGCTATTCAATATATAGAAGATGATATGAAAGTAGGTCTAGGTACTGGGTCTACGATGTATTATGCTATTAAACATTTAGGTGAGCGGGTTAAAGAAGGATTAAATATTGTTTGTGTACCTACATCTGAAAAAACAGCAGAATGGGCTAAAAAATTTAAAATTCCTCTTAGTGATTTTTCAGAAATAAGAAGTTTAGATATCGCAATTGATGGTGCAGATGAAGTGGATGAGAATTTACAATTGATTAAAGGTGGCGGCGGTGCGCTATTAAGGGAGAAAATAGTTGCTGATGCAGCTAAGAAATTTATCGTTATTGTAGATGAATCAAAAGTAGTCAAAATACTTGGTAAGTTTAAGTTGCCGATAGAGGTCATACCATTTGGATGGAAAATTACAGCGCAATCTATAGAGTCGTTAGGATGTAAAGCAATTTTAAGAAAAAAAGAAGAAGAGATTTTTGTTACTGATAATCAAAATTATATTCTTGATTGTGATTTTTCAGAAATTCATCACCCTGAACAGTTAAATTATGCACTTAAATCTATAGTTGGAGTTGTAGAAACAGGATTGTTTATTAACATGACTAAAAAAGTACTCGTAAGTCGAAGTGCAACAAATGAAATTAATGAAATAAATATTTAAGAATTACTTTATGGTAGTTAATAAACAGTTAATGGTTTAATAGAGTTGTACTTTATACAATTAACATATCAAATTAAAAGGAGATGTGTTAAATGAAATTTTCAACTACGATTTTATTAGGTGCATGTGGTAATAACGATATGAAAAAAGACGAAAAAATGGAAACAAAAAGTGAAATGAAAGATAAAGAAATGGACAAAGACATGGATATGAAGGACAAAGAGATGAAAGATAAAGACATGGACATGAAAGATAAAGATATGAAAAAAGACGATATGATGATGTCTGGTATGTTTAAGTCTATGAATGGTGAAATGGTTGAAGGTAAAGCAACTATTAAAGATCATAAATTAATGCTTACTGATTATAAATCTTCTAAAGGTCCAGACTTACATGTTTATTTAACAAAAGATGGCGATGTTGAGAACGGTATACAAATTGATAAAGTAGATTATGACAAAATGGAACAAACTTTTGATTTAAAAGATATGGATGTTTCAAAATATAACGAAGTAACAATATATTGTAATAAAGCGCATGTAACATTCGGTAGTGCCAAATTAAAATAAAAAATTACTTCTATTAGGGGAATTCGGGTAAACCGTTTTTCCCTATCATGTTATATAAAGGAGAAAACATCATGAAAAAATTATATCAAATTATATTTTTAATCATACGCATTGTAAGTGGCATATACATTTTAAGACAAGGTTATGAAAAGTTAACAGGTGGTTTCAGTTTAGGTGGTCTTACTAAAGTCATTGCACAGAATCAAGACTCTCCAAAATGGTATAAACATTTCTTTAAAATTATTATTGAACCTTACACTTCTTATTGGGAATGGATTATTCCTATTGGTGAAATAATGATTGGTTTGGCTCTCATCATAGGTTTCCTAGAGTATTCTGCAGCTCTATTTGGTATATTTATTATGATTAATAACATTCTAGCAGATATGATTTTTACATACCCTGTACAATTATCTGGATTTATATTTATTGCGCTTAATAAAGAATGTATTAATTCAACATCTGTAAAAACATTTATCAATAAGTTTAATAAGAAGGAAGCAGGATGACAACAGGGCAAAAATACTAATCGTAGACGATGAACAAGATATTCTGGATATCTGTAAAACGTATTTTGAATATGAAGGGCACCAAGTAATTACAGGAACCAATGGACAAGAAGCAATTGAGCAAATAGATGATTCTATTGACTTGATGATATTGGATATTATGATGCCTGAGGTAAATGGCTATGAAGTGGTTAAGAAGATGAGAGAACAAAGTCTTGATATTCCATTTATTTATTTAACAGCAAAGACACAAGAAAATGACACAATTTATGCTTTAACTTTAGGGGCAGATGACTATATAAAGAAACCTTTCAGTCCTAGAGAATTAATTTTAAGATCACATAATTTATTAAATCGTAGTAGAAAATTTAATAAACAAGATTATTTAACATTCGATTCCATGACATTATGTAAGCAAGAGAAAGTATTGAAAATAAACGATGAAGAGATTCCACTACGTGTAAGAGAATTTGATTTATTATGGTATTTAGCTGAACGTGAAAAAACAGTTATTTCTAAATCTGAATTATTAGAGAAAGTTTGGGGATATGACTATTACGAAGATGCGAATACAGTGAATGTACACATACGTAGAATTAGAGAAAAGTTAGAACGACAAGATTTCCACGATTATGTTATTACGACAGTTTGGGGATTGGGATATAAATTCGAGAGGGCGAAATAAATGTTAACAATCAGAACTCAAATATTAATTGCATTTATAAGTAGCATTGTGTTAACGACAGCCATCTTAACGGTTGCATATAAATGGATGTGGTTCGATGCTCATACAACGTTGTTACTAACTATAAGCGCTATTATCGCAAGTTGTTTAACAACGGCTATTTGTATTTTATTTATTAATCCACTCGTCAGACGGATTCGTTTAATGAATTTGCAGACAAAACGTGTAGCCCAAGGTCATTATAATGAAACAGAACTTAATATTGATAGTCCGAAAGAGATGAGAGAACTTAGTCATTCATTTAATACGATGGCACGAAATATTGAAATACAAATTGAACAAGTGAAGCATGAACAACAGGAAAAATCAGAAATGGTACAAAATTTATCACATGATTTAAAAACACCTTTAGCAAGCATTACCTCATATTGCGGAAGGTCTCAAAGATGGTGTTATTTCAACAGAAGAGGAGCAAAATAAAGCTTACGATGTATTAATTAAGCAATCGCAAAGAATAGCTACTATGTTTGATGAATTAACGAGTGTTATGAGTTTGAATACTGTTTCAAGGAACAATTATGAACTTGAAACGATTTATATAGATAAGTTGTTCGTTTCTATATTACAAACTTATGAACAACAAGCCGCGTGCGAATCGAGAACGATTGATGTTAATTTATGTGATGAGGTGCAATCCTTTAAACAATATCGGGTTCCATTAGAATGTATTTTATTGAATATTATTGATAATGCGATAAAATTTACAGGCCTTGGTTCAAGAATAGAGTTAAAAGTGAATCAAGAAGCGGGGAATATTCTTGTTATAACTGTGTCTGACGATGGGACGGGTATAGCGAGCGAACATTTAAACCGTATTTTTGATAGAACGTATAGAGTTGAAGAATCTAGAAACAAGACTACCGGCGGGTCAGGGTTAGGTTTGTATATTGCGCGAAATTTAGCACATCAAATGGATGGTGTTTTAGAAGTTGAAAGTAAAATTAATATTGGATCTTCATTTATTTTAAAAATTCCTATGAAATAAAAGTGTTTAACTAAGATTATTGGTATAATAATATAAAAGAATTGATATAAATTAGGGATGGCTTTATTAAAAATGGGGAAGAATAAAATGAACTTAAACAGAGTATTAAATGATACGAATCCAATATCTACAAAAAGATATAAATATGTATTTTGGCAATCTATATTACTCATTATCATGCTAACTGGAGCGTACACTTCTATTGGTCTGGCTCAAAATTTATGGATATTGCTTTTAGGCGTTGTGTTATTTGGGTTGTCACTATATCTTATAGAAAAGTTTAAATTAAATATTTTTGAAGTAAAGCCAATTAAACGTACATATTTGTTATATATGTTATGTGCTACTTTAATTGGTCTTGTTATTTACTGGTCAATTTCATTAATAATTGGTCAGCCACATAATCAATTAGAGGTTTATCAAGATTTAAAATATTTACCTATCATGATATCCATTATAATTTTCGTAATTTTAGGACCGATTTTTGAAGAGCTCATCTTTAGGATGCTTATTATGAAAGGTATTTTTAGAGGTCATTTATTAGTTGGATATATAGTGTCTAGTGTTCTATTTGGCTTGATACATGGACCTTTAAACGTCGGGGAATTTTTAATTTATTGTGGGTTAGGTTTAGTATTTGGCGCAATTTATATTTTGACTAAGCGTTTTGAACTTGCCATACTATGCCACGCATTCAATAATCTTCTACATATTTTAATCTTTATATTATTTTATAATTAAATTATTATTTACCTCACTTTACATTAATTGGAAATAACGCTAGTATTATAACTATAAATATATTTAAAAAGGAGATGGGGACTTCTTGAAAAAAATACTAAACAGTATTATATATTTAATAGTTATCGTAACAGTACTTTCCGGTTGTCAACAAGATGAACAGAAAACGAATAAAGCACCAAAGAAGGCTACTGAAAATAAAGTTTCGCAAAAATATGATGCTAAACAAGATAAAGAAGATGAAAAAAGTTTGGAACCATATAATGGCGTTATCCATCACTTGTTTGTCCATCCTAATGTACCTTATCCTAAACGTGCGTTTACAGGAGAACAAGCAAAAGGATATTTTGATTGGATGTTAACAACACATGAATTTGAAGCTGCCATTAAAGAACTGCATAAGAATAATTATATTTTAATAGATCCTCATGATGCATATGATTTTTCAGGAGATAAAGTTAAGAAGAAAGAGTTAAAATTACCAAAAGGAAAAAAACCTTTAATTTTGTCAATTGATGATATGAATTATTACGACTATATGCGTAAAAATGGTAATGTTAATCGACTCGTATTAAATGAAAATAAAGAAGTGATTTCAGAATCAACAGATGATCACGGGAAGACCGTTAAATCTTCACAAGAAGCAATTGTACCAATTTTAAATGAGTATGTTAAAGAACATAAAGATTTCTCTTATAAAGGCGCTAAAGGTGTTGTTGCATTAACAGGCTACGAGGGCGTACTGGGTTATCGTACAAATGAATTAGACAGTAAAGACTATGAAGAAAGAAAGCAAGACGCTAAAGAAATAGTGAAAGTCATGAAGCGTGACGGGTGGCAATTTGGCAGTCATTCTTATGGCCATATAAACTTTACAAATAGTAGTTATAATCAAATTGTTCAAGATACGAAGAGATGGAAGAAAGAAGTAGAACCGATTATAGGTAAGACTGATTTATTCATTTATCCTTTCGGAGCAAGAGTAGAAATTGGTTCTCCAGCATTTAAGTATTTATCAGAAAAAGAAGGTTTTAAACTGATAACATCAGTTGGACCACAAGAATATGAACAGTTAACACCCCATGCCGTTACACAAGATAGAATTGCAATAGATGGTTTGAATTTATCAAAAGGAAAATATAAATTAAAGCCATATATGGACCCAGAACAAGTATTTAATAAAGAAGAAAGAAAATACTTTAAAGGTGGTAGTGATAGTAGTGGAGGTCAATTTTAAGTTTGGAAAATACAGAGCTAACGTGCTTGTTTGAAAAGTCTAGCCTATTAGAAAATGTAACGAGCTAGATAAAAATAACTAGCCTGTTAGAGGTAATTATCTCATGTACTTAGGATGAAATCATATTAAAATTATGGAAAATACAGTCAAGTCCATATTTATGTGTAATATCTTTAGAAGTAATCAACCATTGGTTTTTTAGAATGTATTAACAAAATAAATCTGTTTGATTTTT
>NZ_JAJNHQ010000004.1:0-184580 GCF_022386845.1 Mammaliicoccus sp. C-M13 | reverse complement strand
ATTGAATAATCAAAAAGAGCAAGGTAAATCTAATATCAATAATTTAAGTAATTTAACAGCTGAAGATATTAGTAATTTTACAAATCAAATTGCGAACGCTAAAGATAAATCGGCAATAGATAAAGCGGTACAAGATGCTCAAATTAAAGATGCAACTAACTTATTGAATAATCAAAAAGAGCAAGGTAAATCTAATATCAATAATTTAAGTAATTTAACAGCTGAAGATATTAGTAATTTTACAAATCAAATTACGAACGCTAAAGATAAATCGGCAATAGATAAAGCAGTACAAGATGCACGTAATAAAGATGCGACTAATTTATTAAACAGTCAAAAAGACAGAGGGCAGTCTAATATCAATGAATTGCCTAATTTAACAGACGAAGAGAAAGCGGAGTTCAATAATCAAATTACAAATGCTGTAGATAAAGCAGCTATCGATAAAGTTGTTGCTAATGCAAAAGCTAAAGATGATAGTAATTTACTTAATGCACAAAGAAATAAAGGTAATTCTACAATTAATGGAATGAGCAATTTAACAGACGAAGAAAAAGCGAATTTCAGTAACCAAATTACAAATGCTGAAAATAAAGCAGCCATTGATCAAGTTGTTAAAGATGCAGAAGCTCAAGATGCACAAAACAAAGCTGTAGCAGACTTACAACAAGCAAAAGAAAATGCACAATCTACGTTAGATAGTTTAGCGAATCTGACTGATGATGCACGTAATACTATTATTACTAATATTAATGAAGCAACATCACCAGAAGATATAGCGAATATTGTAAGCGATGCTAAGCAACAAGATAAAGAGCAATTATTATCAAACCAAAAAGAGCAAGGTAAACAAAACATTAATGATTTAGCTAATTTATCTGATGAAGAACGCAATCAGTTCGAGCAACAAATTACAGATGCAACAGATAAAGCAGCAATTGACAAAGTAATACAAGAAGCTCGAGATAAAGACGCCTCAAATTTATTAAACAGTCAAAAAGATCAAGGTCATCAAGATTTAAATAATTTAGCTAATTTATCTGATGAAGAACGCAATCAATTCGAGCAACAAATTACAGACGCAACAGATAAAGCAGCAATCGACAAAGTAATACAAGAAGCTCGAGATAAAGACGTCTCAAATTTATTAAACAGTCAAAAAGATCAAGGTAGACAAGAGCTTAATGATTTAAGTAACCTGACAGATGAAGAGCGTAATCAGTTTGAACAACAAATCAGTGATGCCTCTAACCAAGAAGGCATACATCAAGCTGTAAACGATGCTAAATTGAAGGATGCAGAGAATAAAGCAATGAAAGACTTAGCAGATGCTAAATCAAATGCTCAAACTGACGTTGATAACTTAACTAATTTAAATGAACAAGAGAAAGCTAATATTGCTCAACAACTTGAAAATGCAACAAGTCGAGATGAAGTGTCTCAAATTTTGAAAGACGCACAAAGTAAGGACGCATCAAACTTATTAAATAAACAAAAAGAACAGGGTACAGTTGATGTTGATGGTTTAACTAATTTATCAGATGAAGAGAAAGAACAGTTTAAACAGCAGATTTCTGATGCTACAGATGAAACTGCTATAAATGAAGCTATAAATAACGCTAAAGCACAAGACATCGAAAATAAAGCAACTCAAAATTTAGAAAATGCTAAAAATGATGCGCAATCTCAAATTGATAATATGGAACATTTAACTGATGAAGACAAGTCGGACATTACACAAAGACTTGAAGATGCAGATAATCCAGAAACAGTAGCAGATATTATTAAAGACGCTTTACAACAGAATGCTGACAATTTACTTAACAATCAAAAAGAGCAAGGTAAGCAACAATTAAATGACTTGAGCAATTTAACTGATGAACAACGTTCAGAATTTGAACAACGTATTACTGACGCAACAAATGAAGCTAGCATCAAAGAAGCAATAAATGAAGCGAAAGCACAAGATGCTGACAATAAATCTGCTAAAGACTTATCAGACGCTAAAGAGAAAGCTCAAACTGATATCGAACAACTTGATAATTTATCTGAAGATGAAAAAACAAATATTAACCAACAACTTAAAGATGCAACTTCACCAGAAGAAGTGGCTCAAATCATTAAAGATGCCCAAAACAAAGATGACGCTAATTTCTTAGATAAGCAAAAGCAGCAAGGTAGCGAAGAGATTAATAATTTAGGCAATTTAACGGATGAAGAGAAAGAACAGTTCAAACAACAAATTACTGATGCATCAGATAAAGCTACAATTGATCAAACAATTAAAGATGCAAAAGCACAAGACGTAGACAATAAAGCATATAAAGACTTATCAGACGCTAAAGAGAAAGCTCAAACTGATATTGATCAACTAACTAACTTAACAGATGATAATAAAACAAAAATTGCTCAACAGCTTGAAGAAGCTTCATCTCCAAAAGATGTGAAGAAAATTGTAGATGATGCACGAAACCAAGATGCTCAAAACTTATTAGATAAGCAAAAGCAACAAGGTACAACTGATATCGATGCATTAATTAATTTATCAGACGAAGAAAAAGAGCAGTTCAAAGAGCAAGTTTCAAACGCTACAGATGAAACAGCTATAAATGAAGCGATTAATGATGCAATAGCAAAAGATATTCAAAATAAAGCAGAAAAAGATTTATCAGATGCTAAAGATCAAGCAAAATCTACAGTTGATGACCTTACTAATTTAACTGAAGACGATAAAATAAATATTAAAGAACAATTAGATGGTGCAACAACTCCAGAAGATGTACTTAATATTCTTAAAGATGCTCAAGAAAAAGATGAAAATAATTTATTAGAAAAGCAAAAACAACAAGGTAACGACGATATTAATGAATTAGATAACTTAACTCAAGATGAACAAGAAGCATTCAACCAACAAATTAAAGATGCAACGACGAAATCTGATATCGATAAAGCAGTACAAGATGCACGTAATCAAGATGCTGATAACTTACTTAATAGTCAAAAAGAGCAAGGTAAAAAAGATCTTAGTGGTTTAAGTAATTTAACGGATGATGAACGTGAAGACTTTGAACAACAAATTGTAGATGCGACTGGTAAAGCGGATATCGATAAAATCGTTCAAGAAGCTAATGCAAAAGATGCATCGAATCTTCTTGAAAATCAAAAAGTACAAGGTGCTTATGATATAAACGACTTAAGCAACCTGTCTGATGAAGAGAAATCTAACTTTAATCAACAAATTACAGATGCAACAACTAAAGAAGCAATTGATAAAGTAATTCAAGACGCTAGAGAACAAGACGCATCAAACTTACTTGAAAATCAAAAAAGTGAAGGTAATAAGACAGTAAATGACTTAAGCAATTTATCTGATGAAGAGAAGTCAAACTTTAATCAGCAAATTACAGATGCGACAACTAAAGAAGCAATTAATAAAGTAATTCAAGACGCTAGAGAGCAAGATGTATCAAACTTACTTATGTCTCAAAAAGAGCAAGGTAATCAAAAGCTAAACGATTTAATTAACCTAACAGATGATGATCGAGCTGAGTTTGAACAACAAATTGCAAATGCAACAGATAAAGAAGCAATTGATAAAGCTTTACAAGACGCTAAGAATAAAGACCTAGCTAATTTAAACGAGAATAAAACTCAAGGTAATAAAGATATTGATGCATTAGCTAATTTATCCGAAGAAGAGAAAAGTATTTACACTCAACAAATCGCTGAAGCTACAACAAAAGATGCGATTGACCTAGCAGTACAAGATGCAAAAGAGAGAGATGCAAATAATTTATTAAGTGATCAAAAACAACAAGGTAATTCAGATATAAGTAATTTATCCAATTTATCGGAAAATGAGAAAAATGAATTTGCTCAGCAAATTTATGATTCTACAGACAAAGATGCCATTGATAAAATAGTACAAACAGCGCGTAAACAAGACGCAACAAACTTACTTAATGAACAAAAAAATGAAGGACAACAAGATATAGACAGTTTGGGTAACTTAACAGAAGAAGACCGTATTAAGTTTGAACAACAAATTACAGATGCAACAGATAAAACAGCTATTGATAAAGTAATCCAAGACGCTAAAGATAAAGATGCAAGCAATCTATTAAACTCTCAAAAAGATAACGGTCAAACAAATATTGATGCTTTAGAGAATTTATCTGACGAAGAAAAAGGTAAATTCAGTAAACAAGTTTCTGAGGCTACAACAAAAGAGGAAATCGATAAAGCAGTAGCAGATGCGAAATCGCAAGATATTCAAAACAAAGCAGATCAAGATCTATCTCAAGCTAAAAAAGATGCACAAACTCAACTTGATCAACTAGCTAACTTAACAGACGAAGAGAAAGAAGATTTACAACAACAACTAGAATCAGCTGAAACACCAGAAGAAGTAGGAAATATTGTTAAAGATGCTAATGAAACTGACGCAAGCAATTTATTAAACAAACAAAAAGAAAATGCACAGACTGAAGTTAATGCCTTAAATGATTTATCAGAAAAAGAAAAAGCAGAATTTAACAAACAAATTCAAGATACAACTACGAAAGCTGATATCGATAAAATCGTTGAAGATGCTACAAATAAATCGGCTGATAATTTACTCAATAATCAAAAAGATAGTGCACAAACCAACATTAATGGTTTAAACGATTTATCTGACAAAGAAAAATCTGATTTCAATAAGCAAGTACAAGATGCAACAACAAAAGAAGAAATCGATAAAGCAGTGGCAGATGCGAAAGCACAAGATATCCAAAATAAAGCAGATAAAGACTTAGCAGCTGCTAAAGAACAAGCTAAAGAAGTTATAGATAACCTGGGAAATCTTAGTTATGAAGACAAAGCACAATATAAAGAAAATATTGATTCCTTAGATAATTCTATGGATATAGCAGAAGTTATTGAAGGTGCTCAAGACCTAGATGCAAGCAATTTACTAAACAAACAAAAAGATAACGCTGCAGCCGATATAAATGGTCTAGAGCATTTATCAGAACAAGAGAAAGAAACATTTAATGAACAAATAGAGAATGCTAAAGATAAAGTTACTATCGATCAAATTGTGCAAAATGCTCAAGAAAAATCCGATGAAAACCTACTTGATAGTCAAAAACAATCAGGCACAAATGATATTAATAATTTAGAGAATTTATCAGAAGAAGAAAAAACAGCATTTAATAATAAAGTGAATGTGGCTACATCTAAAGAAGAAATCGATAAAGCAGTAACAGATGCGAAAGCACAAGATGTTCAAAACAAAGCAGACAAAGATTTAGCAGCTGCAAAAGAAGATGCGAAAAACCAAATTGATCAACTTACTAATTTAACAGAAGAAGAGAAAGCAGATTTACGACAACAACTAGAGTCAGCTGAAACACCAGAAGAAGTAGGAAATATTGTTAAAGATGCTAATGAAACTGACGCAAGCAATTTATTAAACAAACAAATAGAAAATGCACAGACTGAAGTTAATGACTTAAATGATTTATCAGAAGAAGAAAAAGCAGAATTTAACAAACAAATTCAAGATGCAACTACGAAAGCTGATATCGATAAGATTGTTGAAGATGCAACCGATAAAGCAGCTGATAATCTTTTGAATAAGCAAAAAGAAAATGCACAAGATAATGTTAATGGTCTAAATAACTTATCTGACAAAGAAAAATCTGATTTCAATAAGCAAGTACAAGATGCAACTACGAAAGCTGATATCGATAAAGCAGTGGCAGATGCGAAAGCACAAGATGCTAATAATTTACTAAGTAATCAAAAAGATCAAGGCCAACAAGAACTTGATAGCTTAAATAATTTAACAGATGAAGAGAAGACACAATATAAAGAACAATTAAATAATACAACTTCTAAAGCAGAAATTGACAAAGTAATTAGTGATGCAAAAGCACAAGATGCAAGTAACTTACTCACTTTACAAAAAGCTAAAGGTCAAGAAGACATCAATAGCCTGAAAAATCTAACAGAAGATGAACTTGCTGAATTTGCCCAACAAATAGAAAATGCTAAAGATAAAGAAACTATTGATAAAGTTGTACAAGATGCAAAAGCACAAGATGCTACAAACATGCTTAATAAGCAAAAGGGTAATGCTAAAACTGGTATCAATATGCTAGAGGGCTTATCTCATCGAGAAAAAGAAGTATTTAATAAACAAATAGATGATGCTACTGATAAAGAAGAGCTTGATAAGATTGTTCAGGCTGCTAAAGATAAAGCAGAGAAAAACATACTTGATAGACAAAAACAACAAGGTACAAATGATGTGAATAGTTTAGATAATTTATCTGATAAAGAAAAGTCGGAATTTAATAAACAAATTTCAAGTGCAAAGTCAAAAGAGGAAATTGATAAAGTTGTGTCAGATGCAAAAGCAAAAGATATACAAAATAAAGCTAAACAAGATTTAGTAGCTGCCAAAGATAAAGCTCGATCAGAAATTGATCAATTGAATAACTTAACTGATAAACAAAAAGGTAACTTCCAACAACAAATTGAAAAAGCACAAACACCAGAAGATTTGGTAAATATCATCAAAGATGCACAAACTCAAGACGCTCAGAATGCACTCAACAATGCTAAAGATAATGCTAAACAAAACGTAGATGACTTAGTTAACTTATCATATGAAGAAAAATCAGATTTCAATAAACAAATAGATGATGCACAAACTCAATTAGACATTGATAAAATCGTAAACAAAGCACAAGTACAAAACACAGTTAATCTAAATAAAAATCAAGATAATGCTCAAGATATAATCAATGACTTACCAAACATAGATGACACTGTGAAAAATGATTTTAACAATCAAGTTGACCAAGCAATTACATCTAATCAGATTACTGATATTATAAAACAAGCACAACAACAAGATGCTAATCAATTATTAGTAAATCAACAATCAGAAGGTAATGCGAAGATAAATGCCTTGCCAAACCTTGATGAAATAACTAAACAACAACTACAGAATCAAATCGCACAAGCACCAAATCAACAAGATATTAACCGTATCGTCAGTGAAGCGGAACGCATAAACAACGGTGCACAACAAAGCAACAAAACCAAAGATAATAAAGGCAATGAAGCATTACCTGATACAGGTGAAGAAACAAATGATTCAAGAAAAACAACAACATTGTTTGGGGCATTATTCGCAGCACTTGGTTCAATTGTTCTATTTAGGTCACGTCGCAAAGATAAAAACAAATAAAAATTTAAAGGGTCTGAGACATAATCAATGTCTCAGACCCTTTTTTAAGATATATACCTAATTCAATTAATTAACTGCTCTAACATCTTCTAAGCTGAATAAATTTTCCATAAGTTCATTGTTATTATAAGTTTTAGAAACAACTTTACCTGTTACGCTTAAATAAATTATATCCTGGTCTATTTTATATACGTAAAATGAAATATTTTCAATATTATTTTCTTTAAGTAAATTGTATATATCCTGTTTTAAATAGTTTGAATAATAAGCTTCAATATTTTCTTGTATTCTTTCTTTTTAACAATTTTTTCGTATATAAAATTTTCTCTCAAAAAGTACTGGATAATGACAATTAAAATTGCTGATAGAATCCCGATGAAATAAAGTCCCGAACCTAAAGCCATACCTACGCCTGAAGTTATCCATAGTCCAGCAGCAGTTGTTAGCCCGTTAATATTTTGATTTTTAATCAATATTGTACCAGCGCCAATAAAACTGATACCACTTACAACTTGAGCAGCTACCCTTGATGGATCTAGCTC
The DNA here is from genome assembly GCF_022386845.1 of Mammaliicoccus sp. C-M13. Classification (NCBI taxonomy): domain Bacteria; kingdom Bacillati; phylum Bacillota; class Bacilli; order Caryophanales; family Staphylococcaceae; genus Mammaliicoccus; species Mammaliicoccus sp. C-M13. Next base: position 176,795 of record NZ_JAJNHQ010000004.1, on the reverse strand, counting down.
AATGTTTGAATAGTTTAAAATATCATTAAACCCGTATTTTGAAATGATAATAAACAACGCTGAAGCGGCGGATACAAGTATATGCGTTCTAATGCCAGCTGCTTTCAGTCTTTGTGACCGTTCATAACCAATTATCGCACCACATAATACGGCCAAAAAAATTCTTAAAAATAAGTCTAATTGAAATAGCATAATATCCCTTCTTCCGATATAAAAAGTGATTTGCAAAAGGTTAATAATACTTATTGTAAAAATATAAATTTTAATTGGCTAATAAATTAAGTAAGAGTAATTAGTAGTACTACTGAAAATTTTAAAGCATATTCAGTTTAACTTCTACTCATAGTATTTATATATACTCGGTTAATAATAAATTAAACAAAAACATACAAAGATTAGCTATGAAACAGAAGAAAAAGTTAATTCGTGGTTTTACGTAAAGGTGGATCTAATAAAGGAGTGTTTACCTGGATTAATGAGCTAGAAAATCCAATAAGATGATTTTTACCTGGATTAACGTCATAGAAAATCCAACAACAATATCGACTCGATCAATCCCACCCAAAAAAGAGCTAAGGATTTATGTCCTTAGCTCTTTTATTCCGATATTTTTAACGTGTTTTTAGTTCATCGCCCGTCATCCATTTATGATTTTTAACCATTTTATCATTATCTGTTGATTGATAATCTACGATATAAACAGTTGTTTCTTCTACATCATCAATTTTAGCTTCTGCATTTTTCATGCCAGACATATGGTCAGCTTCTAATTTAACAGTGTCGCCTTTTTTGAAACCATCTTCAGGTGCGTCAGCTACTTCTTCGTTAACGACCCATTTATGATTATTTACTTTGTCGCCACCGTTTGTTGGTGTGTAACTTACTTCATAAGCATAAGTTTTATAAGCTTCTTTCACTGTACCTTTGGCGTTTTTCATCCCAGCCATATGCCCCTCTGTAATTGTAACTTTATCACCTTTTTTAAACTTGCCATCGTTTGTACTCTTCATGTTTTCTGGTGTTTTACTATCGCTTTTATGCTCCATATGTTCTTCTTCTTTATGATTGTTAGATTTTTTATCTTCTGCCCCTTTATCTGATGAACAAGCGGATAATACGAGTCCTGATGCTAGTATAATAAAACTGAATTTCTTAATCATAATTTGAAAGCTCCTATCTTTTATTTTAATTTTAGTGTAAAAGCATTAATTGCTACGATAACCGTACTGAATGACATGAGTATTGCGCCAACAGCAGGGGATAAAATTAACCCTATTGCAGCTAATATTCCAGCTGCTAGAGGTACAGCAACGACGTTGTATCCAGCACCCCACCAAAGATTTTGAACCATTTTTTTCATTGTGTTTTTAGAAAGATCTAAGAAACTAATAATATCTGATGGGTTACTTTTAACAAGTATGACATCGCCAGACTCAACGGCTACATCTGTACCTGCACCTATAGCCATACCAATATCGGCTCTAATAAGACTTGGCGCATCGTTAATACCATCACCAACCATCATAACTTTACTACCTTTTGATTGATAATCTTTAATGATTTTTTCTTTATCTTCCGGCATTAATTGTGAATGTACATCATCGATACCTAACTCTTTGGCAACTGCTTGAGCAACTTCATTATTATCACCTGTAAGCATGACAGGTGTGATATTTCTAGATAATAAATCAGAAACCATTTGTTTTGAACTTTCTTTAATTTTGTCACCTTGCGCGATAACGCCAATAACTTGGTTGTCATCAATTAAATAACTAACGGAATTGCCTTCTTTAGCAAGGTCGGTAAATTGTTCTTTGTTGTAATCAAATTTATTTTGATCTAAATAAGTTACATTTGTTATTTTTAATTTTCTATTATTAACAGTACCTTCTAGACCAACACCTGGTAAGTTGTTAACTTCTTTAGGGCTAGAATAGGATATGTCTTTACTTTTAACGTAATTGACTATACCAGTAGCAAGAGGGTGATTGGAATTGCTCTCTAATGAAGCAAATAGACTCAATACCTCTTCATCTGTTAATTGTTCATTAAAGCTTTCATAATGGTTAACTGAGAAATTACCTTCAGTTAATGTACCTGTTTTATCCATCATAATATAATCTAAATGTTGAGCTGTTTCTACAGACTCTCTATTTTTTATAATTAAACCATTGTGTGCACCTATAGATGTAGAACGTGCTGTAACTAAAGGAATCGCTAACCCCAATGCGTGAGGACAAGCTATGACAAGTACTGTTACAAGACGTTCAAGTGCAAAATCAACATTACTTTGAATAAGCATCCATACAATAAACGAAATTAAGCCGATACTTACTGCAAAGTAGAATAAATAACCTGCTACTTTATCCGATAATAATTCAGCTTTGGATTTATCATTTTGTGCTTGGTTCACTAATCCCATTACTTGAGAAAGGTAGCCGTTTTCGCCGGTAGCAGTAACTTTAACTTGAATAGTTCCTGAGCCATTGATGGAACCACCAATAACTTCATCGTTATAAGCTTTAGGAACGAGTTTTGATTCCCCTGTTACTAATGATTCGTCAATCGAAGTTTCACCTTGTGCGATGATACCGTCAGTAGGTATACTTTCACCAGCTTTAACTTCAACGATATCATCAATATCAATATCTGATATTTTCACTTCTTGACGTTGGTCTTCATCGATTACTTTTATAGCGGTATTAGGTAAAAGTTCCGCCATTTTCTTTAAAGCATTGCTAGCATTACCAACTGCATTTATTTCAATCCAGTGACCTAATAACATAATGACAATTAAAGTAGCTAACTCCCAGAAAAAGTCCATAGTATGGGACGACGAAGAGCTAAAGTTATTCATATAAAATGCATATAAACTATAAATATATGCAACTGAAATACCTAGTGTAACTAACGTCATCATTCCAGGTTTTTTACTTAAAATTTCATCTTTAGCACCTGTAATAAATGGCTTTCCACCATAAAAGAATAAAATTGTAGATAGAATTAATACAATCCAATCTGAACCTGTAAATGAAACTTGGAACGGTAATTTTACGCCCATCATTGGTGATAAAATGATGATGGGGACTGCAAAAATTAATGAAATAAAGAATTTACTTTTAAAATTACCATGATGATGAGCATGGTCACTATGATTATCATGGTCTTCATGATTTTCATGTCCTTGATGACTATGATGCTCATGATCATGCTTGTTATCTTTATTCATGATAATGAACCTCCTAATTTATAAAATTTAAAAGAACAACTAGTTGATAATCAAAGTATAACATATACCCCTATAGGTATATGGTAAAATGATTTTTTGTTGATTTTATTGTTCAATAACTACAATCATGGTTAACAATAAATAGTGATAACAAGCCTTCCAAGAACTTTATAAAAAAGAAATGTTGATAAAAATTGGAGCTGAAAATAATGAACAACAAATCACTTATTTTTTTATTTCAAAAAACTTTTCAGCTATTCTCAAAAATAAAGCCCAGGACAATTATTTATGTCCCGGGCTTTTCTATTTAATACGCAATACCGACTCTCGATTTAACATACTCATCGTTTTTCAACTGTTGATAAGCGAATTCTGCAGTATCTGGTACGGAGATTTTAACGCTATCTTCAGGTAAATAATTTTTCTCTGTTCGATATTCGCCTGTTCGTTCTCCATCAGGTAAATACGTAGGACAAACAATTGTCCATTCAAGGGATGATTGGTCGAGAAGTTCATATACTTTACGGTGTTCTTCCGCTGCACGAGTCGTTTTTCTTTTGGATTCGTTTGATTCATAACGAAGAAGGTCGCGGTCAGTTCTACTTTGTAATATACCAGCGGTGCCTATAGTTATGATACGCTTAATATTTTCTTGTTCCATCGCTTCAATAATAAGAGGCATAGCTTCTGTTAATGTAGTTGTACCATCAGTACCTAATGCACTGAATACAACATCTACACCTTTTATTGCCTGAGCAATATCATCTTTGTTTAACACATTGCCTTCTATAATATTGAGTTGATTATAGTTAGTATTTAATTTTTCTTTATTACGAACTAATACATTTATATGGTGATCGTCATTAATCGCATGATTTAAAATCTCATGACCAACACGACCAGTTGCTCCTAAAATTAAAATATTCATAAATTTATATGCTCCTTTTCAGTTATATAAAAAGTGATTTTAGATTGATGTATATAATATCAATGATATCATACAAGAAATTGAACAAATATGAATAATAGAGGGTATATATTAAATAAGGATAAAACTTTTGGCTATTTTAATATGTGTTAAAATAATAAATATAATAAAATGGATATTTAAAATAGAACATTCAAAGTGCATATGGGGTCTTAAATTATGGAAAATAACTTATTTTTAAATATAAATAGTAATGAAAAATTAGTGCTAAAAGAAATTTTTAATCATCAAAATATTTCACGCACAGAAATATCAAAGAATCTAGGAATTAATAAAGCGACCATTTCTAGTATTTTAAATAAATTGAAGAGTAAATCTTTAGTGCGCGAAGTTGGTGAAGGTGACAGTACGAAAAGTGGCGGAAGGAAACCGATCTTACTTAAGGTTAATCATCTGTATGGCTACTTTATTTCGTTAGATTTGACGTATAGTTCTGTTGAAGTGATGTATAACTACTTTGATGGTAATGTGATTCAACACGAATCTTATAAATTACCGAATGACAATGTAAGTAGTATATTAGATATTTTGAAAGAGCACGTTGATGTTCGTGAGAAACATAACACTATTCACGGTTTATTAGGTATGTCTGTATCTATACATGGTGTCGTTGATAATGATCAAAATGTCATTTATTTACCATTCCACAAGACAGACGGGGTTTCTATAACAGAAATGCTAAAAGAATTTGCCCAAGTTCCTGTTATGATCGAAAATGAAGCGAATCTTTCTGCATTGTATGAACGTAATTTTAAGCATAGTTTATCGATTAATAACCTTATAGCGCTTAGCATTCATAAAGGTATTGGTGCGGGCTTAATTATTAATAATAAATTGTATCGCGGTGCCAATGGTGAAGCGGGTGAGATTGGAAAAACACTTGTATCAAAAGTAAGCAATAATGTGGAAACTTATCATAAGATTGAAGATATTTTTTCTCAAGAAGTTTTACTACAAAATTTAAGCCATCAATTAGGTGAGACGTTAACACTTAGTAAACTAATTCAATATTATAAAGAGCGAAACTCTGTAGTTGTGCAAGAGATGGAGCAATTTATTAATAAGATTGCTATATTAATACATAACTTAAACACGCAATTTAATCCAAATGCTTTTTATGTTAACTGTCCGTTAATCAATGAAATGCCAGAAATTTTAGAAGAAATTAAAGAACAGTTTAAACAGTATTCTCGAAATGAAATTCAAATCAAGCTAAATTCTAATGTGAAGTATGCTACTTTGTTAGGCGGAACTTTAGCAATCATTCAAAAAGTGCTACAAATTGAAGACATTCAATTAGATATTCATATTTAAAAAGAACTTGTTAGAAATCTTATATAAGATTTCTAACAAGTTCTTTTTTTAATGTAGAAAGCGTTTACATAAATGATAGTATATGATATATTATTTTTAAAGTTAGTTTGTTTAATAAACTAACCAACTATCATTAGGAGGATTACAATGACATATTTCGACATAGATAAAGTAAAATACGAAGGTTCAAAATCACAAAACATTTATAGTTTTAAATATTATAATCCGGAAGAAAAAATAGGCGATAAAACGATGGCTGAACATTTAAGGTTTAGTGTCGCTTATTGGCATACATTTACTGCAGATCTTTCAGACCCATTTGGTGTAGGCACGGCTGAACGTGAATGGGATAACTTAAATGAGATGGACAAAGCTAAAGCAAGAGTGGATGCTATTTTTGAATTCATGGAAAAATTAAATCTTGAATATTTCTGTTTCCACGATATTGATATTGCTCCTGAAGGTTCTAATTTAAAAGAATCAAATGAAAACTTAGACGTAATAGTCGATCTTATTAAAGAAAAAATGGACGAGACGGGCAAGAAATTATTATGGAATACTACTAATAATTTCACACATGAACGTTTTGTACACGGAGCAGCTACATCTTCTAACGCTGAAGTATATGCATACGCTGCAGCGAAAGTGAAAAAATCTTTAGAAATTGCTAAAAAGTTAGGCGCAGAAAACTTTGTATTCTGGGGTGGTCGTGAAGGTTATGAAAGTTTATTAAATACCGATATGAAGTTAGAACTAGATAATTTAGCAAACTTCTTCAAAATGGCTAAAAGTTATGCTGAAGAAATAGGATTTGAAGGACAATTCTTAATTGAACCTAAACCTAAAGAACCAACTACTCATCAATATGATACAGACGTTGCAACAGCTCATGCTTTCTTACAGAAGTATGACTTAGATGATGTATTTAAATTTAATATTGAAGCAAACCACGCTACTTTAGCAGGTCATTCATTCCAACATGAACTAAGATATGCACGCGATAATCAAATGTTAGGATCAGTGGATGCCAATCAAGGTCATCCTCAACTAGGTTGGGATACTGATGAATTCCCTACAGACGTGTATGACACGACATTAGCGATGTACGAAATACTTAAAAATGATGGTTTAAGCCCAGGTGGTCTAAACTTCGATGCTAAGCCAAGAAGAACATCATTTAAACAAGAAGACTTACTATTAACGCATATTGCAGGTATGGATACATTTGCACTTGGATTAAGAGTCGCTCATAAAATGATTGAAGATAACTTCTTCGAAAATATCATTAATAAAAAATATAAATCATTTAGTGAAGGTATCGGTAAGGAAATTGTAGAAGGAACAACTTCATTTAAAGAATTAGAAAAATATGCACATAAAATAGAAAAAATTGAAAATGAGTCAGATCACTTAGAAGTAATAAAATCACAAATCAATCAATATATTCTAAATATCAATAATGGAGAATGATAATTATGACTTATGTAATTGGCGTTGATATTGGTACAAGTGGATTAAAGTCCATAGTTGTTAATAAAGATGGTAAGGTTGTCGACTCTCATAGCATCAGTTATAAAACGACGCATCCAAAGTTTGGTTACAGTGAAATGGATCCAGATGTTTGGTACGAAGCAACAGTGAATAGTTTAACGCACTTATTAAAGAAATTTGATAAACAATCAATCACAGGTATTAGCTTTTCAGGACAGATGCATGGATTAGTCGTTGTTGACGAATCTGGTGATAGTATAAGGCCAGCTATTTTATGGAATGATACACGTACTTCACAAGAAGTGGAAGAAATTAAAGAAACTTTAGGTATGGAATTCTTACTTAAACAAACACAAAATACTGTACTTGAAGGTTTCACACTTCCGAAATTAATTTGGCTAAAAAATAATGAACCTAATAATTATAAAAAGATTCATAAATTTATGTTGCCGAAAGATTATGTTGTCTATAAATTGACGGGTAATATTTTCACAGAACCATCAGATGCTGCTGGAACGATTATGTATAATATCAAAACTGAAAAATGGTCTGAAACATTATTAAATCAATTAGATATTGATTCGAACATTTGCCCAGAAGTGATTCCTTCTCATCAAAAAAGTGGTGTGTTAAAAGAAGATATTAAGAATCAATTAAATATTGACTGGGAAATAAATATTTATCAAGGTGGCGCAGATAATGCCTGTGGTGCACTTGGTTCTGGTATAACAGATGAAACAAAACAACTTGTAAGCATTGGTACATCGGGGGTTGCACTTTCTATTGAGAACAGTGAACATTACGAAAATGACGGTAACATGCATTACTTTAGTCATTGTGTGCCAAATCAAAAGTATATTATGGGTGTTACGCTTTCAGCTGGCTATAGTTTAGAATGGCTAAAGCAATTGCTTAACCCAGATGAAGACTTTAGTACATTCTTACAAGATATTTCACAATCCAAAATAGGGGCAAATGGACTCTTGTATACACCATATCTATTAGGTGAACGTACACCGTATAACGATGCATCTGTCAGGGGTAGCTTTATTGGGCTAGATGCTAATACATCGCAAAAGGATATTAAACGTTCAGTACTTGAAGGTGTTACTTACTCTATTAATGAAAGTATCGAGATTATGAAAAATCAAGATGTCGATATAAAAGAAATTGTTTCTATTGGTGGAGGCGCAAAAAATGAAGAATGGTTACAAATACAAGCGGATATCTTTAATGCGCCTATTATTACTAGGACAGAAGAACAAGGGCCAGCATATGGTGCTGCAATGTTAGCTGCAATGGGCGAAAACTGGTTTGATACATTTCAAGATATTAGCCAATCATGGATTAACTATCATGAAAAAGTCACGCCAGATTCAAAAAATAATGAATCATATCAAAAATTATTTAATATATATAAACAAATTTATACTGCAACTCAGCCACTAACGAAAGACTTAGCTCAATTTAAATAACGAATTAGGGAGATGGGATAATGAGTAGTTATGATAATAAGAGATTTATCTTTAAAATTGCACTAATCGCAACGCTTGGTGGGCTATTATTTGGTTATGATACAGCAGTAATTTCTGGGGCAGAACAATCATTACAAAAGTATATTACATCAGGTTATGGTAGTTTTATTCACGGAATAACAGTATCAAGTGCTTTAATTGGGTGTATTATAGGTGGATTATTGTCTTCAAATATTTCAAGAAGTTTAGGTCGTAAAAAATCTTTACAAGTTGCTGCAATCTTATTTATAGTATCAGCAATTTTATCAGGATATCCAGAATTTCTATTCTTTGATGCAGGACAATCAAGTTTAGGGTTGTTAGTCATGTTTAATATATACCGTGTTATAGGTGGGATAGGAGTAGGCTTAGCTTCTGCTATTTCTCCAATGTATATTAGTGAAATTTCTCCTTCATCAATTAGAGGACGACTCGTATCTTGGAACCAGTTCGCAATTATATTTGGTATGTTAGTCGTATACTTTGTAAACTATGGTATTACATTTGGTCAATCACAAAATTGGGTTGATGTAATAGGTTGGCGTTATATGTTTATGACTGAAGCAATACCAGCTGTCGTATTCTTTGTATTGCTATTCTTGGTACCAGAAACACCTAGGTATTTAATATTAGCTAATAAAGATAAAGACGCATTAACTGTTCTGAATAAAATTTATTCATCAAATGAGCATGCTAAAAAAGTATTGAAAGATATATTATCTACAAAAAGTAAGAAAAATGATACAAAAGCACCATTATTTAGTTTTGGTAAAACAGTCATTATCATCGGAATATTACTATCTATATTCCAACAATTTATTGGAATAAACGTAGCACTTTATTATGCACCGAGAATTTTCGAAACCCTTGGTGCAGGTAGTGATGCTTCAATGATTCAAACTGTCGTTATGGGATTAGTAAATGTGGTATTCACATTAATTGCTATAATTTATGTTGATAAATTTGGACGTAAACCGTTACTTATCATTGGATCAACAGGAATGGCTATCGGTATGATAGGCATGAGTATATTAACAGCAAATGGAATATTCGGTGTAATCACATTACTATTTATGGTCATCTATACTGCTTCATTTATGATGAGTTGGGGTCCAATTATTTGGGTATTATTATCAGAAATATTCCCGAACCGTATTAGAAGTAGTGCGATGGCTATAGCAGTAGCAGTTCAGTGGTTAGCGAACTTTACAATCACATCAACTTATCCATTTATGATGGATATCAGCGGTACAATGACTTATGGTTTTTATGCAACAATGAGTATATTGTCAGGAATATTTGTTTGGAAATTCATACCTGAAACTAAAGGTAAAACTTTAGAAGAACTAGAAAGTATATGGGAAAAAGATAAGCCTAACGAGAATAAACAAACTGAAGAATACGGAAATGTACCGTATGAAAATACAGTTACGAAGTAGTAAAGAGGCTGGGACATAAATACATGTCTCAGCCTCTTTTATTATAATGGCAGTAGCTGACTGGATTGAAAATGCGCTTATATCAAGTTTTTTCCAACCCTAGCCATCCTCGCTGGGGCGAGACTACGAAATCTATTTATTAAAATGAGATTTCTGTCCCGCTCCCTTTTGTTATTATATTTTTTCAATATATTGGTCTTCATGTTCTACATCTTTACCAACTGGCTCCCACTTAATAACAGTAGTAATAATTAAACCAAGTATAGGCACAGCGGCTAAAAATAGCATTGTATTATTTAGTCCGAAGTTAGCTAAAATAATTGGGAATATAAATGTTCCAAACATACTGCCGAATCGACTAACTGATTCAACAAATCCGGTACCTTTACCTCTTAAAATAGTCGGATAAGATAAGGCTCCAATTGCTTTCCCTTGTGTGCCTGGACCACCTGCATGACCGAATAGGAAGAATGCTACCATGAGTGCAATTACCCATGTATATGTGTGTCCGTAAAAGAATCCGATGACTAACATTGAACAACCTACAATACTAAAACCAATCATCGTTAGTTTGCGTGCGCCGTATTTAGTTGTCAGTAATGCACCTACTAAACCACCAATGATACCAGCAACGTTAATCAAAGCTGTACCTGATAATGATTCAATTTTATTGTCACCAATAATGTATATAGCAATTAAAGGAATATATAATCCAATTGCATAATACTGCATCCCTTGCAATGTAGCTATTGAAGTCGCTAATATTGTTCTTTTACGATAACGTTTGTTGAATAATGTTCTTAAAGGATGTTTTACTTCTGTTTTACGGTAAGATTCATCTTCACCTTTATTCGGTTCAAGTTTCACTTTAATATTGTAGTTCTTTTCAAGTTCTCTTGTAGCTTGAGTAAGTGTTTTGTTTTTCATGGACCAAGTAGGACTTTCACTTAAATAAAAAAGTCTCAAAACTAGTATAATCGTTGCAAATACAGCACCAAGACCTACTGAATAACGCCATAACCAAGTGTCAGTACCTAATTCATATAGCAGAATCACAATCAGTGCAGATGATACCACTGCAATATACCAGACAACTTGCCAATAATTGACGTTACGACCTTTATCCTTTTTATTACTGATTTCTGCAATGAATGTGAAAGCAACAGGGCTGTCCATACCGATTGCAAATCCCATCAATAATCTGAAACAGAGTAATATGAATGGGGTAGGCGATAACGCTGCACCGAGAGCGCCTATAATTAAGGAGATTAATGAAATGGATAGGATAAGCTTGCGGCCCAATTTATCAGCATAAAAACCACCAATAGCTGCACCAATTAAAGCACCAAAAGGCATAGCAGTCATAACAAAAGATAAATATGTTGCGGATAAATTAAATTCTTCTGTAAGCTGATCAGTAGCTGTACCTAAAATCGTTAAATCGTAAGCGTCTAAAAAAATAGTCCCTAATACTATAATAAGTAGTAGTGACGTACGCTTTGTTGTTTTTCGCTCATTTACATAATCGACGATATCTTGTTTCGTATGTATTGTGATTGTTTCATTTGTCATACCCGTCCCCTCCTAAAAATATGTTTGCACACTTTAATGAAGATACAAATATGTTGAATCAGAAGCTGTTTATAGTAAATATATACCCTTTGAGTGTAAATGTTAAATGATAAAAGTTATGAGTATAAATAATATTACCCGAATAACTATGTATAAAAATTAACTACCTTACCGATTTATATATCATTCGCTTTATTGTACAGTTTCCTGTACAGCAATTCGAATGGTTTAGATGAGTATTCTTAAAATAGAGAGAGATTACGCTAAACATATGAGGGTATTTGTTAGAATAAGAGCTATTTTCGAGGGGGTATTTTGATGCATAATGAACGCCAACTTTACGATAAAAAACATAGGTGGTCCGGACTTATGTTTGGCTTTGGTTTAGCGGGTTTTATAGACGAAATGGTTTTTCATCAGTTTTTACAGTGGCATCATTTTTATGATCAAATGACGAGAGAAGTAGGCTTATTTTCTGATGGTGTGTTAAACGCAATGTGTGGATTTTTTATTATTTTTGGTTTGTTTTTATTGGCAGATGCGAGACGGAAATTCAGCACGAATTGGATATTTTGGATTGGTCGAGTATTAATGGGAATGGGTACATTCCAGGTATATGACGGCATTATTAATCATAAAATTTTGAGAATGCACCAAATTCGCTACGTAGATAATGTCATTACTTATGATATAGTTTGGATTGTTACAGGTTCTTTAATGATTATCGTTGGGTATTTAATGTCTCGAAAAAGAGAGATGATAAAGCATGATAATTCTTAATTCTTTGCCTATTGTTATCATAGCGTTATCCTTAATTGGTTCGTATATTGGAATGGCATTGAAAGAACGAAGTTGGCCATTTTATAGAACGTGTTTATGGGTAATTGGTGTTTGTAGTGGTTCAATTGTAATGATTGAACCAATGGCGAGTTTAATGCATCATCATTTTGTTAACCACATGTATGGGCATATACTATTAGGAATGTTAGCACCCCTTTTAATGGTGCTTGCAGCTCCGATAACGTTGTTATTAAAATCATTACCTACAAAAAGCGCGAGAAAATTAACTTCGTTTATGAATACTGGTTACGTCAAATTTATAATGCATCCAGTAACAGCACTTGTCTTAAATACTGGCGGTTTATGGTTATTGTATAGGACTGATTTATTCATGTACATGCATCATTCTGCTTTAATTTATTATTTAGTTCATATTCATATTTTTCTAGCAGGATACTTATTTACGTCTATCATGCTATATATAGATCCAGTACGAAATCCTTATTCATTTCGTTACAGGGCTATTGTTATGATGATTTCAGTCACTTTGCACCAAATATTATCTAAGTCATTTTATCCTTATCCTCCTTCAGGGGTAGAGACGAATCAAGCAGAAAAAGGCGCAATGGTCATGTACTATGGTGGAGATGTAATAGAACTCGTTATTATATTTTTAATGTGTTTAAAATGGTATAAAAGTGTGAGGCCGAAAAGAATAAATCAATATAATAAGCAGAGTAGTAAAAGGCTCAATGTTTAAGGATTTAAAATTTTGTTTTGTGTATCGGAGATGTATGAATGGGTAAAGCACGTTTAATTATAATGCCATTATTTATCAGTTTAATACTTACATGTATTACGTATTTTTTATTCGTAATTATTGATTTAATAACAAATTACCATACTGCTGACTTGTTATTAAACGTAGATTTTGTAAGAAATTATCAAAATATAACTTTAATAGAAGAATTGAGTTATCATTTTTTAACTACTTTCATAATAGTAATTATCACTATAGTTATTTACGTTAATTTCAATAAATTGAAAATTATTTTTTTAACAACTCTCTTTATTATATTTACTGTTTTATATCCAATTCTTATAAAAATGTCAGAAAGGGATATATTTCAATATAGCTTAAATGAACATGTTATTTGGATAGTGGGTCATATATTATTTCTATACTTGTTAAACATTATTGTGACACGTAGTTACTTGAAGTGATTAGTAATAAAAAACCTGAAAAATCTTAAAAGATTTTTCAGGTTTTATTTAATATAAAAGCTTTATTATAGAGTGATAACCTGTGGTGTCTCTACATCGTCATCATTCATAAGTTTTATAGTTTTAGGTTTAATCTTTATAACGCATAAATCTGGATCTTTTTTAGAATCAAAGAATGTTTTATCTTGGTTTTGCCATAACCAATCTATTGTTTCTTGATCTTCTATAATTTCTGCGTCAGCATCTATTTCTAAAAAGCTATGGTTCGTTGTTTCATTATATCCTAGTAATACATGTGCATTCGGATTATCTCTGAATTCTTCAACTTTTGTCGTTTCTTTGCTTGTTTTTGTATATAGTGTCAAATCGTCGTTATAAAACATCATGTAACGACTGTTTGGTACGTTATGATGAGCTGTAGATAATACACCTACTCGTGATTGATTTAAAATGTTTTCAATTTTATCTTGGATTTCAGTTTTATCCATTTCTATCACCTCACTGTAACTATACCCTGTATATATGAGTTAAATCTTAAACGATACTTAGCATACGTTCTAATGACTGCTTTGCATAATATGCCGTTTCTTCATCAACTTTAATGATGTTTTCAAGATGACCTTGTTGTATTTTGTCTAGGCACCATGCTAGATGTGGTAAGTCGATTCTATTCATCGTTAAGCATGAACACATAAGTGGGTTAAGTGAGTTTATGGTGATATCAGTATATGTTGTTTTTAAACGGTTAACGAGATTCATTTCAGTTCCTATTACCCAATTAGAGCCTTTTGGAGCGTTTTTAATCTTGTCGATAATATATTTAGTAGACCCCGCGTAGTCTGCCATTTGAACAATGTCGAATTGACATTCAGGGTGTACGATGACATTTACATCTGGATCTTTTTTACGTGCTTGTTCAATGTGTATTGGATAAAATTTTTCGTGAACGGAACAATGACCTTTCCACAATATAATTCTAATATTATCTTCATTGCCATCATAATCTAATACCTTTTGAATAGGGTCCCAAACTGCCATTTCATCAAGGTTTATTCCTAGTTTATATGCTGTATTGCGACCTAAATGTTGATCAGGTAAAAATAAAATACGCTTACCTTGGTCCAATGCCCACTCTATAACGCTATCAGCATTGCCACTTGTCACACAAGAACCACCATTTTCTCCTACAAATTTTTTAATAGCTGCTGTAGAGTTAACGTAAGTAAGAGGTAAAATGTTATCACCTAAACGCTGTGTTAATACTTCATAGCCATATAATGCCTGGTCGATATTTGCCATATCTGCCATTGAACAACCTGCAGATAAATCTGGTAAATATATATTTTGATTATCGTGCGTTAGTATGTCTGCAGTCTCAGCCATAAAATGTACACCGTTAAATACAAAATATTTAGCTTTTGTATTTTCTTTACATATTCTTGCTAGTTCTAAAGAGTCTCCCATTATATCTGCAAACTGCGCGACTTCATCTTTTTGGTAATGGTGTGTTGGCATAAATAATTGGTCACCTAATTTAGTTTTGATTGTTCGTATTTTCTCTTCTAGTTGTTCGGTTGTCATATTTAAATATTGATCTGGTATAGACTGTGCTTTTTCTATTGTAGGATTAAACAATTAAATAACCACCTTTGCTGAAATGTCTAATGCTTGTTGATTGTAAAATAAAGAACCTATCGAAATATAATGAACACCTGTTTGAGCATATTCTAGAACATTATCAATATTGATGTTTCCAGAAGCTTCCGTCTTAATATGACTAGGTACATCTTGAATATGCTGTGCTATCCATTCAGGTTTGCAATTATCAAACATAATGATATCTACCTCTGCTTTAATTGCTTCTTGTAATGAATCTATATCTTCTATTTCGATTTCTATTTTATCCATTGGACCGACTAGTTGCTTTGCTTTTGACACGAGGTCTTGTATAGATTCGCTAAAACTAATATGATTATCTTTTAACATCAATCCATCATTTAAAGTTCGACGATGATTGTATCCACCGCCCACGTGAACAGCATGTTTTTCAAACATACCGAGACCCGGTGTTGTCTTTCTTGTATCAACTATTTTAACGTTTGTATTTTGAACTTTTTGTACGATGTGATGAGTTGATGTGGCAATACCTGACATGCGTTGTATTAAGTTTAAAGTGATGCGTTCCATCGTAAGTAAAGTTTTGATAGAACCTTTTATAATTGCGATTTTTTGTCCTTTTTCTACAATTTCACCGTCTTTAACTAATATATTCGTATGAACATTACTTTCAATTAGTTTAAAGCTTTCTTGAATAATAGTTTCTCCACAAAAAACACCTTGAGCTTTACTGATAAGAGTTAATTCACCTTTTTGATTTAAATCAAAAACACTTGAAGATAAATCACCATAATGATTATCCTCAAGGTAAAATTGTTTGAGCTTTTCTTGGACATACAACTTGTTTAGCATGAAATTTATCCTCCATTGTGATTTCTATATCAATAGTTTGTAATTGAGGTTGGCTATGCGGGTAATCCGTTCTAAAATGAACACCTCTAGATTCATTTCTATTTAAAGCTGATAAACTTACCATTTCTAAAGTTTTTATTTCTACATACCTTTGCCAATTTTCTTTATTCCATTCATCTGTAACCATTGAATTTCTAAGACAAAGTTGAATATCTTTTAAGTAACGTTGTATATTTTGGCCATTACGTTCTATACCTAATACTTCAAAACTTTGATTTCGTAACGCATGAAAATCTTGTGCTGTAATGAGAGGTATTTGTAACCTACATAGTTGAATGCTTTGTATTTCTCTGTTTGAAGAGTTTTTTATTTTTCTTCCACAAAGGTTTCCCATAACAAGACCTTCTAAAAGTGAATTGCTAGCTAATCGATTAGCACCATGAAAATTTGTATTGCAGGCTTCACCAATAGCATAGAAGTGTGGTTCTTCAGTTGTACCGTCTAAATGCGCTTTAACGCCACCCATTGTATAGTGTGCACCTGGAGAAACAGGTATCAATTGATTATGATATGCATCCGGAAAATGTTTAACTAGATTTTTATATATCGTTGGAAATCTAGTAGGGAAGTGGTCAATATGTTTTATGTTGATATAACATTGGTGACCTTCTTTTTGTTGCTGGAAAATAGCTCTACTCGTCACATCTCGTGGTGCTAAACTACTAAGCGGATGTAAGTCGTTCATAAACTCGTGACCAATTTCATTGACTAATATACCGCCGTGCCCTCTTACTGCTTCTGAAACTAAGCCATATGTTTCGTTGTTAGTGCCTAGTAAAGTCGGGTGAAATTGTATCATTTCCATATGTCTTAGATGGATGTTGCTATGATATGCAACTATATGACCTGAGTTTATTGTTTGAGATGCGCTAGAATTGATAGGAAACAAGTTACTGTAACCACCAGTAGCTAAAATCACGTCATGAGCGATGATTTCTAATTTGTTTTCATGCTTATCAAGCGCAACGACACCGGATATTTCATGTGAAACGTCTCTTAATAAGTCAATCACTTCAGTTTCTTCGTAAATAGTTAAATTTTCTGACGGTAAATGTTGAATGAGATATTTAGTAATATAAGAACCTGTTTGATCGCCTCCTATGTGTAGAATACGTGCTTTCGAATGAGCACCTTCCATAGCAAAATCTAAAGAAGTTTGTTCGGATTTTTTATCAAAATTTAAGCCATCATCTATCATCTCTTGGATAATGTTATGGCTTTGTTGAATCATTGATTGGATGATGCTTAAATCACCTAATTCATTTCCAGCAGTATATGTATCTTGTATATGTGCGTTCCCATAATCATTTTCATATTTTGAAAAACAAATACCGCCTTGAGCTAAATTGCTATTATGCATATTAAGTTTATCTTTCGTAATACAATGAATTTGGACATTTGGACCTAAGGCTTTAATGGCTGATAATGCAGCAATTCCTGAACCTATCACTATAACTTTTCTCAAGTTTACACCTTACTTTACATATATGTTATATTTTATATACATTATATTGACACATGTAAAGATAAATAACAAGGGGAGTTTTGAAATGATTTATTTAGATAATGCATCAACTACGATACCTGATAATGAAGTGTTAAGTGTATATCAAGATGTTCAAAGAGAAGCGTTTTATAATGGAGAGAGTTTACATATAGGTGGACAACATACAAATCAGTTATTAGAATCATGTAAACAATATATTAAAAAATATTTTGAAACTGATAAGGAAGTTATTTTTACAAGAAGCGGTTCTCATGCAAATGAAATTGCAATACGTAGTTATTTAGAATATCAAGAAAGAGGAACGATACTTGTATCACCATACGAGCATCCTTCTATACATGCTGCATTAGAAATGTATAAGTCGAAATTCGAAATTTTAGACTTACCTTTAGACGGTAACGGAGAAATTGATGTGGAGAGAACAACAAAATTGGTAATGGATGAAGTTGTTCTTATTATTGCACAACATGTGAATTCAGAGACTGGGTATATTTTGCCGATAAATGATTTGAGTAACATTGCAATGGAAAATCATATTCCTATACATGTTGATGGCGTTCAAGCTGTTCATAAATTAGAAGATATAAACGTACAATTGTTTACTTCATATGCTTTTTCTAGTCATAAATTTCACGGAACTAAGGGCTCGGGTAGCTTGTTAATAAACCACGAATATGTAAAACCATTAAATGATTATTACTTTCATGAGATGAATACACAAAATGGCACGATAGATTCACCAAGTATTGTAGCCATGACAAAAGCATTATCGATTGATGATGATATTAATCACATGAAGAAAATGAAACAATATTTATTGAATCAAGCTGTCGAATTAAGGTTTACACCCATAGTATACAATGTGGAAGCACCTCATATTTTAGCTTTACTTTCTCCAAAGTTTGAAGGGCAATATATTATGCAATACTTATCTAATCGAAATATATGTATATCGACAGGTACAGCTTGTGGTCACGGAGCATTGTTAAGTGACGGTTTACAAGTTAAAATAGATACAATAGCAGAAAAGACGTATTACCAATATATTCGTTTTTCAATTAGTAAATATACGACAAAAGCAGATATAAATAATTGCTTTGAACATTTAAAAACAATCTTAAGAGGAGACTAGCGACATGAATAATCCCTTTAATCGCAGGAAAGCAATTCTGCAGTTACTCGAATCAACAAATGAGCCAATTAGTGGTAAACAGTTGAGCCAACAATTTGGTGTTTCACGACAAATTATTGTGAAAGATATCTCTATTCTCAAATCTCAAGAACATATTATTAATTCTACAAGCAGAGGATATGTGATTAATAATACGCCTCAAGGTAAAGAGTATAAACGTGTTATTGTATGCCAGCATAACAATGAAAGAATGGAAGAAGAACTACAATTAATTATAGATAACGGGGCCATGATTGATGATGTGGCAATTGATCATCCTGTGTATGGGAATATAAAAGCAAACTTAATGATAGAAACACAAGACGATTTAGATAAGTTTATACATGCAATGAATAAATTTGAAGGACAAATGTTAGCTCATTTAACGGACAATGTACATTTGCATACGATTTCAGCGCATACTGAAAAGATTCTAGATAATGCTGTTAGAGATTTAAAAGCACATCAATTTATAGTGGAATAAAAATCAAATTTTAATCTATAAAAGCACCTCCATATTTTTCGTATAATAACGAACTAATATGGAGGTGTATTATTTTTATATACTAAAAATAATTATTTGAATTATTTGAATTTTTCATTACTATTTTATGGATTATTGTATATAATATGTTTATATTACACAAATAAGGGGGATTTTTAGTGAATTCATGGTTTAAAAAATTAACATGTGTTTCTTTAAGCACAATAATAGCACTTCCTTTTTTATCACAAGGCGCTTCTGCTAACCAAGTCGCACCAAATGAAAATCGTTTACTTGAAACTTTAGAACAAGAAGGTGTTATTGAATCTACGAATACGCCTGAAGAAAAAGAAGAAAGATTAAAACGATATATGGATGGTAAAGGAGAACAATATCATCAAAAATACATACCTAATAAAGGACTTTTTGATAAGCGCTATAAAAAAGGTAATAATGGTAAACGTTTAGGTCAATTGAACAAAAATGAAAAAGAAATGTATAAGAAAAAGAATAATGGTAAACGAGTAGATAAAGTTCAAGAAGAAAAATATACTGGTAAAGTTCGTAAAGATAAAGTATTAGTTATAGCAATGGAATTTCCAGATTATCCAAATAGCTCTATTACAAAAGATGAAACAGATATGTATTATGACGAATACCCTGTTTCTCATTTTCAAGATATGGTGTTTGGAGAGAAAGGATATAAAGGCCCAAATGGTAAAAACTTGATGAGCATGAAGCAATATTATCAAAATCAATCAGGTGGCAGCTATGATATAGATGGTCAAGTACACGGTTGGTATAAAGCAAAACACCCAGCTAGTTATTATGGGGGTAACGCACCAGACGAAGGTGGTAGCGATAGTAAACCGAAAGAATTAGTGCAAGAAGCATTGGAACAAGCAGCAAAAGAACCTAGTATCGATTTAAGTGATTATGACCAATGGGATCGTGATGATATAGATGGCGATGGAGTGTATGACGAAAAAGATGGAATTGTCGATCATATCATGATTGTGCACTCTGGTCCAGGTGAAGAATCAGGTGGTGGTAAACTTGGAACAGATGCAATTTGGTCACATAGATGGTCGCTTGATTTTGATGAAAAAGGTGAGCCTTATACAATACCAGGAACTAATTCAGGATTAGACCAATTTGATGGTAAATTAGCAGCTATTGATTATACGATACAACCAGAAGATGGGGCAGCCGGCGTATTTTCCCATGAATACGGACATGACTTAGGATTACCAGACGAATATGACACAGAATATACAGGTAAAGGTGAGCCGGTATCATTCTGGTCAATTATGTCTTCAGGCAGTTGGGCTGGTGCAATACCAGGAACAGAACCTACTGGGTTTGATCCATATATGAAAGAAATGTTGCAAGAACAACACGGTGGTAATTGGCAAACGGGAAGTGAAATTAATGCAAGTGAATTTAAAGGTGAAACTTCAGAGTTAATAGATGAAGCAGCAACGAAAGGTACGAATAACGACGCAATAAAAGTTAATCTTCCTGACAAATCAACTCTGCTCCAAAAACCTGTACAAGGTAAGCAAGCATATTGGAGTGGCGCGAAAGATGATACACAATATTCGATGGAAACAGATTTAGACTTAACTTCAGCTAAGACAAGCGAGTTAAACTTCAAAACTTGGTACGATATTGAACAAGGGTTTGATTATGGTTACGTACAAGTATCAACAGACAACGGTGAAAATTGGGAGAATATTAAAGGCAATATAACAAACAATGATGATCCAGAAGGAAGCGGACAAAACCAAGGTAACGGTATAGACGGTAAATCTAACGAGTATAAAGATGCTAAATTTGATTTATCTAAATACGATGGTAAAAAGATTAAACTGCGCTTCTCATACGTTACAGATAAATATGAAACATATCCAGGCTGGTTTATCGACCAAATTAAAGTAACATCAAAAGATGGAAAAGAAATATTAAATGATGATGCAGAAAGTGAATCTGATTTTGAACTACAAGGATTTACCCAAAGTGATGGAAATCGCTACGATGAAAATTATTACTTATTACAATGGAGAAACTATACTGGACCAGACAAAGGATTAAAGAACATTAAACGCGGTGGCGGAACGATGGCTTATAATACCGGATTAACAGTTTGGTACGTAGATAAAAGCTTTTCTGATAATAATGTAAAAGACCATCCAGGACAAGGATTTATAAGTATAGTGGATGCAGATCAAAACACATTAAACTGGAAGAAAAAAGGTCTCAAAGATGACCCGGCAGCAACGCAATTCCAAATTAGAGATGCAGCATTTAGCTTAGATCACCAACCAAAATTAAAATTAAAAAATGAAGAAGGATACGAACTACACGATAATAAAACGAAGAAAAATCCATTATTCGATGATAGCCAAGACTATTCAAATAAAGGGCAAGAAGACGCAGGCGTCTTAGTGCCAAACCATGGTTTAAAATTTGAAGTAGCAGCAAAAAGTAAAGACAATTCAGTAGGGAAAGTAAAAATCACAAAATAAAGTATAGATAAAAAGAGCTTGAAATAACTTTAAAAAGTCGTTTCAAGCTCTTTTGCCTTATCAAGAAATACTTGTGCGGCTTTGGAGAAGCTATGGTCTTTTCTCCATACGATGTTATGTTTTGCTATAAGTTCTGGTTTGAATGGTATGAAGCATAAGTCGCTTTCTTCTGATGTATTAATGATGCTGTCTAAAGTTAATGCATATCCTACGTTTTCTTTAACCATCAGTCCAGCGTTATAAGCTAAGTTAAAAGTAGATACAATATTTAATTGGTCGAACATATCTCCAAACCATCCTGTAAATTCATTATTAATGATAGTTGGATCGATTGCTTGTCTAGAACATAATAATGGTAAGTCTATTAAATCATCTTTAGTGACGGTTTTATTTTTTGCTAATTGACTATTTCTTTTAGCGACTGCTCCCCATTTATCGTATGAAGGTAATGTTAATGCTTTATATTTTGTTAAATTAGCAGGTTGTATAAGGATACCGAAATCTAATAAACCTTTATCTAATCTATTTGCAATATCATCAGCATTACCACTGTATATGTGTAAATTGATATTCGGGTAGGTAGTTTGAATATTTTTAAAGATTTGAGCAATAAACTGCATACCTTTCGTCTCGCCACATCCTAAATAAATATCGCCTTCTACTTGTTTATCTATCACTTTAAATTCATCTTGCATTTTTTGTGACATAGCTAGTAATTCTTCGGCCCTCTTTTTAAAAAGTTGTCCTTCTTCTGTTAAATGTATATTGTGATTGCTTCTCTTAAATAAAGATACACCTAGTTCTTCTTCTAAATTTTTAATTTGTCGAGATAAGGTAGGTTGAGTAACATGTAATGAATTCGCGGCTCTTGTAATGTTCTCTTCTTTAGCTATGGTGACAAAGTATTTTAGTATTCTTAATTCCATTTATACACCTCGTTATACCTTTTAGGCATTTCTAATGATGATTTAAAAGTATTTGTTATAACTCATTTTACACACTACACTTTATATATCAAGAAATTCAGGAGCGGTGATGTATTGAAACATAATAAATTGGTTATTCTTATACTCACTATAGGTGTATTCGGTATTTTGAACACAGAGATGGGTTTTATTGGACTCATACCTATTATTGCAGATGCGTTTGATGTAAGTGTATCAACTGCAGGATGGCTTGTTTCTAGCTTTGCTATAGGTATAGCAATATCAGGTCCAGTTATGCCTTTGTTATTATCAAAAATAAACAGAAAGAAAGTTATGATGTTTGTACTTGTCATTTTTATTATTAGTAACTTTGTAACATTATTTACATCAAGCTTTACAGTATTATTGATTGCTCGAATAATTCCGGCTATATTTCATCCAGTATATATATCATTAGCTTTTTCAGTCGCTGCTGATTCAGTAGATAAAAAAGATGCACCTAAAGCGGTGGCACGTGTATTTATAGGAGTATCAGCGGGGATGGTTGTAGGTGTTCCAATTGTGAATTTCTTAGCTACACAATTTAATTTACAAGTAGCTTTATTATTCTTTGCAGTAGTTAATATAATCGTACTTATTATGACTTTGCTCTTTGTTCCAAAAATGTCAGCGAAAACTTCAACAAGTTACGGTGGTCAACTAAGTGTATTGAAACGCCCTTTAACATGGATTTCAATTACAGTATCATTTCTATTTAATGCGGCAGTATTTGGTGTATACAGTTATTTAACGGATTATTTAAATATTGTTACACAAGCATCAAGTAGTTCAGTAACTGCAGTGCTGTTTCTGTATGGAGCATCTAATATAGTAGGTAACATTATAGCGGGTCGTCTATTAACGAGTATCCCCAAAAAAGCTATATTTTTCTTGCCAATTGGGCTAATCGTAACTTATATACTTATGTTTAGTTTAGGAAAATACTTTGCTTTAATGATTGTTATTTCAATAATATGGGGAACATTAGCAGGAATATCTGCTAACGTTACACAATATGTCATTACATCGTCGGCTCCAGATGCACCTGACTTATCAAATGGGATCTTTCTATCATCTGTAAACTTAGGAACTACAGTAGGGACTTTCTTAGGTGGTATTTTTATAGCGTCATTAGGATCTAACTTTGTTATATTAGCTGGAATATTAATAAGTATACTTAACATTGTATTCGTAATCATTAGAAATAAAAAAATTAATTCTTTATGATTTTCATGTAGTAAATATAAAACAAATATAAGACAACCACACCAGTAAACAAAAATATTATTCCTAACACTATATTGTTTTCAATAAATAAAAAACTAATAGCTATTAAAATAGTAGAAATTAACAAACAAGTATTAAAAATTTTGATAACAGTATTAATTTTATTTGCAGGGATTTTCTCTGGTTCAATACCTGAGATTATATTGAGGTTCTTTGTTATTGATATGTATATAGAAAGAATTATTGAAACAGTAATTAACACGATTGCAATTATTAGATCAGTAAGCATTGATATACACCCTTAATATTTATTGAGACAAAAGACTAATCAATATTAGTATATTCATACTAACACTGATTAGTCTAGTGTTCGCAATTATCAAAATGAAACAAAAAAATAACCATCCAACTTTGGCGGATGGTTATTACAAAATCACATAAAGGCACCGTCTTTCGAACGTGCTTGTCAGGGTAACATGTTTGCGCATGTTACTCTTGTATCTTATTTATTCAATGTTGAGTTTTATTCCTCTTTTGTTAATTCTAACGTGTCGTCTTCATTACCGTATTGTGTTGGATTTTCTATGACTAATTTATCACCTTTAACTTTATAATTTAATTTCATCTGTTCTCCTTCTAAGCTAAAGGTCATAACTTTTTCATCAGGATTAATGTTACCATCAATTGTTCCATCACTTTCACCTATACCTAAAAACCCTTCAGATTCCATTGCATTAAGGTGTAATGAAGCATTACCTGAATCACTGTCTGCAGTAATGCTCATATCGTTATTTGAATAAGTACCATCAACTTTACTACCACATGCAGTTAATAAAAATAAGCTTGATAAACAAAGAATGAATAACTTGTTCATTATTAATACCTCCTATATTCTGGTTGTTTTCTATTATTTAATAAATCATTATTGTCACTCGCATATGCACTGGCCTTTCTACTATTATTCACAGCATCAGCACTTTGAGCAGCTGCTATTTCAGAGTTTTGTCTAGCGGCATATGCATCAATTGCAGCTTGTTCTGTATTACTAATCATAACTTGCTGATTCTGTTCCATACGTGCTCTATGTTGTTCAGTTTCATATAAATTAATTGCTTCTTTTAAGTTATCAGCTCTACCATCTCTTAAATATATAAATAAATTTACAAGTGCATTTAAGTGAGAGTATGAATTTGGAATACGCTGATATTCAGAAGATTGTAAAATAAGATTATTAATCCTTGGGATAAGTTGTTCAGAATTTTTGATTTGATTTAAACTAGGTATTACAACAGTATTTTCTAGTTCATTCATTTCATTTTTGTATTTTTTTGTGGCAAAAGGTTTTAATTTAAATTTTTTAAATAAAATAATATAAATTAAAAGAATGACGAAAAATTTCCAACCTATAAAAGTAAAAAATAATAGTGGAAGACATACCCAATTTAATATGATCATTTGCTTGCGACGATGTTTATAATTGATTGCTTCTTTTTCATTGGCTATTGTATTTCTACAAGCACGTATAGTATCTTGTTCAGCTATAACTTTTTGATGTGCATTAATTAAAAATCCTAAATCATGCAATGTTTGTTCCTTATTCAACATTTTCATCTCCTTTAACTATATAGACCTTTTATTGTTTCTAAACGATCAATAAAGCTATTGATATAAGACTTTGGTGCTAACATACGTGCTAAAGGTGCAAGTTGGTAAGCGATATAATAGGCATCTAAATCAGTGCATGATACCTCAGTAATAATTTTATTGCCTTCATTTTTTAAAATTTTTTGAATAGAATATTGTTGTTCAAATTGTTTCCAAATAGATTTGTCTATTTCAAATTTGAAAGGTTTATTATTCTTGGCTTCGTCAAATTTTGATTCTAATAATCGGATATCAAGAATATCTCGAACTTTAATAGTATAAATATTATTTTGATATTCATATGTAAACCAATAGTCATAATGCATATATATTAGTGATAAAGGCTTTATTACAATTTTTTTATCTAAAGTAATACGTACCATTAATTTTTTGGCGATACTTTTTTGCAAAGTCATAAGGTGTTCACCAGGTAAAATATCGGGACGTATATTAAAATGATTTAATACGCTTTTTAACACAAATTTATCTTCTAAACGATTTTTAGAAATTTCATCCAAGAATAAATTGTATACATTATTATGTAGAATAGGTGTTAAACTTTTAATTGTAATTAATAAACTTAATAAAGCTAAACTATTTTTCGAATAAGAGCCATTAGAAAGTTGATAACCATCTAAGTTACGACTATATACAACTTTTGTATGTTTATTATTCCAATAATCACTTTCATAAAAGAAATTATTTAAATCATTGATATCTCTTTGAATCGATTTGCTTGATACCCCAGCAATTCTACTAAACTCAAAAGTATTTACTACATCATCATTTAATAAACGAGTAAGTAGTGTTAGTACACGTGTCGCTTTATCCAACGTAAACAACTCCTAATATATAATATAAAAATTAAAATGGACAAAATGTGTCTTTTTAATAAAAAAATATCATAAATAATAAATTGTAACAAAAATGATATTAAAAATAATCACTTAATTTATATTTTCTAAGCGTTGAGATATTACCTGATAAAAATTAGTTAATGAAATTTCTTGATAAATAAGGTTAATAACTTCTGAAACATTTTGATTTTTAGTGGTATAAGGTAATATATTATTTTGAGATAAAGAAGCATTTTGAGACTTAAATGAATACAAATATGGAGCAATCTCCTTATTAAAGTTGATGTCGAGCTTTTCGCATATTTTTTGCATAACATTTACCCAATCTTTAATAGAACGAAGAATTACTTTTGGTTTATTCTTAATGTCTTTTTCATTTAAAATACAATTAATTATCTGTTTCGCAATAAATATACTACTTGGTAATTTATCAGTTTTTACTTTCAAGTCATTTTTATTTTTACTCCGGTATGGTACAAGTTCTACACTACATATTCTCATAGTGCTTAAATGAAAATAAAATTCATTTTCAATGTCATAGTTAGAGCTTGAATAACTTTTTAATTTATTTATTTTATCGAACATATTTTTATAATAAGTATTTACTTCTCTAAAAGGCTTATTAAAAGATTTACTAAAATATAAACTATAATAATAAGCTACTTTTTTTATTTCTGTTTGCTTTTGATCTAGAATAGGCACTGATTCGTTATGTAGTTTATATAAACTTTTAAGTTCTTGAGATATAACATTATCTTTAGAAAAGATGTGGTTTTTATAATCTTCAATATTTATAAAGAATTCGTGAGCTTCTAAATTATAATCATTTTGACTTTCAGCTAACTCATTCTTGATATATTCATTTACAGATAAACATTTATTAGCTTGGCTATTCGACATATGACTCTTAGGGTTAAATAGTCCAATGATGATTTTTGCATTTTCAAGATTACCTAACACTTGATTAGGTATGCCCCAATCAGCCGCTTTGCAATTATCGGTATTGATAAAAGGTTTATCTTCATCATGAATCCAAGAAAATTTGTTATTTAGGTTATTAATATTTTCATTTTTTAAGTTAATATACTGCTCAGATATATTATTAATATTTGTCTTATTCCAAAATTCTTCGATATTATTCCACGTATTATCAAATAATGACATTATTAGTTCTTCCTTTCATATAATTTTAGTTATAAGAAATTTAATTTAAAATTTATTTAATTAACTAATAAAAATAAATTAACATTTCAAAAAGACATATTGTGTCCTTTTGAATAATTAATGCCATTTTAGTTTGATAAATTCTGCTATTTCTATAAAATATAACCAAAATAAAAATTCGAAAAAATAAAAATACTTTTGCATATGCAAAAGTATTTTTATTTAGTGGTAAATTCATCAATTTTATATAATTTATTATAAAAAATTACCGCTCAACAATTTTTATATTTAATTCACTTGTTTATTTAAATTATGTCTATGAACGAGAATGTTAAGTTAGTATATTTACTTCTTTAACTATCCGATCTAATTGTCTAGTTGTTATTACACTTTGCATATTTAGTAATTTAACATCTTCATATAGTGAATCTACTTCACTCATTGAACCTTGGACTTGATTCATAATTTTAATGTTTAAAATTATTTTCAGTAAAGGGTATGCGATAAATTTAAATTTCTTAAATAGTGTAGCTTGTGCTCTTGGGATGATTTTATAGTTACTGTGTTCTAATAATAAGTGTATTTCGTTGTATGAATTTATGATTTTCTTAATAAGTTGCTTTTGTCTTCCTTTATATTGATTTTTCAACATTATACCAGTATTCAGAGGTATAATCATTGCTGCATGTGACATAAGCCAATCCTCAAAGTTTGCTTCGTAAGTTAATTTTATAGATAAGTCTTTAAATATCTCATCAAGTATATTGTGAAATGGTATTTGTCCTTCAAGATGACTTACTTTTAACTCTCCGGCATTAAATCTAAGAACAGTTGTTTTTGTTTTATCTCTATTACCGCCAGTCATTAAAAAGCCAAAAGAAATATTTTTGTCTGTATTTGATTGTTCAAGAACTGTTTTACGAAGTTTCTGTGGATTAGTGTTATTCCCGACAAAAATAATGTTTTGGGTAATGTTTTTTGCTAATACAGGTACAACGGAATAGAAGTCCGAGTATTTCATTGTCACAAATATAATGTCATATTGGTCAGTCTCAGATAATTCACTTATATAGTTAAAATGGTCGATTGAATTTTTCTTTTGTAGAAAGTGCTTTAATCTGACACCTCTTTCTTGTAGGCTTTCGTAAGTCTTACCTCTTGCAAGTATAGTAATATTATTGTCACGTTTGTTTAGTGCATGTGCCAAAAATTGTCCTTGAACACCAGCACCATATATGAGTATATTCATTCTTGTTCTCCTCTCAGTTAATAAACATTTGTTCATTAACTTGAAGTTATCATTGTAAAAGAGTAAACTCAATAAACAAAAAGTAGATAATGATGTTTAATGCACACATATTAAAAATTGTTGAGAAAAAAGGAGTTATTATGGATAAGAGGAAAGAAAAATCACAACAACTTATTATTGAAAGTTTTATAAAATTAATGCAAGAAAAGGATATTGCTAAAATATCTATGAAAGATATAGCAGAAGAATCTAATATTAATAGAGGTACTATTTATTTAAATTTTATCGATAAATATGACATCCTTGACCACGCAATAGATTTTATAATGGCAGAGGGAATTGAAAAATGTGCTAATTTCATGTCCGAGAGAGATGATGCACAGGAAAGCATCCGTGAAATATTTAAAGTTATAGATAAACAATACGAAATACTTAAGAAATTGGTACAAAAATCAGATTTAAACGTACTGAAACAGACACTAACAGATAAATTTAAGTCGAATATTAAACAAGAAAATAATGAAATAACAATACAATTCCTAGCATCGGCGATTGTAGGCGTAATTGTTTGGTGGATAGAAAAATCTAGACCATGTTCTATAGATGAATTAAGTAATAAATTATGGTATTTATTAGAACCACATATTGAAGAAATTCGATGAAATATTTACATTTTATAGGAGATTTAGTATAATGTTTTTATAATACAACTTCCATAGGTATCACCAAACCCCTCTTAGTGTTGTCACTAGTAAGAGGGGTATTTGGTGCTGATTATTTTTTAGTGATAAGACATATTTAAGACATTTGATAGGAACACAAGGATTGAAAAGTCAGGGTAGAATGTTGGAAGTAATTGAAGAACATAATGAAATACTCAAAGCGCTAACAACTAAAGATATTATTAAAAAAGCTATGAAATCACACCTAGAAAAATCTATGCATGCTTATCCGTGTTTAATTTATATATAATATTCGCTTATTTAAAACTTATCAACTTTTATCTTTAAGCCACTCATTAATTTTTATATTAACAGCTTCAGGATTATCAAGGTAAATATCATGACCACTGTCTGGAATAGTATGTGTTTCAATTGTTTTTGGTATGTTTTGTATTTTTATTTGTTCTATAAATTTGTCTTGAATACTAGGTAGTAAAATAAGAATGTTTGCTTCAATATTTGAGAAATCTGGAATTTTTATATTTCGTCTTAATGATAATAAATTTTTAATACTGTCTTGATTTAAAGCCATTTCGTACTTTTTCGTACTGCAGTTGCAATACATTCTTGCAATTGAGGCTTCTTCAAGATTTTTAGTCCATTGTCTGTAGCCTTTTTTTTCTTCTTTTAGCAGAGACTCTATATTGTCGAATGTTTGATTCTTTAAATGGGTTATTACATCTGTTATTTCCTTATCAAAGTCATAACTCAACTGATTCAATGAGAATATACCACCATCAAGTAATATGATGTTTTTAATTTTCTTAATGGACTTAGACAGATGTACTAATAAATCAGCTCCTAACGAATGTCCTACGACAGTTACTTTTTCTTCATTTATATTTGATAAAAACCATTTTTCAAGATCTTCAAGAGATTGAACGTTTAAATCATAGTTTAAACCGTGACCAGGTAGGTCAATTTGAATTAAATGAATACTTGAGAAATACTTTTGTAAATCTTTTAGATATAATCGATGACTACCTAAACCACTTAAAAAATAAATTTTACGCAAAATCTACGCCTCTCTTCTATGTCATATATATAACCATTAAACTATATTTATAATTTTGTAAATTTGAATATTCAGTAAATATTAACGTATTATAACATAAGATCAAATTTGAAGAAGTTTGATACAATATTTACGTAAAATATGTTGCACGTGGACCTTCTCTTGCAACTTTCTTGCGCTCTATACCTCAAAAAAAGAGAGTGTCTACTTGGATTAATGAGTTAGAAAATCCAATAAGAGGGCATGTACTTGGATTAATGAGATAGAAAATCCAACAAGAGATCCTCTACGTGTATTCACATAATATTTAATCCAACAACAGTAACAACTCTTACTTTTTTGATCATCACATCAAAAAAAGAGCTAAGGATTTATCTCCCTAGCTCTTTTTCTTACTATTTACTTCTAATTTCTTTTAATATTTCTTCAGCTGTAGTCAGATTTGGGTTAGATGATTGTTTTAAGGCTGTTGTTACAGCGTGTATTTCGTCTCCTTTGGCACCTATTTTAATCGCGAGTGATTTATAGTGTAGGTTCATATGTCCTTGTTGTATGCCTTCTGAAACGAGC
Organism: Mammaliicoccus sp. C-M13; assembly: GCF_022386845.1. Classification (NCBI taxonomy): domain Bacteria; kingdom Bacillati; phylum Bacillota; class Bacilli; order Caryophanales; family Staphylococcaceae; genus Mammaliicoccus; species Mammaliicoccus sp. C-M13. The sequence continues at coordinate 145,612 of NZ_JAJNHQ010000004.1, read as the reverse complement.
GCTCTACATGCTGAGAAGTTCTGTGCTAACCCAACTGCTGCCATTACGTGTCCTAGTTCTTGTGATGTTTGTACGTTTAGTATGTCTAATGCAACTTTTGATGCTGGTAACAGACCGATACCACCACCTATTGTTCCGATTGCTAGTGGTAGTTCAATACTGCCGATAAGTTGTTTGTTTTCTTTATCAAATTTCCATGTTGTTAATCCTCGATATTGTCCATCTTTACTAGCATATGCATGTGCGCTTGCTTCTACGCTTCTTGTATCATTGCCTGTAACTAACACGACTGAGCTAATACCATTCATAACTCCTTTGTTGTGTGTGACAGCTCTATATGGATCTATGTGAGCTAATACAGATGCTCTTTCCATACGATATGCAACTTCTTCTCCACTCATACCATTTTTCTCTAAATCTTTGATGTTTATTTTACCCTCGATACGTACAACAGATGTTGTGTTGTAATTGGAAAGGATGCTCATCAATATTTCCTTGTTATCGAGTTCTGTTTCTAAGTAGCTCGCAATACCTTCAAGTATAGTGTTGATAATGTTAGCCCCCATTGCATCGCATGTATCCACATGGACTTTTAAGGAAAGCATGTGTTCTTTAGGGAATTCATCTATTTCTATTTTTTGATATCCTCCGCCTCTTTTCTTGATGGACGGGTACACTTTGTCGGCTACTTTATGGATTTGTTCTTCTAATGTATATATTTGTTTACTTAGTTCTGTTGTATTGCTCACTTGATCAAATACAATTTGCCCTAACTTTGTTGTTCCAGTCTTAATGATTTTTAGACCGCCCGTATTGTTAAAAAGTTTTGAGCCGTAACTTGCAGCTGCGACGACTGAAGGTTCTTCGACCATCATAGGAACAACATATGCTTTGTCGTTTACTATTATTTCTGGCAATATACCTATTGGCAGAGTACCTTGTCCAATAACATTTTCAATTAAATTATCTAATAGTTCTTTATCTATTACAGAATGATTGTGTAGGATTTGTTCAGATTCTTCATTTAGCCAACCATGTTTTTTGAGTTGTTCAATTTTCTCTAATCGAGATAAATGTCTAAAGTCTTTTGTTAATTTTTCCATTATTGATCTGCTCCTCTTTCTATCATTAAAGCAATACCTAAGCCACCACCGATACAAGCTGTCGCGATACCAGTTTGTTTATTCTCTTGATGTAGTGCATAAGATAAAGTTGTAACAAGTCTTGACCCTGTGGAGCCTAACGGATGTCCTAAAGCAATTGCGCCACCATATATGTTGAAAATCTCATCTGGAATATTTAAATTTTTCTTAACTGGTATACTTTGAGCTGAGAAAGCCTCAGTCATTTCTACTAAATCTATATCTTCGATAGTTTTGTTAACTTTGTTGAGCAATGCTTCAACTGCATAAAAAGGTGCGTATCCCATATATAAAGGATCACAACCTATTTCTGAATGTTCTCCTAACGTAGCTAAAATTGTATAATTGTGTTCTTTAGCATAGTCTTCATCCATTAGGATTAAAGCAGATGCGCCATCGCTTAATGCTGATGCATTTCCAGCTGTAATCGTACCGTCTTCTTTAAAGATTGTTTTTAAAGAACCTAAATCTTCCATGTTACTTTCAGGTCTAACTAATTCGTCAGCATTCATCATTTCGCCGTTTGTATCTTCGAGTGGAACAATTTCCTTATCAAATTTACCTGCTTGAATTGCTTCATGAGCTTTCAAATGAGAATTTAACGCAAATTCATCTTGTTCTACACGACTTACTTCATACTTTTCAGCAATACGTTCAGCTGTTAAACCCATTGGTATTTGATTAAATACATCTGTTAAACCATCATGCATAAAACTTTTTACAGGAGCAGTGTCCTTTTTAAAAATAAGTTCTGGAGCATTTGTCATGCTTTCGATACCACCAACAGCTACAACCTCAGCTTCTCCTAATTGTATGAGTTGTTTACCTAAAATAATAGATTTTAGGCCAGATCCACATACTTCATTTACTGTCATTGCTGGCGTCTTGTATGGGACACCTGAATTAATACCGATTTGTCGAGCAGGGTTTTGACCACTGCCAGATTGAATAACATTTCCGAAAATAACATTTTGTATTTGAGTTGGATTTATTTGAATTTTATCTATAGCAGATTTTAAGGCAAAAGTGCCAAGTTCCACCGCTGAATAACGGCTTAATTTCCCTCTAAATTTTCCTACAGGTGTTCTTTGAGCACTTACGATAACAACTTTTTTCATGAATTGTATCTCCTTTTATAAATTTATTAATTAATATTTGTAATTAAATACCCTCATTTGATATGATTTTATTATAAAATAAACCTCGAAAGGAATTTATTATGATAATAGGTATTGATAAATTAGATTTTTATATCCCAAACTTCTATGTCAGTATGACTGATTTAGCAAAAGCACGTCAAATAGAACCAGAAAAATTTACGATTGGAATTGGCCAAACAAAAATGGCTGTAAATCCCGTGAGCCAAGATATAATCTCTATGGGTGTCAACGCAGCTCAAAATATGTTAACTGAAGAAGACAAAAAAGATATCGAAATGGTAGTCGTTGCTACAGAATCTGGTGTTGATCATTCTAAAGCAGCATCTATAGAAATACACAGCATGCTTAATATACAACCATTTGCACGTTGTATAGAAATGAAAGAAGCATGTTATTCAGCTACAGCAGCTATTCAATTAGCTAAAGATTTCTTATCTAATCGTCCAGACAAGAAAGTTCTTGTCATTGCTTCAGACATTGCACGTTATGGTTTAAACTCTGGTGGAGAACCTACACAAGGTGCTGGTGCAGTAGCAATGCTAATTAGCCACAACCCTAGAATTTTGACGTTAAACGACGACAGTGTTGCACATACCACAAACGTATATGATTTCTGGCGTCCAACATCTGAAAAATATCCAGTAGTTGATGGAGCTTTATCTAAAGACGCATATATTGATTCTTTCAATACACTTTGGAATGAATACACTAAAAGAACTAAATATGGTTTGAATGATTTTGAATCATTCTGTTTCCATGTGCCATTTACTAAAATGGGACAAAAAGCCTTTAAGACTATTTTAAGCGAAAACGTAGAAGATTCAACAAAAAATAGATTGATGGATGCATATCAAGATTCTGTTAACTATAACCGTGATGTAGGGAATATTTATACAGGTTCATTATACTTAAGTTTAATATCTTTACTTGAAAATCACGAATTTAAAGATGACCAAAAAATCTGTTTATTTAGTTACGGATCAGGAGCAGTAGGGGAAATATTCAGCGGTTCACTTGTACCGGGCTATGAGAAAATGTTAGATAAAGAAAGACATTTAGATATGCTTAAATCTCGAAAAGAACTGACTGTAGAAGAATACGAACATTTCTTTAATCGCTTTGATAATGGAGAATTTGACCTTGAGCAAGAATTAACGCAAGATCCATATACAAAAGTATATTTAGATAGTATCGAAGGTCATATTAGAAACTATAAACAACAAGGAAATGAATCATGAAACTAGATGAATTTTCCATTGGTGATATATTTGAAACAAAACCATATTCTTTAACTGAAGAAGATGTTAAAAAATTTGCTAGTGAGTTTGATCCGCAATACATGCATTTAGATCATGAAAAAGCTAGTCAAGGTATGTTTCAAGGTATTATAGCATCAGGTATTCATACGCTCGCTTTATCATTCAAATTATGGGTGGAAGAGGGTAAGTATGGTGATGATGTGATTGCCGGGACTAAGATGGAAGCTGTTAAATTTATTAAGCCAGTATATCCAACAGATGTATTAAGTGTACGAGCCGAAGTCATTAACAAGAAAGTATTAAATGATGAACAAGGGTTACTCACTGTTCGTTTATCAACATTTAATGATAAAAACATAAAAGTATACCAAGCAGAATTAACAGCACTTATAAAAAGATAATAAAACGCGCTTTCAATTTGAAAGCGCGTTTTATTATTCTTAAGCAGGAATTTTTTTGTTTTGATTTTTAGTTAGTTTATATACGCTTAAGCCAATTACAAAACCTAAAATAGACGGAAGTAGCCAGCCCATTCCAATATCAAAAAATGGTAACCATTTTTCACCGAATGAAATAACAACTTGAGCAAATTTTGTGTTTAAGAATACTTCAGGGCTCGCTTGAACTCCGTCTACAAAAGAAGCAATCATTGTGAAATATGTAGTGAAACGATAGACCGTTCTTGAATGATTAAATAAAGGACTGAATAGTGTTAGTAATATTAAAGTGATTGCAAGTGGATATAAGAACATCAGTACAGGTGTTGAATAAGTGATAATTTTAGTTAATCCAACGTTTGCAAACACACATGACATAATACTTACTACTGTAGCTAATACTAAGTAATTTTGTTTTGGAAATAGGTCTACGAATGTTTCTGAAAAAGCAGTGATAAGCCCGATAGCTGTTTTTAAACATGCGACAATAATAATTAAACCTAAAATGATAATGCCGTAATTTCCTAGGTAATATTGAGCAATTTGAGCTAAAGCAATACCGCCATTTTCACTGATTTTGAAGTGGCCAAGACTCATTGTTCCCATAAAAGCTAATAAGCTATAAATAACACCCATTAAAACAATGCTAATTGTCCCAGATTTAATTGTTTCTTTAGCAATACCATTCGGACTTGTTATGCCTAATTTTTTAATTGTTGAGACTATAATTACACCGAAAGCTAGTGAAGCTAAAGCATCTAGTGTATTATAACCATCTATGAAACCAGATAATAATGAACTCTTGTCATATTTAGGATCAATCGGAGCTTCTGAAATACCACCCATAGGATTTATAAAAGCTAAAAGAATAACAATACCTAGTAAAACTAAAAATATTGGGTTTAAAAACTTTCCAATATAATCTAAAATTTTGGAAGGTTTTCTTGCGAAAAACCAAGCTATTGCAAAGAATAAAATACTAAAAATAGATAAGTATAATGTACTAGACGAACTTGAAATAAAAGGTGAAAAAGCAATTTCAAAAGAAGTCGTAGCTAACCTTGGTAAAGCAAAGAATGGTCCGATTACGAGATATAGAGCAATCGTGAATATATAAGCATAGATCACGCTGACTCTGGAAGATATCTCAAAAATACCGCTTGTTTTAGATATTCCAATAGCAACAATACCTAAGAAAGGTAAACCAATTGCAGTAATTAAGAATCCTAAATTCGCGGTAAATACGTTAGAACCAGCTAATTGGCCTAAATGAAGCGGAAAGATTAAATTGCCTGCTCCAAAAAACAAACCAAATAGCATGGATCCAATAAAAATATTCTCTTTTATTGTTAATTTTGTTTTCATGATATTTGCATGTATCCTCCATTATTATTTTAGCGGAATAGTAAGTGATTTTTATCCACTACAACCTATAAAATTACAAAAAAGTTGTAATAATATAATTAATTATGAATAAATTAATTACAAACTGCATTGTATATGAACTATCTTATATTTTTATAGACATTCAAGTCAATAAGGTTTTGAGAGAAATAAGAATGTTATAAAAAAAGAAAGAAGACTTAGGTGAATTTATTGTAATATAGTATTAAGTATAAGCGTTGGGAAATCTGGAGGTAGAAAGGCACTGAATATTGCAAGACGAGCATCACGTGCAACATATAAGGTCAGGATGTAGCAAGACGAGTGTCACGTGCAACATATAAGGTCAGGATGTTGCAAGACGAGTGCCACGTGCAACATAGAGGGTCAGGATGTTGCAAGACGAGTGCCACGTGCAACATATAAGGTCAGGATATTGCAAGACGAGCATCACGTGCAACATTCAGAATCATTAATAAAATTTCAAGCCCTAAAAAAACAGTATTTTTGAGGTAGTGTTTTCTACTCAAAAATACTGTCTGGGCCTTCTTCTACTATTTCTAATAGTTCTTCAATAGTATAATCATATTTATTGTTATGCCATTGTTTGATTACATGTATAATCCCACTGCCATAGAAATCACTTACTAAATCTGGATGGCTTGAGTTTCGTACTTTTTTACATATCGGGTCATCATTAACCGGAGCAAACTCTTGTAAAAGTCTACTACTTATTTTGGTTAATTCATTAAAAACATCTACGTGATGTGATGTATTAATTACGTGATTAAGTAGCTCTCTATTGTTATATACATAATGGATTGTAGCTTCGAATAACGAATCATAACGTGAAGCTTTTACTTCGTTATATAAAAGTTCTGCTATGTATTGTGTAATATGATAGAGTAAATCAAATTTATCTTCAAAGTAACGATAAAATGTACTTCGATTAACTTCTGCTTCTTTACAGATCTTTTGAACAGTTAGTTGATCAAAATCTGTTTCATGCAATAAGTCAAAAGAAGTTTGAGTAATGTGTTGGACTGTTCTTTTTTGCGCAGACGAATACACTGTAAAATTCTCCTTTTTGGTTACGGAATTCATAAACTCATATTAATGTATTCACCAACTTATAACAAATAAAATCCATTATATAAAATGAGAATTTAAATAAAATACAAAAAGAAGAGCCCGAGACAAAAACAATTGTCTCGGGCTCTATCATTAAATTGGCAGTAGGTGACTGGATTGAAAAAGTGATTGTATCAAATTTTTTCAATCCTACTCCCTAGACCTATAACATTAATTTTCTTTTATGCCTTCAGTCCATTTATCTTTTTTACTTTCATGATTATTAACGTAATCTTCAGCTACTTTTTGTGGGTCTTCGTTATCCACATAGATTTTTTTAGATAACTCTTTTTCGTCATCTTCATTCCAATCATTAGCAATACGTGTCGCTATTTTATAAGCTGCTGGATGATTGTTTTTGAAGTTTTTATTGAATACTAAGTTTACGTGTTCTTTACCACTGCCATATATTTTATCCGGATCGTCTAACATTTTGAAATCCATTTCTTCGAATATCCAGTGGGGTTGAGTTCCAGTGAAGATGATAGGTTGTTGTTTTTTATATTTTTCTTGAATTGTTTTTAACATTTCTTCATCTGAAGATTTATCAAGTTTCCAATCACTGAAATCATTATCTTTTAATGCTTCATTTGTTTCTTTCATAACACCGTTTCTATTATCTGTACCCGTGATTGTCCAATCTACTGATTTTCCTAAATCATTATCATTTTTTAAATCATCAATTGAGTCTACATCTTTCATATATTTAGGCACTGCCAATGAAACATTTGCTTCATCAATTATATTTTTATCATCGTAAACTTCTAAGTTATCATATTTATTTAAATAACTTTTGTCTGTTGACGGAAAAATACCAGCTGCGTTAAACGAGTTAGAGTTTTCTGATGTTGCTGAATACAATGGTCCGCTAGCAGGTACCGGCGTAGTTACGACATCATAGCCTACATCTTTCAATACTTCAGCGATAACAAGTGAACGTGCTGCTGAATTATCCCCTTTATACGGAATTTCGATTTCTTTTCCGCCTAGATTAGTAGATGAATTTTCTTCTGAACTTCCACTTCCACAAGCACTTAATATCATTGCAATCATTAGTGTTGTGACGAGGCCAATTATTTTGAATTTACTATTTTTAAACAATCTGAGAACCTCCTTTACTCATTATTATCGTCATTCAAGTCTTCTTGATTATCTTCTTTTAAATCTTCCTGATTAATATATTTGTCATAAACGGAAGGATTATATTCTTTTGCGTAAAGCATTAATGCATTGAATAGTATCATTTGATCTGAAGAATCATTTGATAAATCTTTGAATAAATTAGTTGTTCTTTGTTCAACATTTTGATTATTTGGGTCTACGCCAAAGTTATAAGTACTATTATGAGTATCTTCTTCTGAACCTTCTTGTAAAGCGTGACCTTCAACATCTATTCTAGGTAAGAGACGGTCTAACCATTTAGGCATATACCATGAAGCGTTACCGAATAGTTTTGTAAGTGCTGGTATCAGTGTCATACGAACGATGAATGCATCGAATAACACACCAAATGCTAGAGAAATACCCATGGACTTGATGGTTACATCATCTTGGAAAACGAATGCGATGAATACACTGAACATAATAAGTGCTGCTGCAACAATTACAGGACCACTTTGTTTAATACCAACTTTAATAGAATGTGCGTTATCTCCTGTTTTGCTGAACTCTTCGTGAACACGTGACATTAAGAATAATTCATAGTCAATTGCTAAACCGAACAAGAGACCTATTGTAATGACAGGTAAGAATGCCAAGATTGGACCTGTAGCATCAATTCCGAATAATCCGCTTAAGAAACCTTCTTGCATAACGAATGTTGTGAATCCTAATGTTGCCATTAATGATAGAACAAAGCCTAGAACAGCTTTTAATGGTACTAGGATTGAACGGAATACGAATAGTAATAGTACGAATGCTAGAGCTACGATAACGCCAGCGAATACTGGTATAGCATCATTTAATTTTTTAGACATATCTATGTTAATAACACTTTGTCCAGAAATTTCAGTATTAAAGTCATATTTGTCTTGTGCTTGGTCATCATAATCTCTTAAGTCATAAACTAAATCGTTTGTTGAAACAGCATTAGGACCTTCTTCAGGTGTTATTGCTAACAATGCATAGTTATTGTTGTTTGTTAACTGTGGTGAAGATACTTTGTCGACGCTATCTAGATCTTCTAAGTCGTCTCGAACATTATCTAGATTACGTTTAATTGTATTTTCACTACCATTGTCTTTTGTATTGATTAACATAACAATTTGACCGTTATAACCTTCTCCAAACTCTTTAGAGACTAATTCATTTGCTTTATATGCAGATGAATCTGCAGGTTTCATACCGTCATCAGGCATACCTAGGCGCATTTGTGCGACAGGTATAATCGCTAAACCTAAAACAACTAAACTTAAAATAACAGCGATAACAGGTTTGCCAACTACAAAGTTAGACCATGGTGTATCGTACCCTTTATTATCTGTATTTTTCTTATTTTTAATTTTAATATGTTTATGGAATATACTGATAAACGCTGGTAATAATGTTAATGCTGCTAATACAGCGAATAGAACACTGATAGCTGATGCATAACCCATTACTGCTAGGAATTCGATACCTACTAGAGATAAACCACAAACAGCAATAATTACTGTGATACCAGCAAAGATAACGGCACTACCAGCTGTCCCAACTGCCATACCTATTGCTTTAATTGGATCTTTTTCAGTTTTGGATACTTCTTTATATCTAAATAGAATAAATAGTGAATAGTCAATACCGACGGCAAGACCAATCATTACTGCCAGTGTCAGTGTGACATTAGGTATATCGAACACGTAAGTCAGTAGCCCTATTAAACCAATACTAGAACCTAGTCCGATTACAGCACTGATAATTGGCATACCAGCAGCGATTAATGAACCGAATGTTATAAGTAAAATAACAAATGCTACAATGACACCGATAACTTCAGACATACCACCGATATCTACATCAGATGATGTGCCTTCTGTCGTTTCAATTTGTAGATTATGATCATCTTCTAATTTATTTAATTCGTGCATGATATTATTTTTAGAAGAATCTTTTAATGAAGTTTGCGATACAACGTAATTAATATCTGCAATTGCAGTATCTTTGTCGTCGTTGATTTGTTTACTTTCATAAGGATTAGAGACATTTAAGATGTCATCATCATCTTGTTTAATATCGTCTAACGTTTTTTCAATATCTTTTTTAGTGTCTTTATCATTTATCCCATTTTCAGATTGGGAATGAAAGACAATACGCATTGATGCTTTTTCACTATCCTGATGAAATTCTTTATTAATTTTTTCATTAGTATCTAGTGATTTTAAACCATTCATTTGAATATCATCATCAAACTTTGGTGCATTTAACGTTAAAGGTAATACGATAACTGCTATTAGTATAATCCAAGCAAATACCGCTAACCATTTTTTCTGAGCTATAAATGTTCCTAGCTTGTATAAAAATTTCGCCAAAACGATTTCCTCCTAAAATATTTTTAAATGTCAGTACAAATTGAATGGTAAATTAAAAAAACTATCCATATTTATGAATAGCGCACCACTTCATACTTCATTTCGGTTTGATAAGATTACACTAACACTCTATACAATAAGAAGACACCAATAATTTTAAACTTGTGTTGAATAATGCAACACTTTTAGAAGTTTGTTGGCATTTAATTTATAAATTCAAGTAAAAATGTATGAATAAGTATTGAAAAATGAAAATTAGTAACAACAAATGAAGTTAGTTTTATAAAAGTAATTAATTTGTTAAATATTAATAAAAATTAAACATAATCAAACAAAGTCTGATATATTAATAAGTAAATGTTTCTTTTTCAAACAACTTTATTGTAAAACGAACAATAATATAAAGGGGGTCATAAGAATTGAATAAATATGATAGATTAGATGAAATAACTGACTTAGTTAATCGAAAAGGATCAATAAGAATTGCTGAAATAGTTGAAGAACTCAATGTTTCTGATATGACAATAAGACGGGATTTAGCTGAATTAGATGAACAAGGCATATTAACCAAAATACATGGTGGGGCAAGAAGTAACTCAGCCTTTCAATATAAAGAAATGTCACATAAAGAGAAACATACACAATATATTGAAGAGAAAAAACAAATAGCTAAAAAAGCAGCTACTCTTATTGAAGAAGGAAACTCAGTGTTTTTAGGGCCAGGTACAACTGTAGAATTATTAGCGGAAGAAATTCATAATAAAAATTTATCAGTTATAACAAACTGTTTGCCTGTATTTAATATTTTGTTTAAAAAGAAAAATGAATATTTCAAAGTCTATTTAATTGGTGGAGAAATGAGAGAAATTACAGAATCATTTGCAGGAGATATGACGAATAGTGCATTAGAAACAATGAGGTTTAGTAAAATGTTCTTCAGCGCTAATGGCGTAAAAGGAATGGATGTTATGACATCTTCACATGAAGAAGCATACACTCAAAAATTAGCGCTTAGAAATTCTATAGAGAAATATTTGCTCGTTGACTCATCAAAAATAGGAAAAGAAGATTTCGTTTCATTTTGTGATTTGAAATCATTAAACGGTGTCATAACTGATGGTAAAGACGAAGACAAAAATAAAATAATAGCAGATTATACAGAAGTCATTATATAAACAAGAACTAAACGATAAAAGACAAAATCTAAACAGATTTTGTCTTTTTTTATATTATTTAAACAAAATCGAACAATAAATGTTGATTATATGTTCGTTTACGTTTATAATCTAAACATAATCATTTTGTAAGCGTTTATATTGTTTAAAGCAACAAGAAATAAACAAATAGAAAGGAAGATTTGAATGAATGTCGTAATTGGTTCAGATGAGCATGGGAAAAATCTAAAATCACGTATCAAACAATATTTATTGAAAAACAATTATAAAGTTGTAGATGCTACAGAAGGTAATGATGTTGACTTCGTAGATGCGACCTTAGCTGTTGTTAAAGAAGTTCAAACAAATGAAGAAAATTTAGGTATTGCAATAGATGCATACGGAGCAGGCAGTTTCATGGTAGCAACAAAAATTAAAGGCATGATTGCTGCTGAAGTTTCCGAAGAAAGATCAGCATATATGACAAGGGAACATAATAATTCGAGAATGATTACGATAGGTTCAGAAATTGTTGGAGAACAACTCGCAATTAACATTGTTCAAGAGTTTATTAACGCTAAATATGATGGTGGAAGACATCAAATTCGTGTCGATATGTTAAATAAAATGTGCTAAATGAGGAGGAAATATAGATGAAGATTGCAATTGGTTGTGATCATATTGTTACAGATACAAAAATGGCAGTTTCACAATTTTTAAAAACGCTTGGTCATGAAGTGATTGATTGTGGTACTTATGATTTTGCGAGAACACATTATCCTATTTACGGAAAAAAGGTCGGAGAAGCAGTAATAACTGGAGAAGCAGATTTGGGTGTATGTATATGTGGGACTGGCGTTGGTATAAATAATGCTGTTAATAAAGTTCCAGGTGTACGTTCTGCTCTAGTAAGAGATATGACTTCTGCTATTTATGCTAAAGAAGAATTAAATGCGAACGTGATTGGATTTGGAGGCAAAATCATTGGTGAATTATTAATGTGCGATATTATTGAAGCTTTTATTGAAGCTGAATATAAACCTACAGAAGAGAATAAAAAGCTTATTTCTAAAATTAAATATTTAGAAGGTCAAAGTGAAAGCCAAACAGACGCTCATTTCTTTGATGAATTTTTAGAGAAGTGGGATAAAGGTGAATATCATGATTAAAGGGATATTATTATGATTTTAACGATTACGATGAATCCTTCAGTAGACATATCATATCAATTGGATAATTTATCAATCAATCATGTTAATAGAACAAATAAATTGAATAAAACCGCTGGTGGAAAAGGTTTAAATGTAACGAGAGTTTTAAACCAGTTAAATGAACAAGTTGTGGCTTCTGGTTTAAAAGGTGGTAAACTCGGAGAATTTCTTGAACAATCTTTGAATGATCATAATATAGCAAATCACTTTTTTGAAATTCAAGGCAATACAAGAAATTGTATCGCTATATTACACGAAGGAAACCAAACAGAAATACTTGAAGGTGGACCTACTATTAGTACTGAAGAAATAGAAAGCTTTAATGAACATTTTGAAGAACTCGTGAGTAAATCTGACATTGCTGTGATATCCGGAAGTTTACCTAAAGGTGTGGAACCAAATTTTTATTCAAGTTTAATAAAGGCCTGTGATAAACACTCGGTTCCATCAATTTTAGACTGTTCTAATAAAGCGCTTACAGAAGTATTGAGAGGTCAATATAAACCATTGTTGATTAAACCGAATATCGATGAAATCGCTGAATTACTTGGAGAACAAATAAATGAAAATATTGATTCATTGAAACAAGCAGTATCGAATCCAATATTTAAAAATATCGAATGGGTTGTTGTGTCTTTAGGTTCAAATGGTGTATTCGCTAAACATAAAGATAAATATTACAAAGTGGACATACCTAAAATCCAAGTTGTGAATCCTGTTGGTTCAGGCGATTCAATGATAGCTGGTTTTGCGTCTGCTTTAATTAATAAAGCAACGAATGAAGAAATACTTAAAAAGGCAAATACTCTAGGTATGTTAAACGCACAAGAAACAGTTACGGGTTATATCAATTTAAAGAACTACGATGACCTTTATAACAAAATCAAAATTATTGAGGTGTGAACAAATGAATAAAATAGATCATAAATTTGAACAATTAAGGCGTTTAAGCGATGAGAAAGGTATCATATCAGCTTTAGCGTTCGATCAACGAGGCGCTTTAAAACGTATGATGGCTAAGTATCAAGATACAGAACCAACTTTAGAGCAAATAGAAAATTTAAAGACATTAGTTTCTGAAGCTTTAACAGAATATGCTTCTTCAATATTGCTAGATCCAGAATATGGTTTACCAGCTTCTAAAGTACGTAATAGTGAATCAGGATTATTATTAGCTTATGAAAAAACAGGCTATGATGTGAACACTAAAGGGCGATTGCCAGATTGTTTAGAAGATTGGTCAGTTAAAAGGATTAAAGAGCAAGGTGCAGATGCTGTTAAATTCCTTCTATATTATGACATTGATGATTCTGAAAGTATCAATATTAAGAAAAAGGCATATATAGAAAGGATTGGTTCTGAGTGTGTAGCTGAAAATATTCCATTTTTCTTAGAAGTATTAACTTATGACGATAATATTCCTGATAATGGAAGTGTTGAATTCGCTAAAGTTAAACCTAGAAAGGTTAATGGCGCTATGAAAGTATTCTCAGAAGAGAGATTTAATGTGGATGTATTAAAAGTAGAAGTTCCTGTAAACATGAATTACGTTGAAGGATTTGGAGAAAGTGAAATTGTATATACGAAAGAAGAAGCTATGCAATATTTCAGAGAGCAAGAGGATGCCACACATCTTCCATACATTTACTTAAGTGCAGGTGTATCTGCAAAATTATTCCAAGAAACATTGAAATTTGCACATGCATCAGGTGCTAAATTCAATGGTGTACTTTGTGGACGAGCAACTTGGGCAGGAGTCGTACCTATTTACATAGAAAAAGGGGAAGAAGCGGCTAGAAAATGGTTGCAAACAGAAGGCTTTAATAATATTAATGCATTGAATAATGTGATTAAACAAACAGCTGTTTCAGTTAAGGAGAAATTATAAGAACGAATTAAAGGAGTGTTAACCATGAATCGTGAAGAAACAACAATGTTAGGTTTTGAAATAGTCGCTTATGCAGGAGACGCTAGATCAAAATTACTAGAAGCATTAAACGCTGCACAACAAGGGGATTTCAATGAAGCAGAACAATTAATAGAAGGAGCTAATCAATGTATTGTAAGTGCTCATAATGCACAAACTGATTTGCTAGCTAAAGAAGCATCTGGCGAAGACATTGCATATAGTGTAACGATGATGCATGGTCAAGACCACCTTATGACTACTCTGCTTCTGAAAGATATGATGAAGCATATCGTTGAACTATATAAAAGAGGGAGCTGATAATTATGGAAGCACTTATCGCACAAATTGAAAAAGCTAAGCCACTTTTTGAAAAAATTTCTCGAAATATTTATTTAAGAGCTATCCGTGATGGTTTTATTTCAGCAATGCCTGTAATTTTATTTTCAAGTATTTTCTTATTAATAGCTTATGTACCAAACGTATTTGGTTTTACATGGAGCAAGAGTATTGAAGCGGCACTTATGAAGCCTTATCAATACACGATGGGTATTGTAGCATTGTTAGTTGCGGGTACTACTGCTAAATCTTTAACCGATTCGTATAACCGAAGATTAGAAAATACAAAGCAAATTAACTTTATATCTACTATGTTAGCATCGATTTGTGGCTTTTTATTTTTAGCTTCTGATTCGATAAAAGAGGGCGGATTTGCGAGTGAGTTTCTAGGTACTAAAGGTTTATTAACAGCATTTTTATCTGCATTCGTTACAGTTATAATATATAACATTTGTGTTAAGAAAAACGTCACGATAAAAATGCCCGAAGAAGTTCCACCAAATATTTCACAAGTATTTAAAGATATTATCCCATTCGCTTTAGTTATTTTAGTGTTATATGGTTTTGATTTACTAAGTAGAGCAGCATTAGGATCAAATGTTGCTCACGCTATCATCAAGTTCTTCGCACCATTATTTACGGCAGCAGACGGCTATATCGGTATTACTATTATATTTGGAGCTTTTGCATTATTTTGGTTCGTTGGAATTCATGGTCCTTCAATAGTGGAACCGGCAATAGCTGCTATAACTTATGCTAATATTGAAACGAACTATCAATTATTAAGTTCCGGTGCTCATGCAGACAAAATCATAACTTCTGGAACACAAATGTTTATTGCAACTATGGGTGGAACAGGTGCTACTTTAGTCGTGCCATTCATGTTTATGTGGCTAGCTAAATCTAAGCGTAATAAAGCGATTGGAAGAGCATCTGTAGTACCTACATTCTTTGGAGTGAATGAGCCTATTCTCTTTGGTGCACCATTAGTGTTGAATCCTGTGTTCTTCATACCATTCATATTAGCGCCAATAGCAAACGTATGGATTTTTAAAATATTTGTTGATTTAGTTGGTATGCATAGTTTTAGTGTTAACCTTCCATGGACAACGCCAGCGCCTCTCGGAATTGTGATGGGAACAGGATTAGGAGTATGGTCCTTTATTTTAGCGATTACTTTAGTGATAGTAGATATTATTATTTATTACCCATTCCTTAGAGTGTACGATAGACAAATTGTTGAAGAAGAAATTTCTGGACTCAATCAATCTGAGAATCTACAAGATAAAGTTAAGGAAAATTTTGATACAAGTAAAGCTGATAGTATTATAAGTAGTTCTAATAATAATGAAACTCAAGAATATGATGAAGAACAAAGTAATAATGACTTAAGCAACGATGAAGCCAAAAACGTATTAGTATTATGCGCAGGTGGCGGTACGAGTGGATTACTTGCTAACGCTTTAAACAAAGCAGCTAAAGAATTTGGAGCACACGTTACGGCAGCAGCTGGAAGTTATGGTGCTCATATGGACATTATGAAAGACTATGATTTAATCGTTCTTGCACCACAAGTAGCTTCAAACTACGAAGATATTAAACAGGACGTTGATAGATTAGGTCTTAAATTAGCAAAAACAGAAGGTGCAGAATACATTAAATTAACGCGTGATGGTAAAGGCGCATTAGAGTTTGTAAAAAATCAATTCAATAATTAGAAGGGAATAGAGATATATATGAAAAAATTACCTGAGGATTTTATTTTTGGTGGCGCAACTGCAGCATATCAAGCTGAAGGAGCAACTCAAACAGATGGAAAAGGAAGAGTAGCTTGGGACACTTATTTAGAAGAGAATTATTGGTATACGGCAGAGCCAGCAAGTGATTTTTATAATCGTTATCCAGTAGATTTAGAGCTTAGTGAAAAATTTGGAGTTAATGGAATTAGAATTTCGATAGCATGGTCAAGAATTTTTCCAGATGGATACGGTGAAGTGAATTCTAAAGGTGTTGAATATTATCATAATTTATTTAAAGAATGTCAAAAAAGAAATGTAGAACCATTTGTAACGCTTCATCACTTTGATACACCTGAAACGTTACATTCTGACGGAGACTTTTTAAACCGTCAAAATATTGATTATTTCGTTGAATATGCAGATTTTTGCTTTAATGAATTTGAAGAAGTGAATTATTGGACTACATTTAATGAAATTGGACCTATAGGAGATGGTCAATACTTAGTAGGTAAATTCCCTCCAGGTATTAAATATGATTTCGAAAAAGTATTTCAATCTCATCACAATATGATGATAGCGCACGCAAGAGCAATTAAAATATTTAAAGAAAAAGGGTATAAAGGAGAAATTGGTATTGTTCATGCACTTCCTACTAAATATCCATATGATCCAAGTAACCCTGAAGATGTGAGAGCAGCGGAACTTGAAGATATTATCCATAATAAATTTATTTTAGATGCAACATACTTGGGCGAGTACTCAGACAAAACAATGCAAGGTGTTCAGCACATACTTGAAGTCAATGGAGGAAAACTTGATATTCGCGATGAAGATTTAAAAATATTAAATGATTCAAAAGACTTAAATGACTTCTTAGGTATCAATTATTATATGAGTGATTGGATGAAAGCATTTGACGGTGAATCTGAAATTACACATAATTCGAAAGGCAATAAAGGTGGATCTAAATATCAACTTAAAGGTATAGGGCAACGTGAGTTTGATGTAGATGTACCACGCACGGATTGGGATTGGATGATATACCCTAAAGGACTTTATGATCAAATTATGAGAGTGAAAGCAGATTACCCAAACTATAAGAAAATTTATATTACTGAAAATGGTCTAGGGTATAAAGATAAATTTGAAGATAATACAGTTTATGATGATGCTCGTATTGATTATGTTAAGAAACATTTAGAAGTAATATCAGACGCTATAGCAGATGGTGCAAATGTTAAAGGGTATTTTATCTGGTCATTAATGGATGTGTTCTCTTGGTCAAACGGTTATGAAAAAAGATATGGATTATTCTACGTAGACTTTGATACACAAGAAAGATATCCAAAGAAAAGCGCATATTGGTATAAGAAGCTATCAGAAACAAAAACAATTGAATAAAACAGTAAAAAGCTTATCTTATTGGTTACGACCAAAAGATAAGCTTTTTATATGAGTGATAAAGTGTAAAAATTCCTTTTAATATCATTTATTATTTAGAATTTTTTTCCAACCTTCTGTTAAGGTCTCATTTTTTACTTCTTTGAAAATGAAGTTAGGTTTTAAGTTTGGATCTTTGTCATTATGATCTTTTGCTGCGAACCCTGTTGAAAGAGTAATGTCATCTTCTGAATTAAATGTGTGTGCATAAACTTTACCATTATCAGCAAACAAATATTTTGTAATAGGCTTATTCATATTTGCTACATTTTGATAGCCTTCAATATTAGATAAATTTTCTGCTGCTTTATCAAACCCAGTTGTGCCATTACTTGAATGATATGAGACAGCCCCAACAACATTGTGTATATCAAATGCTTTTTTGCCTGGTTTGCCTTTATCACTAACTTGAATTTCACCATCATCTGTAAGTGTATATGCATCACCAGTAGCATAATCACCGAAGCTCAAATAACGATTAGAGATTGCTAAAGATTGTTCTTGAGCATATTTATCTAATGATTTCATGATAGATTTTTTAATTTTTTTCTTATCTGATGAATTAATATCTGTTTTTTGGGCTTTAGTTGTATGTGCTGATTTAACGTGTTGTTGAGATTGGCTTTGGCTACTACAACCGACGGTAAAAACGACGATGCTAACTGTAAGAAAAATGTATTTGAATATTGCTTTCATAAATAAACTCCTTTATGTATAAGGGGGTGGGATTACGAAATCTTTTTATCAAAATAAGATTTCTGTCCCACTCCCAATTCATTCATAACTATTTATTTTGCTTATTTTTCAAAATACCAAATTCGTCGACTAATTTTACTTCACGTTGTTCTCCTTTGCTAATATCTCCGTATAGTTGATAAATTTTCACTTTAAGTTTGTTTCCTGATACTTCGTAAACTGAGAAGTTTTGCTCGGATGAATCGCGATTATTTTCATGACTAGTATCAAAAGCTTTAGATTTATGTGGTTGATTGCCAAGTGCGAACAAGCTGTTGTAATGATCTAATTGTTGTTGTGTTAAATCTCCTAATTCAGGACGTACTTTTTTGATGTGTTCTAATGAACGATCATAAATAGCATCATAAGCTTTTGTACCACCTGTGTTTGGCAACACATAGACTGAACCATTTGGATTATCATAATATTCTACATGGTCTTTTCCTAAAACTTGTGGTGCATCTTCAGGTTTTGCGTTTACAAAGCTATTTTTAGTAGAAGTATGCTCCAATGGTTTAGTTCGTGATAAAACATGATCGTGACCTTGTAACACTAAATCCACATCTAATTCATCAATCTCTTTTGTCAGTTCATTTCTAATTTTATTAACATCTTCATCGGATAGTGCATGATAAGATTTTGAATACATTGGTTTATGCAGGTTTAAAATAATCCATTTTGCACCGTTTTGTTTTGCTTGCTTAATATCTTTTTTAATCCAATCCATTTGTTCTTTGCCGATTGCTTTTTCATCAGGATTATCTTTAGATTTTTTGTTGTCATTTGTATTTGCTACAACCATGTGTGCACCGTTGTAATCAAATGAGTAATAAGAACCACCATTTACTGCATTATTTTCTTTTGGCACGTTCATGTGTTTGTTAAATTGACCTAATAATTTGTCATCGTCTTCACTTAAAGCATATTCATCGTGGTTTCCTGGAGCAGAAGCGACTGGAACAGATAAAAATGAAGGTCTTGAGCGCTCGTATAAATCTACCCATTCATCTTCAACTTCAGCAGTTTCAACAAAATCACCTGTGTGTAATGCAAAATTTGGATCTCCTGCTGTTTGAATTGCTTGTTGAATTGTATCAGCACCGAATTGAGCTTCGTTTCTTACATGTTCATTCCAGTAAGCATTTTGTGTATCAGTATACTGTACGAATTTAAATTCATCACCACTGTTACCAGATGTTTTGAATTGACCAACTTCACTTTGTGGACCACTCGCACTACCAACTTTATAATAGTATTTTGTATTCGGCTTTAAATTTTGAGCTTTAGCTTTATATGTATACTCTGGAACGGTAGTTAATTCAGACTTACCGTGTTTATCACCGCTAGTCCATTCCGCACCGCTAGCATTCTCATCAGTATAATAGCCATTAATTTTTTCTTTACCATTACTATCTTTAATAATTTCGCCTTCATCGTCTTTCTCTACATCAGCAAAAATGAAATTCCCGTTTTTATCTCGTTCGACATATTTAGAATTTACTTTTTTAGGCTTTGAATTAACTACTTGCGCGTCACTAAAATCTCCCGTTTCTGATATCCATACTTTTGCATCATTAAACTTATTTGTCGTGTACCAACTAAAACCCATTTGTGTTCTTGTATCACCATTAAAATTAGCGATTATACGATTTGGGTTGTTATTTGTAGGCACGGGCGCTACTTGAGGTTTTTCTTGCATAATCTTGATAGATTGATTACTTTGGGCTTGGGAACTGTTTTGCTCAGGTGCTTTTCCCGCTCCACTTGCATCTGCATATTGTGAACCAGGTAAGAGTAACATAACACTTGCTGTACTTGCTGTGACAAACTTTAACAAACTTCCACTTTTCATCTTTTAAGAACCTCCTATGTATAATTACTTCGAATTATAGCAATGGGATGTTAAATTAATATTAAGATGTTGTTAAAATACTTAACTTGCTTTAAACCGCTAATCAACTAATAGAATGACCTTTACAAGAGACTCATATTTCTTGTGTTGGACGTTCTTTATATCTAAAATACAAAAAAAGAGGGTAGTAGATTAATAAAACCTTCAATATAGTTAAGGAGTGAAGATATGCTTACCGTTTATGGACATAGAGGGCTGCCTAGTAAAGCTCCAGAAAATACGATTGCATCTTTCAAAGCAGCATCCGAAATTGAGGATGTAAAATGGTTGGAACTTGATGTAGCCATTACGAAAGATGAACAATTAATTATTATTCATGATGATTATTTAGATCGTACGACAAATATGACCGGGGAAATAACTCAATATAATTATAGTGACATTAAAACTGCATCTGCCGGATCTTGGTATAGTTCGAAATTCAAAGATGAAGTTTTGCCAACATTTGACGATGTGATTGAAATAGCAAATGAATATAATATGAATTTGAATGTAGAATTAAAAGGTGTAACTGGACCAAATGGAACTGCACTTTCCAATAGTATGGTTAAACAAGTTAAAGAAAAGTTAGCTCAGTTAAACTCTAATCTTGAAGTTCTTATTTCAAGTTTTAATTTTGTATTAATCAAGTTATCGCATGAAATAATGCCGGAATATAAACGAGCTTGTTTATTCTGGACAACATCTTTCAGAGAAGACTGGAGAACAATTTTAGATTATTGTCATTCTAAAACTGTTAATGTTCAAGATTCATCTCAGTTAACGCAATCTAAAATAAGTGTGATTAAAGAAGCAGGATATGAAATTAACGTTTGGACTGTTAATAAAGCATCCCGTGCGAATCAACTCGCAAATTGGGGAATAGATGGTATCTTCACAGATAACGCTGATAAATTAATTCATTTATCAAATTCATAAAAAGCCTTAGCTATAAACCTACTAATGTAATTAGGTTTTAAGCTAAGGCTTTTTTTTATATTTCTGTTTCACGTGAGACAATTTTAATATTTATAGACGAATTTACATGGAGGGAGTCTAAGGGTTGTCTGACCGTACTGATACGGGTAGTCTTATTTCTCTTGATTTTTATCCGTGTTATAGACTGTTTGATCTTTATTGTCTTGTTTTTTTTCTTGTTGCTCTGCTTTGTCTTCTTCTTCGATTTCAGCTTCTTGTTGTTCTTTTTCTTCTCGTAATTCTTTGATGCGTTTGTAACGCATTTTTTGTCTATAGCCATAAGTACTTTCGAGTATTAATTCTTCATTATTTAAGCCTGCGCCAATTGCTCCGGCAACAGTAGAAATTGATGCTGCGAACCATGCAAGGTTAAAGAAAGTTATGAAGTCTGCTGATCTGCCCATCTTCAATGTTTGACCGAGATAATCAGGCGGTAAAATCACAAGGGCGGCTACTAAGAATAAAATCAATAACGTCACATAATAAATAATCAATGAAATTGCTAAAGTAGAAACCGTTGTAAAATTATACAATCTCGTAATGCGACGATCTTCACTTTGTTTAATAGGCTCCCACAAACGATGTGCTACAATTGTCCAAATCATCATACCTAAAACTGCAACAATCGTCATACAAAATAATCGCCACTCTGTATAAACATAACTTAAATTCCACATTGTTGTAAAAACGATACCGAATGCTCCAGTTGTAAAAGCTATTGCCACAACACTACTTAAACTAGACATCATATTGAGCGGGTTGTTCGCAAAAGTCATACCACTTATTAATCTAAATGCCCCAAATGTTTTATTGGATACTAAATATTGAACGTGTTCTGATTTAGTATTTTCTATATAGTGTGATGTACGTTTAAGAGATGATAAAGGAAATTGGCTATTCATCAATTCATGGCTTGTTTCTGATTCTTTATTTTTATTTTTATGTTTGTACTCATTTACTTCTTTAATAATGCCAACGATAGTATGTTTCGCTCTTTTTTTCATTGGTCTCCAACCGTATGAAGGGAGAGAAATAAGACTTGTACCAGTGTCTTTATTAATATCGACAGCTACAACATATTTTTCTTGAAAGACTGGTAAATCGGTTATACATATCGTATAAGCCCATTCATTAGAATGATTGTAGTCATTTGTTTTTTCATAGATTCGTTCAACAGATTCTGCTGAACCCGTTAAAGGATCGATTGTTAAACTAATTTTCCATTCAACATCTGAATTTATATATTTAGATAAAGTTTCAGGTAGTTCATTTTCAAGTTGATAAGCTAAATTTTCAGGGAGGCCAGGGGCTGCAACTATACCTACGACTATTTTATTTTTAGTCATCTTATTTCTCCTCCTTTCTATGCGATTGTTTTTCACCTTCATATTGTTCTTCATTTTCTTTATCATCTTCACTTTGACTTTGAGAAATGTATTCGTAACGATAGTATTGTCTGTAAGAATACGTTACGCGACGAATTTTTTCAGCATTCTCAACTGTTGAACCTAAAGCTCCTGCTAAAAAGCCTAGTGAAGTAATGAACCAAATTAAATTAACATAGTCTATGAAAGTTGGGTGTATGCTATTTAAAGAAGTCCATGATGTAAATAACTCAGGTGGCACGAAAAGTAACGCACTTATTCCGAGTAACACAAAAAGTAAAAGGTAGTGAAATATAGTAATCGAGCTTACCGTCATAAATGTTGTTAAATTATAAGCATTTCGATAAATCCTTTGTGTTTTTGTAGAAGGATGCTCCCAAAGCTTATAAGAATAAATTAACCATGCAGTCATCCCTATTAAAGATAAAAGCGTTAATAAAATAAAACGCCAATAATCATATGAAATACTTAAATCCCAAGGCGTTGAAAAAATAGACACATACGTACCTGTCGCAAATGAAACAGATATAATCTTTTTGAAATCACCTATTGCTGACCATGGTTCATTAGCATAAGTCATCCCAGCAATAATATGAATCCAACCTATAGCAGCAGATTCTATTATAATTCGTACAGTTTGGGTTGAATTGTCCTCATTAGGTGTTACTTTAGATATTTTGGCAAATTTAAATCCTTTATTTTTTAATAAATCAACATCGTCTTCTTTGCGATACATGTAATTAAGCACAAAAGCTAGAAAGCTTTTCAATTTCTTCTTTAAATTAATTACACCAAGAGCTGGTAAAGAAAGAAATGCTGAATGTGTGTCTGTGTTTATATCACATACGACTGCTTTTTTACCAGAAATACTCGGTAAATCAGTGACACAAATAACATAATCCCAATTGTTTTGATCTTTTTTATCTTTTATTAAATCGAGTGTTTCATCCATATGCTCAGATGTGCCAATCATAGGAGCTACTTCCTGTTCAAAGTGCCAATCCACGTTTGAATCTATATTAGATTTGAAAGTTTCCTCTAGTTGATTGATTACTTTATCAATTAATTTATTTGGCATATCTGGAGAAGGAATCAATCCAACTGTTATAGCCTTCATAAGGTGACCTCCTTAAACTTATATGACCATTTATTAATTCCCGTATTATCCTGATTTAATCATATTCAGAGCAAAAGAAAAAACCAAATAACATACTTTATACACAAAAAATATATAATATGACCATTTATTAATTTAAAATCTAGGAGTATAGTTGTTTATAGTACGATAATAAAAAAAGTAGTTCACATCATTTAATGAATAACAAAAGTATTATTTTAAAAAGAAAATAAGAATTCTATCAAGATGAGGTGGGGAAAAGATGACTCATGCAAAAATTACAGCTGTTGGCTCATATAAGCCATCAAAAGTATTAACAAACGAAGATATGGAACAACTAGTTGAAACAAGTGACGATTGGATTATTTCACGTACAGGTATTAAAGAACGACGTATAGCAGCAGATGACGAATTTACATCTGATTTATGTTATGAAGCTATTAAAAATTTAGAAAAGAAATATAATAAAGACATTAGCGATGTGGATTTAATAATTGTCTCAACTTTAACACCGGACTATAGAACGCCAAGTGTAGCTTCATATGTACAAGGTAGACTAGGTCTTGAAAATGCTGCTGCAATAGATGTTAATGCAGCGTGCGCAGGATTTGTATATGGTATTAATATGGCAAATGCATATATATCATCAGGTATGTACAATAAAATTATTGTCGTTGCAGGTGAAGTTTTATCTAAAATCACTGATTATTCTGACCGTAATACGTGTGTTTTATTTGGTGATGGCGCGGGTGCATTTTTAATAGAAAATGATGAAGAATCAAGTTTTATCACCTCCACAAGTGGCTCAGAAGGAAAATTAGCTGAAAGTTTATACTGTACAGATGTAAGTAAAACGATGTTCGGAAAAGATTTAGAACAAATCGGTTTTGTAAATCAAAATGGTAAAGAAGTGTATAAATGGGCAATTAAAATGGTACCAAGAGAAATAGAAAAAGTAGCTGAAAAAGCAAATGTAGAATTGAAAGATGTAGATTGGTTTGTACCACACAGTGCAAACTTGAAAATGATACAGAACATCTGTAAGAGAAGTGAATATCCATTTGAACAAACGCTACATAGTCTAGTTTATTACGGCAATACATCTTCAGCTACGATACCACTTGCTATAGATGATGCAGTAGACAGAGGAGATATTAAAAAAGGCGAAACAATACTGTTATTTGGCTTTGGCGGTGGTTTGACATATTCAAGTTCATTAATAAAATGGGGAATATAAGAGGGCAAGAAACTCTATTTTTCAAAAAAGCTCCTAATTCGTTAAACTTTATTTAACGGGTTAGGAGCTTTTGTTAAGGAAATTTAGTCATCATAATTCTTTTCTAATTTTCGTAATTCGTCTCGTGCTTTCTTTTCTAGACCTTCCCCATAATCCATCATGCGTACGATGTCTTTAAAAGCTGCTTTTGGAATTGCTAATGATACAAGTTCTTCTGATGTTACATTTAAATTAATTTCTTCGAGCCTGCCTTCTTTTAATTTATGAACAAAATCAGGTTCTGTAACGAAAGGTGAAGACATTCCGACCATATCTGCATTTTGGAGTGCATCTAAAGCTGTTTCTGGAGAATTGATACCTCCACTAACGATAAGTGGTATTCTTCCATTTAAATGTTCATATACGACTTGATTTACTCTTTTGCCAAAATATTTACCAGGTGTGCGCGTTGTATTTTGGTAAATATGACGCCCCCAACTAGCGATAGCTAAATAATGAATGTTTGCAACTTCTAATACCCAGTCTAAATGTTGGTTAAATTCATCGATTGTATAACCAAGTTTATCTCCTCGTGTTTCTTCAGGAGTCGCTCTATAACCGAAAATAAAATCATCAGGTGCTTCTTTATCGATTACTTTTTGGACAGCTTCCATGACTTCCAATCCGAATCTTGCTCTGTTTTCTAATGTGTTTCTTCCATATTGATCTGTTCGTTCATTTGAGAATGTAGAAAAGAATGTCTGTATAAGTAAACGTTGTGCTATAGATATTTCGACACCATCAAATCCTGCTTGAATAGCACGCGAAGTTGCGTCAGCATATTGTTGTATTACTTCATTTATTTTAGAAACTGACATTTCTAGTACTTCATGTTTAATAGGTGAATTTAATGACATTGGGCTTGGGCCATAAACTTGTCCATATTTTAAAATAGCATGATTAGAAAAACGACCTGCGTGTGCAAGTTGTAAAATAGCTTTATTGCCTGAACCTTTCATTGCTTTAGCAACTTTAGTTAACCCCGGTATACAAGCATCGTCAGAAATATTAAATCCATATTCAAATAATTGTCCGTAAGGTTCTATGTATGCTGCGCCAGTTACTTGCAAAGGTGCTGAATCTGCACGTCTTTTGGCGTAATTTAAATCTTCTTCTGTAATATGACCTTCTTTAGTAGATGAATTTGTTGTCATCGGTGAAAGTACAAAACGGTTTGATAATACAACGCCATTAGGCAATTGAAGTGATTCTAATAAAGGTGAGTATTTATTCATGTTATAACATCCTCTTTCGCGCTTTTCATTACTTTCAAATTAACATTGAAAAATTTAATAATCAATAAACAAATAGCTAAATGAATATTTATATGCTGGAAATTTAATAATTGCATAAATGGTTAACAAAATACTGATAAAAAAGTTATAATATATATTGGACAAAAAGGGATTAAGCAATAAATGTGATATTTCATACATCATCATGCATAATATAGTCGAACATGATTTTAGCAGTGATGTAAGTAATCTTGGAGATGATGGTTTGGTTGAATTAAGTGTATTGGATTACGCTGTGATAGATGAAGGGAAAAGCGCTGAAGAAGCTTTGCAAGATACTGTGAAACTGGCTAAGTTAGCAGACAAGCTTAACTTTAAGAGATTTTGGTTAACAGAGCATCACGATGTGCCAGCGTTTGCCTGCAGTAGTCCTGAATTAATGATGATGCATTTATTATCAGAAACAAAGCGAATTAAATTAGGCTCTGGTGGAGTTATGTTACCACATTATAGCCCGTATAAAATAGCAGAGAACTTTAGATTGTTAGAAGGTTTGTTTCCAAATAGAACGGATTTAGGCATTGGTAGCAATTTAGGAACTGCGATTGTTAAACGTGCTTTGAATGAAGGTAAAACAGACCTCCTAGATTATGAGCAAAGCATCAAAGATATACGTCATTATATTACGAATCAAGATGAAAGTCAGCGCTATAAAGGATTAATTGCTCAACCTCATTTATCTCATCATTCGGATATGTGGCTACTTTGTACAAGTGCTGAATCAGCTCAGATTGCAGCTGAGCAAGGAATAGGCTTGACGTTAGGTACGTTTTTATTACCTAATCAAGCTCAAATTGATAGTGCAAAAGAAAGTGTCGATACTTATCGCAAAGCTTTTAATCGCACATCATTAAATATGAGCCCCACTGTTATGATAACAACATTTGTTATTGTTACAGATACTGAACAAGAAGCTGAAGACTTGTTACAATCATTAGATGTATGGTTACTAGGCAAAAAACAGTTTGCTGAATTCAGTCGATTTCCATCTATTGAAACTGCTAAATCATATAAATTAAGTGAACGAGATCGACGTTTGATTGAACAACATCGTGCACGTGTTATTGTAGGGACGAAAGAACAAGTTAAACTTAAAGTAGATCGACTTGTCGAAGATTTCCAAGCAAATGAAGTCTTATTAGTACCATTACATCCAGGAATTAAACAGAGATGTAGAACTTTAGAGTTATTATCAGAAATATATTTATAAATGAAAGGAAGATTTTTAATGAAAAAATTAGCGAATTACTTATGGGTAGAAAAAGTAAATAATCAATATGTTTTTAGAATGACACCGGAGTTACAAGATGATATTGGAACTGTAGGTTATGTAGAATTTATGGGACCAGACGACATAAATGTAGATGATGAAATTGTAAGTATTGAAGCATCTAAAACAGTGTTAGATGTACAATCTCCATTAGCAGGTACAATCGTGGAACGTAATAAAAAAGCTGAAGATGAGCCAACAATTTTAAACTCTGAAAAACCTGAAGAAAATTGGTTAGTTAAATTAGAAAATGTAGACGAAACTGCATTTAACGCATTACCTGAGGCATAAATGAAACAAACACAAGATGAGAGACTCGCTTATCTCACAGCTTATTTATGGAATGAAGCACATGGAGACAACCCTATTGTTGATGAGGGACGAAGTAAGTGGGAGCTGTATCGCGGACTCCAAAATGTTCGTCCCCCTAAACCAATAGACGATGCTTTTATCCAAGTACAAGATGCTTATTTATCAGAAATTAACCAAAAGCATGTAACATATATTGAAGATTTGGAGCCAGAATTAAACCGAAATATTTATTTATGGCAAGGTGATATCACTACATTAGCAGTAGATGGTATTGTGAATGCTGCTAATAGTAAGTTCTTAGGTTGTATGCAGGCTAACCATAATTGTATTGATAATATTATTCATACAAAAGCTGGCGTACAGCTTCGTTTAGCATGCGATGAAATTATTAAAAAACAAGGTAAAAAAGAAGGCGTAGGTAAAGCTAAAATTACGTCATCATATAATTTACCGTCCCAATATGTGATTCATACAGTAGGACCACAAGTTCAAAGAAAACCTGTCTCACAAATGAATAAAGACTTGCTTGCGAAATCATATCGAAGTTGTTTAAAACTGGCTGATGAAAATGGATTGAAGCATTTAGCATTCTGCTGTA
This sequence comes from Mammaliicoccus sp. C-M13, assembly GCF_022386845.1. NCBI lineage: Bacteria > Bacillati > Bacillota > Bacilli > Caryophanales > Staphylococcaceae > Mammaliicoccus > Mammaliicoccus sp. C-M13. The sequence goes on along the minus strand of NZ_JAJNHQ010000004.1, from coordinate 116,948 downwards.
TTTCAACTGGTGTATTTGGATTTCCACAAGAAGAGGCGGCAAAAATTGCAATAGAAACAACGTTAAATTATTTAAACGAAACAAATTCACCTATAAAAGTTATTTTTAATGTTTTTAAAGATAAAGATTTCCAATTATACAAGGAGGCACTCAGTCAACATGAATAAAGAAACATGGGATGCATTAACATTGAACCAAACCGACAATACCCAAGCTGAAGTAATTGCTCAAGCTTTTAAAGAAGCGGATGCGGTCGTAGTTGGTATTGGTGCTGGTATGTCAGCTTCTGATGGCTTCACGTATATTGGCGATCGTTTTACAAAGAACTTTCCAGACTTTATCGAAAAGTATGGATTTTTTGATATGTTACAAGCGAGTTTACATCCTTTTGAAAGTTGGCAAGAATATTGGGCTTTTGAAAGTCGATTTGTAAAATTAAATTATATAGATCAACCTGTAGGTAAGTCATATATTGCATTAAAAGAAATGCTTAAAGGTAAAGAACACCATATTATAACAACTAATGCGGATAATGCTTTTGATATAGCTGAATATGATATGGGTAAAGTGTTCCACATCCAAGGTAAATATATTTTATGGCAATGTAGTCAACACTGTCATGCTCAAACGTATCGAGATGATGATGCAATTAGACAAATGGTAGAACAACAAGAAGATATGAAAATCCCTTGGGACCTCATTCCACATTGTCCGAAATGTGATGCACCTATGGAAATAAATAAACGTAAAGCACAAGTAGGTATGGTAGAAGATGCTGACTTTCATGCACAGTTAGATCGGTATAATGCATTTTTAGAAAAACATCAAGATGACAAAGTTCTTTATATAGAAATTGGCATTGGTTACACAACACCTCAATTTGTGAAACATCCTTTCCAACGTATGACACGTCATAACGAAAATGCAGTTTATATGACTTTAAACAAAAAAGCGTATCGCATTCCTAAAAATATAGAAGATAGAACGATACATTTAACAGAAGACATTTCTACTTTAATAACAGATGCACAACAAATCTTACAAAATTAGGAGTGATGATATGTATTTAATTGAACCTATTCGTAATGGAGAATATATTGCAGACGGCGCAATAGCCTTAGCAATGCAAGTTTATGTAAGTCAGAATATTTTCTTGGATGATGATATTTTGTTTCCATATTACTGTGATCCGAAAGTCGAGATTGGCCGTTTCCAAAATACAGCTATAGAAATTAATCAAGATTATGTAGACGAACATGATATACAAGTTGTCCGCCGAGATACAGGGGGAGGCGCAGTATATGTTGATCGTGGTGCTGTAAATATGTGCTGTATTCTTGAAAAAGATACTTCTATTTATGGAGATTTTCAGAGGTTTTACGAGCCAGCAATCGATGCCCTACATAATTTAGGAGCTACAGAAGTGATTCAAAGCGGGCGTAATGATTTAGCAATTCATGATAAAAAAGTATCAGGAGCAGCTATGACGCTTATTAACAATCGTATATATGGCGGCTATTCTTTATTATTAGATGTCGATTATGAGCCAATGGTAAATGTACTTAAACCAAATCGTAAAAAAATTGAATCTAAAGGTATAAAATCCGTACGTGCTCGCGTTGGCAATATTCGTGATTACTTAGATGAAAAATATCAAAATGTTACGATAGACGAATTTAAAAATTTAATGGTCGAACAGATTATGGGTATTGATGATATTAAAGAAGCGAAACGATATGAATTAAGCGCAGAAGATTGGGATGCAATTGATGAACTTGCAGCGAAAAAATATAAAAACTGGGATTGGAACTACGGACGTTCACCTAAATATGAATATAATCGCAGTGACCGATTCAATTGTGGCACAGTCGACATAACATTATCCATAGAACAAAATCGAATTGCCAAATGTCGAATTTACGGAGATTTCTTTGGACAAGGAGATATTACAGAAGTAGAAGAAGCATTAATAGGCACAAAAGTAGTCAAAGCAGAACTTATTAAAGCGTTAGATGAAATAAACTTAAAATATTACTTTGGTAATATTACGTCAGCAGAGCTTACTCAATTAATTTTAAGTTAAAATAAATAAGAAAGAAAAAGAGGAAATCATCAACCCAACTGATGATTTCCTCTTTTTTATAATGTTAAAAGAAAAGCTAGTTATTAAGCGAATTTGTTAATGATAGTTTTAATAATATCTACAATTCCACCTACGATTTCAGCGATACCCATTTGAAGGACCTCCTTTTCTTTTTGAATTAACTTTAGTATAAACGTAAAAATTGAAAATTTGTCATTTTTCCCTAATTGAGCAAAAAACATGCCTAACTGTAATTATTTCCCTATTGTTGTACAAATAGGCATAAAAATAGTTAAAGCAGAATTTATACAATTAATTTAAAGTTGATAATAAAAAAAGAGAAGATCATAAACCCAACTAATGATCTCCTCTTTTATATAATGTTAAAAGAAAAACTAGTTATTAAGCGAATTTTTCAATGATAGTTTTTACTAGGTCTACAATTCCACCTACTACTTCAGCGATACCCATTTCAAGTACCTCCTTTACTTTTGAATTAACTTCATTATAAAGGTAAAAATTGAAAATTTGTCATATTTTCCCTAATTGAATAAAAATAATTCCTAACTGTATTTATTTTCCTATTGTTGTACAAATAGGCAGCGAGAGCGTTGAGATGGTTGTTTAATGCAAATATTTAAAAGAAAATAAAAAGAGAAATTTATAATTCAATTCATATAATAAAGGGGTTAACACCACCTATTTATACAATTAATTGAAAAAATATTCAGAAATATGTTGAAAAATGTAACTCTGAAATATAAACTTGTAATACAAGTGAAAGCGCTTTATTTATAATTAGGGGGGATATAGTATGAAGTTTCGCTTGATCAGTTTACTAGTATGTTTAGTTGTTATATTGGCAGGTTGTAATTTTGAGAAAAAGAAAACATATAACATTGCGACAGCGTCAACAGGGGGTACCTATTATCCTATAGGTGTTGGCATGGGACAGTTATGGACTAAGCATTATCGAAGTCAAAATACTAAATTTAATGGTCAATCTTCTGCAGGTTCTGTAGAAAATATTGATTTAATGAAAAAGAATGAAGCTGACTTTTCAATTTTACAAGGTTTGATTTCTACTCAAGCATCTCAAGGAACAGGAATTTATAAAGGAGAAAAGTATGATTCCTTACGTTCAATGAGCATGATTTGGCCTAATGTTGAACATTTTGTATTAAAAAATAGCGAAGTGGAAACTGGCACAATTGCTGATATTAAAGGAAGTTCTTTCTCAGTAGGTCCTAGAGCCAGTGGTACTGAACAATCAACTTTAATGATGATGAAAGGTATTGGCCAATCAAAAAAAGATATATCTCCTGAATATTTGGGATATGAAGAAACGATTTCTTCTATGAGAGATGGCAGGCTTGATGGAGGTTCGTTACCTGCAGGTGTACCTGTATCATCGATTACTGATATGTATGCTTCAGGGGTAAATGCTACTATTTTAGAAGTGACAGATAAGCAAATGGAACAAATTAACAGTCAAGTGGATACTTGGTATCGCTATACAATAAAAAAAGGAACATATCCTAAGCAAAAGAAGGATATTCAAACAATTGCACAACCTAATATTTTAGTTACGACTAAAGAAATGGACGCAGACATGGTTTATAATTTAACTAAAATGTTGCACGAAAATCGAGATTTTATGATTGATGTACATAACTCTGCGAAAGAAATGAAGTTGGAAACTGCACTAAATGGTTTAAATACTCCATTGCATGAAGGTGCATACCGTTATTATAAAGAAAAAGGTCTCAAAATTGATGATCGATTAATCCCTGAAGAAGTTAAAGAAAAAGAAAGCAAAGGGGGTCATCAAGATGAAAAATAAACCAGAAAAAGAAATCGTAGATTCTGTTAGAGAATTAAAAGGTGGTAGTAAATACATCCTAAATGGTTTGGCTATAATTTTATCTTTATTTGTGTTAGCAGCTTCAAGTTTCTTAAATCTGCAAACATTTCATCAAAATTCAATATTTTTATTATTGATAGTGTTATTAGGTTTTTTATTATATCCGTTGAATAAAAGAGGTATTGATAAACATCATCCTTCTATTATAGATATTGGATTTATAATTTTAGCGTTACTTGGAATTGGATATATCATTCTAAATTATAATACGTTACATGTTGACCGAGCATCACATGCAAATACAACAGATTATATTTTTGCAGTTATAGCTATTATCGTATTATTCGAAATAACAAGAAGAACAATAGGTATTTTTATTCCTTTATTAAGTATATTTGCAATAATTTATGCTTTGTATGGTAATTATTTTCCTATTGATTTTGCACATTCTGGCTTTAGTTTAAATCGACTTTTATATCGATTTTATATGACAACTGAAGGTATATTTGGTAGTACTTTATCCATTGCTGCTACATATATTATGTTGTTCATCTTATTTGGAGCATTTTTGGGTGTAAGTGGCGCAAGCAAGTTATTTAATGATTTGGCTTTAGCTATTGCAGGTCAACGCCGTGGAGGACCTGCACAGGTTGCGGTTATATCTAGTGCCTTAACTGGATCATTAAACGGTAGTGCCGTTGCCAACGTGGCAACAACTGGATCGTTTACAATTCCATTAATGAAAAATATAGGCCTTACTCCTCGATTCGCTGGTGGAGTTGAAGCTGCCGCTTCAACTGGAGGTATGATTATGCCACCAATTATGGGAGCAGCTGCATTTATAATGGCCGGATTTTTAGGTGTTCCTTATACAACGATTGTATTAGCTGGTATTATCCCTGCTGTATTCTATTATATTGCTTTAATATGGGCAATTGATACAGAAGCTAAAAAGAAAGGTTTAAAAGGAGTTAGTAAAGAAAATATCCCTTTAGTACGTAAAGTATTAAAAGAAAGAGGCGCATTATTATTACCTATTATTGTAGTTATTGTAGCTCTGTTAATCGGTAAGACAGCTATATTTGCAGGATTCGCCGGAATAATTTCTTCGATTATCGCTTCTTACTGTACAACAGATAAGACAAATCGGGTAACGCCAAAAAGTTTCTTAGAGGCTCTAATAGACGGAGCCAAAGGTTCTATTCAAGTTGCTTTAGCTTGTGCTTCTGTAGGAATAGTGATTGCAACAGTTGGAATGACTGGTGTTGGCTCTATGCTGGCTTACAATGTTATTGATATAGCAGGCGGTCATTTAATAGTTATATTAATTATGGTAATGGTAACTTGTATAGTCTTGAGTTTTGGTTTACCTTCAACAGCTCTTTATATTGTCGTGGCTGTTACAGTAGCCCCGTCATTAGTACAAGCAGGTGTAGAACCTCTAGCAGCACACTTCTTTGTATTTTATTTTGGAGCGATGTCAAACGTAACACCACCTGTAGCACTTGCTGCTTATACTGGAGCTGGTATTGCAAAAGCAGACCCTGTAAAAACATCTTGGACTGCATTAAGATTAGCGTTACCAGGATTTATAATTCCATTTTTACTTGTATATCACCCAGAGTTGTTACTAAATGATGCAACTACAGGCGGTTTGAATTATGGCCAATTAATAGTGACAATTTTAATTTCATTAGTAGGTATTTATGCGTTAGTTACTGGTATGGGAAATTATTTATTTACGAAGTTGAATATATTAGAAAGAATTTTATTTATTGTATTTGCAGTAATGTTAATATTCCCTGAAATTATAACAAGTATTGTAGGGATTATTGGAGTTATATTATTGATGAGTGTTCACTATATTAAATTCAGGAAAGTAGGCGTAACATAAATGAAAAATGCTAGCTCAAAACGTTTATCAGAAGTCATCTTTAATAAATTAGTAGAAAGAATTAAAAATGACAACTATAAAGTTGGTGATAAATTACCTTCAGAGTCAGTATTAGCTAAAGAATTTGAAGTGAGTAGATATCCTATAAGAGAAGCACTGAGTAAACTAGCTTCAGCCGGATATATTGAATCATTTCAAGGTAAAGGTAGCTTTGTTATTAATCATGACGTTTCTGATACGTTTAGGCAGCATGCTTATGGTAGATTCTCAGAGAAAGATTTGCTTGATATTTTAGAAATGAGAACAATTATAGAAGTTGAAGCAGCAGGTATTTGTGCACTTAGAAGAACTGAAGAAGATATGCAATTAATAGAAGATGCTTTTCATGAATATATAGAAACACATCAAGATGAATATGCTTTAGGCATAGAGCCTGATTATAATTTCCATAAATGTATTGTTCAAAGTACTAAGAATCAATATATAATCAAAACATTTGAAAATTTACAGGATATTCATGTAAATGCTTTATCATATTCATTAAAGTTAAATATAGGTATGCTTGAAAAAAGAGAGAGTGTAATTCATGAACATGAAATGATATATCAGGCCATAAAAAATCAAGACGAATACAATGCAAAAAAAGCTATGAAAGAACATTTAGTTACAATGCGCAAAAAATTGGGAGATAAAAGGTGTAGGTGATAAATATGAAAAGCAAGGAGATTGAACAGAGATTAAGAGAAATTTTCGCGGACAGATTACTTATGGATGTTTCAGATCTTGTTTCTTATGGTTTTGATGCATCGTTCGGTCAATATATGCCGGATTATGTAGTTCAAGTGTTATCTACGGAAGATGTCCAAAATGTAGTGAAATTAGCAGATGAACATATCATTCCTATTTATGCTAGAGGTGCAAGCACAAGTTTGTCAGGGGGAGCTTTGCCAGTTAAAGGTGGTATAGTAGTTGATTTTTCTCAGTGGAATGATGAATTTGAAATATATCCTGATGATTTAATCATAAAGACAAGGCCTGGTGTGATTACAGGAAAAATACATGCTTTAGCAGAAAAGCATAATTTAATGTATCCACCAGATCCTTCTTCTTCAGTGGTATGCACAATTGGTGGTAATTTAGCTGAGAATGCTGGAGGTCCGCGTGGTATAAAATATGGTGTAACAAAAGATTATGTTATTGGATTAGAAGTTGTTATGGCAGATGGAGAAGTTATACGCACTGGTGGCCAAACGATTAAAAATGTCACAGGATATGATTTAACAAAATTGTTAATAGGTTCAGAAGGTACACTAGGTATTATTACTGAAGCTACGTTACGCTTAATACCTAAGCCTTTAGATACAAAAACAGCGATGATTATATTTGATGATTTATACACAGCAGGAAAGTCTATATCCAAAATATTAACATCAGGTGTCAGACCTTCGAAAATGGAAATTTTAGATCATAATGCATTAAATAAAGTTGAAGACTATGCAGGATTAGATTTGCCTAGAGATGCAGCAGCTATATTATTAATTGAAGTCGATGGTAATCCAGAGAATTTAGGTGATGAATTGGATACTATCAAAAAAGCATTAAAAGAAATAGATGTTGAAAATGTTGAAATTGCTGAATCTAAAGAAGCAGAAGATAAATTATGGCAAGTTAGAAAACTTGTCTCACCTGCAGTAGTTGAAAGTGGTTATACGAAAATTTCAGAAGATGCAACAGTACCACTAAGTAAAATTCCGGAAATGTTTAAGAAAATCGATGAGATTAAAACTAAATATGATTTAAATATCGTTGTATTTGGACATGCAGGTGATGGTAATTTACATCCGACAATTAATACAAATATGCGAGATGAAAATGAAGTACGTAAGACAGAAGATGCTGTGGAAGAAATTTTTAATTATGCGATTGAATTAGGTGGGACGCTCTCGGGGGAACATGGTATTGGCGTCATGAAAAAAGCGTTTATCAAAAAAGAAATGGGTGAAGCGGGGGTACGTTATCAACAAATGATTAAAAAAGCATTAGACCCTAAGAATATTCTTAACCCTGGAAAGATATTTCCTGAAAAGGGAGAAGAAAGGTTAGTGTTGCGAAATGAATAATACATTAGTGGACAAATTAGATTATCAAGCAACGTTTGACTGTGTTCAATGTGGATATTGCTTACCAGTATGTCCAACTTATATAGCTTTTGAAAAGGAGAAACATTCTCCGCGTGGACGTATTAATCTGGTGAAAATGGCTGCTGAAGGTAAGGTCTCAATCGGAGATATGAGTGAAGGTATTGATCTATGCTTAGGTTGTCGAGCATGTGAAACAGTATGTCCAACAAATGTTCAATACGGAGATATATTAATGTCAGCAGTTGAAGTCATAAAAGAAGATAAAAAGATGGGCTTAAGTGAAAAGTTAGCTCGAAATGTAACATTCAAACATATTTTACCTAAAAAAGGTGTCATTCGAAAAATAAATTATGCATTATATTACTATGAGAAGCTAGGTGCTAAAAACTTAATAAACAAAAATCATCTTTTAGGAAAAGAAACAAAGTATGGTAAGTTAAATTTAGCTTTACCCGATGTGAAAAAAACACGTAAAATCCATGATAATGAAAAAGTAAATAAAACTAAGACACAAACAAAAACACAAGTTGCCTTTTTCCAAGGGTGTATTATGGATGCCTTTTTCTCTAGAATCAATAACTTAGCAATTAAAATTATGAAACAACATGATATAGAAGTTCATGAAGTACCAAATCAAACTTGTTGTGGTGCTTTACAACATCATGCAGGTGAAACAAATGATACTATCGAATTGGCTAAAAAGAATATAGCAGCATATGCCGATACCGATATAGATTATATAGTTAATACGATTGGAGGCTGTGGTGCATCGCTTAAAGAATATGACAAGTTATTTAAAAAAGGCAGCTATTGGCATCAAAGAGCAGTAAAATTTGTTAAAAAAGTAAGGGATATTTCAGAAATAATGGATGATTTATCATTAGAATTTAATTATAAAATGCCATACAAAGCTGTATATCAACCATCTTGTCATTTAGAAAATGTACAAAAAGTATTTAAATCACCAAAAAGCGTCTTAGGTAAGGTACCTGACCTTGATATGGTAGATATGGAAGGACAATCATTATGCTGTGGTTCGGCTGGTATTTATAATATTATACATTTTGATGAATCTATGAAAATTTTGGATGATAAAATGGAATATGTTCAACAAGCAAAGCCTAATATGATTATCACTTCAAATCCCGGTTGTCATATGCAAATGCAATTAGGAGTAGAAAGAGAAGGGTTAAGCAATCAAGTAACTGTCAAACATATAGTTGAAGTCGTAGCAGAAGCATGCGGTATACGTGATTAGGAGGAATTATATGCAAAGGGATGTAATAATTATAGGTGGCGGTATTATAGGTTTTAGTACAGCTTATCATTTAAAACTTCAAAATCCTGACTTGGATGTTCTTTTACTAGAGAAAGAAAATAATCTTGCTGAACATCAAACAGGTCACAATAGTGGCGTTATCCATTCCGGCATTTATTATAAGCCTGGTTCTCATAAAGCAGAATTTAGTAAAAAGGGTTCACAATCTATGATTCATTTCTGCAGAGAATACAATATTCCTTACAATCAATGTGGCAAAGTAATTGTTGCAACTGATAAAAATGAGTTAGATAGACTAAGAGCGCTTTATGAAAGAGGACTACAAAATGGACTTCAAGTGACGTTATTAAATGCTGAAGAAGTAAACCAAATAGAACCTTATGTTCAAACAGTTGGGGGTATAAAAGTTCAAGAAACCGCGATAGTAAACTATAAAAAGGTGACTGAACAATTCAAATTATTATTTGAAGAATTAGGCGGAGAAATCAATTTTAATACTCCAGTTACATCGATAAAAACATCTGAGGATAAAATTGTACTTAATAGTTATGAGCAACAATTCAAATCAAAAAGCATTATAAATTGTGCTGGATTATATAGTGATAAAATTGCTAGGATGAGTGGCGTAAATACAGATATTCAAATTATTCCGTTTAGAGGAGAGTATTATCAACTTAATGAATCTAAAGAGAAGTATGTTCAAACATTAATATATCCTGTTCCAAATCCTGAGTTACCATTTTTAGGCGTGCATTTTACAAATATGATAGATGGCGGGGTAGATGTCGGACCTAATGCTGTATTAGGTCTTAGAAAAGAAGCTTATAAAAAAATTGGATTAGATAAATCAGAAACATTAGAGATTTTAAAATTTCCTGGGTTATATAAGATGGGTATAAAAAATATTAAAGAAGCACTTGGAGAATATTATCGATCATTTAATAAACGTGCTTTCGTTAACAATGCACAAAAACTTATTCCATCGTTAAGAAAGGAAGATATTGAACCGATTGAAGCTGGCGTAAGGGCCCAAGCTATGTTAAGCGATGGAACATTGCTAGATGATTTTGTGTTTGAGAAAGGTAAGCATTCATTACATGTATTAAATGCACCATCACCAGCAGCAACATGCTCGATTGAAATAGGAAAAGCTATTTCAAAAGAATTTGAACAATTATCGATTTTGAAATAGTTGTTATATAAAAAAGCTCTTCACTAGTCTATATACTAATGAAGAGCTTTTCTTATTATTATCTATCTTGTTTTCTTTCGTTTTTAATTAAGTTTAATAGTTCTTGATCTGAGAGGTTTGCTAGTTTTTGACTTTCTCGGGTTCTTTTTGGCGTTAACGTAAGACCGAGGAATTTACGTTCTCTGTTTGCGTCTTTATAGAAACTAATCATCATAAATATAATAATAACCGAGAACGGCAATGCGGTTATTATGGCGGTGTTCTGTAATGCGTTTAGTCCGTTATCTCCGCCAGTGAATAATAGTATAAACGCGATTAGTGATTGTGCGACACCCCAAACGATTTTTATAAATGAGCTTGGGTTTAATGAACCTCGTGTCGTTAACATTCCTAATACGAATGTTGCAGAGTCTGCTGATGTAATAAAGAATGTTGCGATTAATGCTAGTGTAATAATAGATAGTATTAATCCTAATGGTATTTCATTAAATACACCAAACAATGCTGTTTCTGGTGGCATATCGAAAATTGCTGGATGTTTCTTAGCAGTTTCAATACCTAATACACCAAATACACTGAACCATATGAAACTGATAAGAACAGGTACAAGCATAACGCCACCGATGAATTCACGTACTGTACGTCCTCTTGATACACGTGCTATAAACACCCCAACGAATGGACTCCAACTTATCCACCAAGCTAATTGGAAGAATGTCCAATCAGACATCCAATCTGCTTTTTGTGAATTAAACATACCTGTGTCGAAACTGTTTTGTAGGAATGTTTGTAAGAAGTTACCTGTTGTAGTTGTAAATGCATTTAACATAAGTATTGATGGTCCGATAATAAGTACAGCGATTAATAATAAACCTGCAATACTAATGTTTACGTTACTTAAAATTTGAATTCCTTTATTTAATCCTGACCAAGCACTTGTTAAGAATAAAATCGTTACAATAATAATGATAATAGATTGTACGGCAATATTATTTGGTACGCCGAATAAATAATTTAAACCACCGTTAATTTGTAACGCACCCATACCAAGTGATACGGCTACACCACCGATAGTAGCGATAACAGATAATACGTCAATCACAATACCTAGTGGTCCATCTACATATCTTCCAAATACAGGACGTAATGTTTTTGAAATTAATCCTGGTTCGTCTTTTCTAAATTGGAAATATGCTAATGCTAGAGCTACTACACCATAAACGCCCCATGCATGGAAGCCCCAATCGAAGAATACTGATTGTAACGCTTCTGCATAAGCTGCAGTAGTTTTAGGGTCTGCTTTTGGAGGTGCAGCGAAGTGAGCAATAGGTTCAGCTGCTCCCCAGAATACTAACCCGATCCCCATACCAGCACTGAATAGCATAGCGAACCATGAAACAGTATTAAATTCTGGTTTTTCATGAGGTTTCCCTAATTTTAATTTCCCTATTGGACTTAGCATTAAGAAAATACAAAAGAAAATCATGGCTATTACAACAATCATGTAATACCAGCCAAGTGTTTCAGTTATCCAGGCAGTGGCTTTATCACCAATGTCATTAAATTTAACTGGAAAAACTGCGCCTAGTAAAACGATTATAGCAACGATTACGGAACTGATTGTAAATACTAGTGAATAACCTTTTTTAGGCTTATTTTCGTTCAATTGAGATTCCATAAGTAAAATAAACCTCCTCGTTTATTAGTATTAAAAACAACGCCTAATACTTTAACAAAGATGATTAGAATTTTCAAATTGTATTTTAATAAAATATAAATTAGTAAATATTTACAAAACAAAACAAACGTGTTACTGTTTGGGTATCTACTCAAAGTAGGATTACAAACTCATAAAACTAGGTATTAGAGTACCTATTCCCAAAGATAAGCTGAGGCATTTATAAATGTCTCAGCTTCTTTTTTTATCATCGATTCTCCTAAAACATATCTTTAATAATTTTTAAATATTATGATTTATACATTTCACAACCATTATCTTTGTTACAATAGATGTGAATATTTTCTAATAATTAAAAAAGGGGATGCCTTTTATGAAAAAAATATTTTATTTTGGAATTGTATTAGTGTCATCAGTAACAATTGCAGGTTGTAGTATTAGTATAGGTAATGAACCTGAGAATAAAGACTCAAGTAACAATGAACAAAAAAGCGAACAAAAGAATCAAAATGCACAAGATAGTAACAGCAATAATGAAACTTCTAAATCGAATTCAGATAAAGAAGTAACTAACATTTCAGAAACACAAAGTGTTGCGATGACTTTGTTAGAACCTGAAATAGATTCTGAAGTCATAACTGCAGATGAATTATTATCTGGCAGCTATACACAAAAAACTGGATCTGGTGAAGAAATAAAACATTCTGTAGATAAAGTAGAATTATCGGAAAGTCCAGAATTAGGAAAAATGGCGAATAAACCTGATGGTATGAAGTTCTATGGAATGTCACCTTCTAAAGGTAGTTACGCAACAATAGTAGGTATAAATAAAGACCAAGTTGTTTACATATATACCCAATCTCCTATTTCAGATTATAATGATGTGAAAGATAGTGAGGCATTCGCAAGTTTTAATATTGCGGATTTATATAATAATCATAAAGATAACAGTAAAATTTCAGAGCTAGAAAATAAAATTAAATATGGAAAAAGCTTGGAGACAAAGAATGACAGTAGTACATCTCAAGAAGATACGAATAGTGATGAATATTATGCCCAAGTATGGCTGACAGCTTTACCAAGCTATAGAGATTCAGACAATTCTAGCGGCATGAAACCAGAACTAAGCCATGATTCAATAGAAGGCGAATATTTAAATCCATATAACAAAGAGCATACTATCAAATATCCTAAAGGGGTACAACGATTGGCAGGTACGCCTACAGCTGCTGGGCAAGTAGTTTATAAAAATAATAATGATGGTACTATTTCAATTTATGATGTGCCATCACACTTCCATGATAAAAAATGGTTGGAAGATGATGATTGGTCTCAAAAAGAATCTGAAAGCATTATAAACAACCCGAAAGTTGTGAAATTATATGATGCATCAGATGAAGAAATAGAAAGAGTAGTAGAAATGTTTGATGGTACAACTAAAGAAGAAAATAAATCCAATGATATGGATGAAGACGATGAAAATGAAGAAGTTACGCGAGACAATGTGATAGATAAAGTAGAATTTTATGAAGGAGAAGAGTTAGATACCGATAAATATACATTTAAAGAACCAGAAAAAAATGATGACGGAGAATGGGGCTTTTCATTCTTAGATAAAGACGGTAACTTAGCAGGTTCTTATATTATTGACGAAGACGGTGTCGTTACAGAATACGATGAAGATGGCGAAGAAGTAGGTTCAGGAGAATAAATTAAAAACACCTTCGTATAATTCATATTAAAATGAATTGTGCAAAGGTGTTTTTCTATGAGAATATTTCTTCAGTAAACTTACTTTATTTTTATGTGCTTTAAGATCCATTGTTCAATATCATCTTCTTGTAGATCATGTGTTGCTATCATAACAGTAAAATCTATAGCTTCTTTTGTATTAACTTCTAACTCATAACCATTTAAGTTTAAAAAGATATTTAAACACATAAATGCGGTTCTTTTATTTCCATTATAAAACACGTCTTTTTTCACAAGATTTCTAAATAAGTTGCTCGCTTTCAACGCAAGTGTTGGATATTGTTCTATACCAAACACATATTGTTTCGGTGCATTTACTAACATATTTAGAGCAGTTGCATCGACTACACCTATAGGTTCTTTAGGACTATACTTTTGAATAACATAGATATTAAATGTAATAATTTCTTTCTCGGTTAAATATCTAATCATCTATCAACTAACCCTTTGAAGACATCATCATACTTATTGCTAATTTCATCTGCTAATTTCAATATATCATCGTGTTCATTGATTGATTTACTTGGTTTTAACCAAATTTTATTATCTTCTTCAATAAATTCAACTGCATCTCCTTCATGAATGTTAATAGCTTCCATAACATTTTTAGGAATGGTAATTACGCTACTATTCCCTACTTTTCTTATTTTTTTTACATTCAATATCTCCATAATATTCACTCCCAACATAAAAGTATATACATGTATATACTTTTATGTTACCAGTTTTCTTGAACTTTTCAATTATGTCGTATTAATTATTTTTTAACTTATCTTTTTCTAATGTTTATTTGTGTTTCACTTCGGATATCGACTAAACTAATGGCTCCATTTTATTCTTTTAATTATAGAAGAAGACATTCTTGAGGTTATAAAAGAGTGTCTTCTGTTTTTTTAATATACTGCTATAATGAATTACAATTGTTCTTTCTGAAAACATGTTGTACACTTATATGTAAGCGCTTACTATAAGAATTATATTTTGTATTACTAAGGAGAGTATATATGAAAGATAAAGTGATTATTGTAACAGGTGGCAGTAGTGGAATGGGAAAAGGGATGGCGAAAAGATTCGCTGAAGAAGGTGCAAAAGTCGTTATTACAGGCCGTAAATTAGAAAATCTCGAGAAGACAAAGCAAGAGATTGAGCAGTATGAAGGCCAAATCCTTTGTATAGATATGGATGTTAGAGACCCAGAAAGAGTTCAATATACAGTTGATGAAACAGTTAAGACTTTTGGGAAAATAGATGGACTAGTTAATAACGCAGCTGGAAACTTTTTATGTGCAGCTGAAGATTTGTCGATTAATGGGTGGAATTCCGTTATAGATATTGTGCTAAATGGCACATGGTATTGTTCTCAAGCTGTAGGCAAAGAATGGATTAAAACTGGGCATAAAGGCCGCATCATCAATATGGTTGCAACATATTCATGGGGTGCAGGTGCTGGTGTTATCCATTCGGCCAGCGCAAAAGCAGGTGTGCTCGCTATGACAAGAACACTTGCAGTGGAATGGGGAACTAAATATGGCATCACAGTAAATGCAATTGCACCGGGTCCTATTGAAAATACAGGTGGCTCTAAAAAGTTATCACTTTCAGAAGAAGCACGACAACAATCACTGAATAGTGTACCTTTAAAAAGATTTGGGCAAACTGAAGAAATTGCTGGATTAGCACGTTATATTTTTTCTGATGAAGCGGGTTATATAAATGGAGCTTGTATGACGATGGATGGCGGACAGTGGCTAAATAAAAATCCATTTTAATATGGTTCTATTTATGACACTACGTTTAAATTCTTTAAAATAGAGAATATTAGTAGTGTAATCAAAATGTTTCATATAAAAAGAGAAAAGGTGATAAAGATGGATGCAAGGTTTCCAATAGGTGAACTACAGTTTCCAGAACATGTAACATTTGATCATATCCAACAATGGCTGGATGAAATCGGGAATTATTCAAATCGCTTAAGAGAAACGGTAGACGAATTAGACCCTTCAGAATTGAACAAGAAATACAGAGAAGGCAGTTGGACAGTAAGACAACTTGTGCATCATATAGCAGATTCACAGTTGAATATGTATCAACGTTTAAAACTCGCATTAACAGATGATAGAAAGCCAACTGTACCAGCGTTTGACCAACAAAAATGGATAGAAACGCCAGACAATGAATTACCAGTCGAATGTTCAATTAGAATGCTTGAAGGAATGAATGAACGTATTGTAGCAATTGGTAGAAACTTAAGTGAAGAACAATTGAAACGTAAATTTACGCATGAAGATGACGGAGAAACTTCAGTAGCATTTAAAGTAGCGAAATTATCATGGCATGAAGAACACCATTTAGCGCATATTAAATTAGCGTTATCACAATAAATGAAGAAATATAGCAGGCTGGTACAGTTATGTCCTGGCCTGTTCAATAGAAGCTTCAGAATTATTTCAGTGGAAATCATCAGAAGAAGTTATTGAAAATAATATAAATAAAACTAGTCACAGACGGTCTATTTAACCTATGTGGCTAGTTTTTTTATTTAGAATTTTCCGAAAATTCTTTTTATTAAGTATTATTTGTGTTATATTGTTCTGAATTACACTAATACTGTAAAAGGGAGGTTATTTTTATGGAAGAAATCGGGAGTATGATTAAGTATTTTAGAATGAAAGAGGAATTAACACTTAAACAAATGAGTAGTCAAACCGGCTTATCTACAAGTTTTTTATCACAAGTAGAGCGAGGGGAGTCTTCTATAGCGATTACTTCTTTGAATAAAATAGCGGATGCTTTGAATGTTGATATTACTTCATTTTTTAAACCTAAAATTGAAACGAATTTTCATGTTATTCCAGATGAAATTGATTCATTTAAGATAAATAGATCTCATCAAAATTTCAAACGTGTTTCTAGTGATTTTGAAAATAGAAAATTAGAGAATTTTATTATTACTATTTATCCAGATGATTGTAGTGAAGTTTCTAGACATGATGGTGAAGAAATGTATTACATTATCGAGGGTGAATTAACGTTTTATCTTGATGATGTTAAGCATATTGTACATGAGGGTGAGATTATTCATTATCCTTCCAGTTTGAATCATTATTATATTAATGAATCTCAAAATCCTGCAGTTATATTAAGTGTAGTTACACCTAAAATATTTTAAATTTGAAAGGAGAATGGAAATGAGAGTTGCAACAGATATTGGCGGTACTTTTACAGATTTGGTTGCATTAGATAACGATGGAAATATTATCGTAGGTAAAGCAGATACAACTCCTAAAAATTTTGAGGCTGGGATATTCAATGTGCTTGAACAAGCTAAAATTAATTTAAAAGACATTGACATGTTTATTCATGGAACAACTATTGTTATTAATGCTTTAACTGAAAAGAAAGGTGTTAAAACTGGTCTTATAACGACTAAAGGTTTTAGAGATGTGTTAGAAATTGCACGTGGTAATAGACCAGATTTATTTAATGTTAGATATAAAAAACCAACTCCAATTGTTGAAAGGCATCTTCGCCGTGAAGTTACGGAACGTCTGAATTATAAAGGTGAAGTTATACAAGAGTTGAATGTTGAGGAAATTGATGAAATTATTCATTATTTTAAGGAAGAAAATGTTGAAGTTATAGCTATTTCATTATTACATAGTTATCTAAATAATGAACATGAAAAGAAAATAGCTCAGTATATTAATAAAAAATACCCTGAATTTTTAACTACTTATTCTACTGAATTGAATAATGAATGGAGAGAATACGAACGTACCTCTACAGCGGTGTTGAATGCTTATGTTAAACCAATTGCTAATGAGTATTTATCTAATTTAGAGAAAAATATTATAGAGAATAGTTCAAGTAGCAGAAATTATGTAATGCAATCAAACGGTGGAACAAGCACTTTTGATCACGCTAAAATAGCGCCCATAAATATGGTAGAGTCTGGTCCAGTTTCAGGTATATTTGGTGCCGCTGTGTTAGGAGAAATGATTGGAGAGAATAATTTAATTGTTTTAGATATAGGTGGTACAACAGCGAAATGTTCATTGATTGAAAACAGTAACGTTAAAGTTACAACTGATTATCATTTGGAAAGAACGAATAATTATGCTGGTTACCCTATGAAAGTACCTGTAGTAGATATTGTTGAAATTGGAAATGGTGGAGGATCTATAGCTTGGTTTGATGAAGGTGGATCTATTAAAGTTGGCCCGAAATCTGCTGGAGCTGAACCTGGACCGATAGCATATGGAAAAGGTGGAATAGAACCAACTACTACTGATGCAAACTTGTTATTAGGAAGGTTAAATATTTCTAATTTTGATACAGATACTAAAATTGAAGAGGTCAAAAAACAATTTCACGAATCAATTACTGATCATTTGGATGTAGAACTAGATGAAGCAGCTATGGGAATTGTTAAAATAGCGAATTCAAACATGCTAAATGCATTAAAGTTAATATCTGTTAGAAAGGGTTATGATCCACGTGATTTCACGATGGTTGCTATAGGTGGAGGAGGACCTATGCATTCTCAAGACTTAGCTCGTGAATTAGGCGTGAAGAAAGTAATAGTTCCCTCTACTTCAAGTGTGTTTGCTTCATGGGGGATGTTAATGTCTGATTTAAGACATGATTATGCTCAAACACATCTTACTAATACTAAAGATTTAAATTACAAAGAAATTAACAATAAATTTGTGGAATTAGTTGATGAAGCAGTTAGTACTTTGAAAAATGAAGATGTAAATAATCAACAAATAGTAGTTACAAAGTTAATGGACTTGAGATATGAAGGGCAAGACCATCCTGTAGAAGTAACAGTGCCATTTGATAAAGTGGATGAAAATTATCTTAATGATATAATCCAAGCATTTCATAAAAAGCACGAACAATTATATACTTATGCACTTGAGGAAAATGGAACTGAAATAGTGAATTTAAAAGTTAGTGTAATAGGTAAAATTGAAAAACCAACAATTAAAGAGATTACTGTACCCAAAGGAGATTCAGTGAAAGAGGAGCGTCAAGTCTACTTTGAGAATGAGGGATGGAAAAAGGTAAAAGTTTATGATAGAGATTATTTAGCAATCGGAGAAAAAATTGAAGGTCCAGCAATTATTGAAGAAAAGTCTACAACAATACCGATTAACTCTAAAGATGCAGTCACTAAAGATTCATATGGAAACTTGATTATTCATATTGGAGGAGATAATTATGAGTTATAAAACTGATCCATTCACATATGAAGTGATAAAAGATTCTTTAATTTCTACTGGTGAAGAAATGTTCATAGCTTTAGCAAGAACTTCAATGAGTCCAATTATATACGAGGTGTTAGATTACGCATGTGGTTTAACTAATAAAAAAGGAGAGCTTGTAACACTTGGTAATGGCGTTACAGGTTTTATAGGTATGTTATCTTTCATGGTAAAAGAAACCTTGAAAACGTATGGAGATGACATTAATGAAGGAGATGTATTTTTAATTAATGATCCATACGAAGGCGGAGGTTCACATTTGTGTGATGTAGGACTTGTTTTACCAATTTTCCAAGATGGTGAACTGGTTGCATTTGTTGCTAATAAAGCACATTGGACAGAAGTAGGTGGAAAAGATACAGGTTCAATGTCTACTAATTCTACTGATGTATATCAAGAGGGACTTCAATTTCCATGCGTGAAATTATATGACAAAGGTGCAGAAAACAAGGCGTTAGTTAAAGTGATTGAATCAAATGTTCGTTTTCCTGAGTTATCAATTGGTGACATGAGAGCGCAAATTGCTTCGCTTAAAACAGGTGAAAAACGTATTCAAGGTTTATGTAAAAAATATACAACGCAATCTATTCTTGAAAGTATGGAGCGATTTTTGGATCAAGGTGAAAAATCTACATTAAATGAAATATCAAAATTACCTCAAGGAATTTATGAAATTGATGAATTAATTGATGATGATGGTATTTCAGATGAACAAATACCAATTAAATTAAAATTAACTATCACAAAAGATGAATTTATTTGTGATTTTAGAGGGTCCTCTAAACAAGTACAAGGTCCAATTAATAGTTCTTATACAGGACTAGTATCGGCAGTTAGGACAATCTTTTTAGCAATTACAAATCCATCCCAAGAAGTAAATGATGGAGCTTTTAGACCATTAAAAATTATTACAGATAAAGGTTCAATCATTTCAGCTCAACGTCCTGCACCAGTTTCTATGTATTGGGAGTCTATGCTATATGGCTCAGAAACAATTTGGAAAGCATTAGCACCAGTTATTCCTGACAGATTAACGGCGGGTCATTTACTGTCTGTATGTGTTGTAATAATGGGAGGAAAACATCCAGATAAAGATGGAAACTTCCTCATTGTTGAACCATCCGTAGGGGGATGGGGTGCTTCTAATAGTTTTGATGGAGATACTGGTCAATTTTGTGTGTCAGATGGAGAAACATTCAATGTACCTGTTGAAATTGCAGAAATTACTTATGGCGTCCAAGTGGAAGAATATAGTATGAGAACAGATGGTAGAGGTGCAGGTGAGTATCGAGGAGGTCCTGGTGTTATTCGAACTTATAAAGCATTAACTGATGGACAATTCTTTACAGGTAGTTTTGGGCATCATAAACAAAACACTTGGGGAGCTGATGGTGGACATGAAGGATCAAATAATGAATTTTTAATAGAGAAATCAAATGGTGAATTAGATGGGCCATTTGGTAAGTATAATCAGTATCCATTAAATAAAGGAGATAAAGTAATATTAAGAACAGCAACCGGTGGAGGGTTTGGCGATCCACATAAAAGAACTAAAAAGTTGATAGAAAAAGATATCAAAAATGAATATATAACTCTGCAGCAAGCAAAAGAAATTTACAATTATAAATAAGTCATTAATGGAGGGAATCTATGAGTGAAAATAATAGTTTTTCTAAAGCGGATAATCCTTTAGAAAGTGTTCCAAAGTCTCAACGACAACATTGGTCCACTCCTGCAGTCATTTTTGGAGGTTTAGAGTTTACAATACCTGTTCTTATGGTAGGAGCTTCATTAGCGGGATCGTTTAAATTGATTCATGTTGTATGGATTACACTGTTGGCAATGGTTGTATTTCAGTGGATAGGAAATACCATTAGCGGATATATAGGTGCTAAAACAGGAAGACCATCGTCAGTCATAGCAAAGAATAGTTTTGGTGATGTACAAGCAAGGTTAATAGCAGGTGGAACTATATTTATAGTCTCTTTAGGGTGGTGGGCTTTACAAACAGCAGTAGCTGGTAACGCTATATCAGCAATGTTTGGTGTCAATTACCAAAAAGATTGGTTTCTTTGGGCAATTATTACGATTATAGCAGGCCTATTATTTGCCATCCCTTCAATTATTGGCTATCAATCAATGAAGTGGACGGATTACATTGCTGTACCTGCAGGTTTATTATTAGTTATAGGAGGTATATACTTTGCACTAAGCAATACAGGGTTACATAATCTATTAAGCTGGCAACCAAAGCCTCAAATGACAGTGATGGCTGCAATTAGTTTAATAATTGGTGTAAACGTATCGCAATGGGTCATAGCAGCAGACTATACAAGGTACGCAAAGCCTACTTGGAAAGATAATATTTTAATACCATTAGGTATAGTAGCTGTCGGTGTCCCCTTGTTTATAGTTGGGGCGGTAATGTCAGTAGGTGTTGGTGACCCTGATATAGTACAAGTAATGATGGGGTTAGGTTTTCCTGTTTGGGGATTTTTAATCTTATGGTTCGCTACATGGACAAGTCAACTTGTGAATAATTACAGTATGGGATTGGCGTTTGCAAATTTACTTAATGTTAGCTCACATAAAGGTAGACAATTATTAACTTTATTAGGTACATTAATAGCTATAGCAATTGCAATAGCAGGAATTTTGCAATATTTCACGGACTTTTTAAATTTCACAGCTATTGTTTATCCTGCTATCGCTGGAGTTATGTTTATTGATTTTTTTGCTATTCGTAATCGAGAATGGGAAAGTATTAATGGCTGGAATATCATAGCTACAATAGCCATGATAATAGGTATGCTTGTTGGTTATTACACTCAATATATCCATCAAATGGGTTTACCGGCAATTCAATCTTTAGTCGTTACGATGATTGCATATTACATTTTAATGCGTATAAAAGCTTCAGTTAAACCGGATGCTTTTACACCTGAAAAGTGGAAGAAGTCTTAAAAATATATTGATATATTAATTAAAATAAATGCTTATATACTCATGTATTTACAGTCCAATATGGATTTGCTAATGCAGGTATATACTTGACGATCCAAGCAATTGCTGTTGTGTTATCAAGATTTTATTTAAGAAAATTTATACAATCTGATGGATTGTGGCATCCAAAGTTTATGTTAAAAGTATTAGGTATTCTAATGTTAGCAGCTATCATTGTTGCTTTTGGACTATACATATACATAGGAGTATTTTATGGTAGTGCAATCTTAATCGGTATTGCCCAGGCAATGATTTATCCAACTTTAACATCATACTTAAGTTTCGACTTACCACGAGCAGGTAGAAATATGTTGTTAGGCTTATTTATCGCTTGTGCCGACTTAGGTGTATCGTTAGGTGGTGCTATGATGGGTTCAATATCTGATTTAGTAGGCTTTAAATGGATGTATTTAATATGTGGCATGCTCGTCTTAATAATAATGGTTTATAGTAGTAGGAATAGAAAAGCAGCATATTAAATGATAATAAAACGGAACAGCCCGAGACAATGATTGACGTCCCGGACTGTTTTGTTTGTGTTAATAAAGTAGCAAATCTTGCAAAACGAGGTGCACGAGCAACATAACAATCTCCTTATTGACACGTTTAGTAAGAAAAGGCAACAAGACCATCGTTATTGACACGTTTAGTGAGAATAGTCAACAAGACCATCGTTATTGACAGAAGAACGTACAACATAAGTTTCCAGTCTATTACTGCCAATACAAAGAAAGAGTTCGAGACATTAACCAATGTCCCGAACTCTTTATCATTATATTTTAAACTAGTTCTTTAAAGTTTTCTAAGCGCTTTTCTTTTTCTTCGTCGCTAATGTTATGTGCTTTAACATAGCGGTTGTTTTCTTTGCTTGCACATTCGTGTGAGCATGCGCCAAGATATTTCGCTTCATTTTCTTCTGTAACTAAGAATTGTCTGTTACATTCTGGATTGCTACAGTTGATGTATCTTTCGCAAGGTGTACCATCGAACCATTCTTTTCCGACTACTGTTTTTTCTACTTGGTTTACGTCTACGCTAATACGCTCATCGAATACGTACATTTTTCCGTCCCAATATTCGCCTTTAGTTTCTGGATCTTTACCGTAAGTAGCGATGCCACCCTCTAATTGTGCAACATCTTCAAATCCTTCTTTTAATAGGAAACCTGAGAATTTTTCACAACGAATACCGCCTGTACAGTACGTGACAATTTTTTTGTCCATGAATTTTTCTTTATTCTCTTTAATCCAGTCTGGTAAGTCTCTGAATCTTGTGATGTTAGGACGAATTGCGCCACGGAAATGACCTAAGTCATATTCATAGTCATTTCTTGCATCAATTACTATTGTGTCGTCAGATAATAAAGCTTCTTTAAATTCTTTTGGTGATAAATATTCACCAGTTAATTGTTTAGGGTTAACGTCTTCTTCTAAGTCTAATGCAACAATTTCTGGTCTAGGACGAACGTGCATTTTTTTGAAAGTATGCCCTTCAGCTTCATCTATTTTAAATACGATATCTTTGAAGCGTTCATCAGCTTTCATATGTTCCATGTATTGATCAGTTGCTTCTTTAGTACCTGATAAAGTCCCGTTAATACCTTCGTTTGCAACTAAAATACGGCCTTTCAATTCTAAGTCTTTACAAAAATCTAAATGCTCTGCTGAAAAAGTTTCAGGGTCATCGATTGTTGTGTATTTATAAAATAATAATACTCTGTAATCCATTTTCATTCTCCTCTTATATTTTAAATAGTATTATGTGTAAAATTTTTAAGTGTTTATAATTTGTAGTTGTCCCTTTTAAATGAGGGCATATTTTATCCTCATTATATTGTATCAAAAAAGTTGCATATTTCAATTGTTTAATTTTGTAAAATGTTGTGAAAGGAGTTTTATTGTAATGATTTATAAGTTGTTCTACAATAATTTTGTGTACTTATGTGTAAATTAACAAATAAAATCACTTATAAAAGGAGGGATACAGTGAGAGATTTAGTTCATAAGATAAGTAAGTATTTTTCCAGTTTGATGACATTACATACTGAACGATTGAATTTGAAAAAAGTATTAGACAAGGTTTGTTAATTGCTGTTCCCATCTTGATTGGTTATTTATTAGGTAGAACAGATTTAGGATTACTTGTAGCAACAGGAACATTAGCTCATATATATGCGATTAAAGGGACGTTCAAGTCGAAAGTACAAATTGTACTCGTATCTGCAATATTGCTATCTATTTGTATGTTTTTAGGTACTTTGACAGTTGGTAACCAACTTCTATTTGGTATATTGCTCGTCCTGATTTCGACTTTGGTCTTTTATGTTTTTGTTTCTTTAAAAATACCAGGACCAGCTTCTACATTTTATATTGTGCTATTTGCATTACCTATGAATTTACCGATAGAGCCAAGTGATGCATTAGCCATATTAGAATGTCCAGTTGTAGAAATTCATATGTCTAATATTCATTCACGTGAATCATTTAGACATCATTCAGTCTTTGCAGATATCGTTACAGGTCAAATGACTGGATTCGGAGTGGAAAGTTATTTACTTGGTTTAAGAGCTGCTTATTCAGCTATAAAATAATATGTAAGTTGAAGAGGTTAAGGTGCCCATGTTGTTGATATTATTTCACACATGTGAGGTTCTTTAACCTCTTTTTTCTATATTTTAATGGTGTTTAACCAAATGTTTAGGTATTTATAGTAAAATAAAAATAAGATATACAAAACATTGGAATGGAAAATGATAATCAAGGAGTTTTTGCAATATGGAGAATCGACAAGTACAGAGCATATATGTCAATCTTATAAAAGCTTCTCAAAACGTCCAAAAGGGGCTTTTTGAAATATGTAGAGAAGAAAATATTAAAGTTAATGATTTTTTAGTATTAGGAGCTTTATATCAATGGGGCGCACAATCTATCTTATCAATTAGTAAAAACGTATTAATTAAAAGTGGCAGTATGACCTATATTATTGATGAGCTTGAGAAGAAAGAATTGATTTATCGAACGCCATCTAAAGAAGATAGACGTGTTATTTTAATTGATTTAACAGAAGAAGGCTATAAACAAGCAGAAAAATTGTATAACGCTGAATTAGAAATGTTCGCTCGTATGTTTGAAAAAGCGAGTAAAAAGACTTTAGATAATGCACCTAGCGAATTGAGAGAATTAAGAGATGTTTCAGATGCGTTCGTTGAGGAAAATGGATTTAAATACTAATTTTTAATTAAGAAAGGATTAGTTATGGAAACTGTATATATAGCAGGTGGTTGTCTATGGGGCGTAGAAGCTTTCTTTAAAACTTTGCCAGGTGTCATAGATACAGAAGCTGGTAGAGCGAATGGAGAGAGTCATACATTAGAGGGTCCGTATGATGGTTATGCTGAATGTGTGAAAGTTATTTATAATCCTGAAATTGTATCTATTAATGATTTAATGCATTATTTATTTGAAATTATTGATCCATATAGTGTTAATAAACAAGGGCAAGATGAAGGATTAAAGTATAGAACAGGTCTATATAGTACTGAACAAGCACATCTAGAAGAAGCTAGAGCGTTTATAAGTAGTCGAGATGATGCCAGTCAAATAGCTGTAGAAATTAAGTTATTAACTAACTACATAAAAAGCGCTCCAGAACATCAAGATAGATTAACTAAATACCCAAACGACTACTGTCATATACCTAAGGCATTGTTAAAAAAGTATCAAAATTAATATAAAACGCCACATAAAAAATGAATTTATTTCATTTTTTATGTGGCGTTTTTAGTTTTAAAAACTTTAGTTATTGTCCGTGATATATATTAAATAATAACGGTTTGATACAATTTTTTGTCCATTCGTCGTATATTTTTTGTTTGTTAATATTATTTTCTACTATTGTAATACCGCAATCTCCACCGCCAGCGCCAGACGTTTTACTTGCGCCACCAAATTTCTCACCAATATCACATAGTTTCTTAAGGTGTGTTGTTTCTATATCAATTGTAGCAAGTGAATCTAATTTTTGAATGATTTTTCGATTTTGTCGAATCATCTCCTGCACGCCTTGTATATAATTTGTCTTAAATGAATGGATGAGCTGTTCTACATACATTTGAGATTTTTCTAAAAATTGACTGTAGAATATAGGATCTGCTTTTAAACGTTTCACTTCACTTACTAAGTGGTGTGAAGAAGCGGGCGACCCAGTCCAACCGATTAATACTTCCATACGTTCAGGGGCTTGTAACGGTTCTATATGAAGGCCAGGCCAATTTTTCTTAAGTACTTCATTGACTGATGTAGCTTCGATTTGTTCTTTTACCCATACATGATCAAAAGTACTATAAACTAACCAACCTGTGTATACACTGACGGCGATATCACCACAAGAACTTAAACTTTGTAATTTCATGTTTGCGATAACAGCGAGTTTATAAATGTATAGATTAGATAATTGTAAGTTATAAAATTCATTCAAAGCTTTGACTACAGAGACTAATACAGCAGCACTTGATCCAATTCCATATTTATGACCATTTGCATCGTCTAAATTACTATCAATTGTAATATTGAATGGTCTCATTGGTATATTGAAACTTTTCGCGTATTGTTCAAAGACTTCGATTGCTTGTGTAATATATTTTAATTGTTCAGCAGCATCAGTATCTGAAACAATAATATTATCTTCAGCTCTTATAAATGTTACAGGCTCATGATGCAAGGTTTTGGAATGTATTAACCCTGTATTTCCATTTGTATCTTCTATTGTGGCTGTAACAAAACGATCTACTGCTATTAGTACGGATTTGTATCCAGGTTCAGTCACTGCGTATTCTCCAGCAATGTATAATTTTCCTGGGGCTTTCACTTGAATCATTTTATCTCTTCCTTATTCTAAAATTTCAATTCCTGTGTGCGTGATATCACTCGCAATTACTTGTTCTTCTTTAAAATGTTGAAGTAATGCATTTAAAATGTATTGCTGATTTTTCTTCTCTGTTAGAATTTTCACATTCGGCCCCGCGTCCATTGTAAAGTAACAAGGGTATCCGGCTTCGCGACATTGGTGAACAATTTCCATCACGAGATAACTATCAGGTACTAAATATGTGAAAGGCGGCTGAGCACCTAAATTGGTAGCATGCATGCGTAAACCATTTTCTTCTATAACTTCACCTAAATGTTTAAAGTCTTTGTTGTTAATTGCTTCTTTTACAGATTGAATATCTTCATCAACATGATCTAACCAATATTGATAAAAGCGGGAAGTCTGTCTTGTATGAGACATACCAGAACGGCTAGAAACCTTCTTAGATTTATCATTAATTACGACAAAAACCATAGAGAGTTCATTTTCCCAGTCATTTGCATCGATAGCGTGAGCATAAGACGTTTCATCATCATGTCCCTTTTCCCATTCTGCAAATCCACCAAAAATACTTCTAGATGCTGAGCCTGAACCTCTACGAGCTAGTCTAGATAAATCTTTCTTAGACATGTTTAATTGTAAGGCTTCATTACATGCTGCCGATAATGCTGCATATGCACTTGCTGACGAAGCAAGTCCAGCGGCTGTTGGTACATAATTTATACTTTCGATATATGCATACATGGAGGTTTGGCTTCGTTCTCTAACGAGGTCCATAAAGCGGTAAATTTTCTTAGCTTCGTCATCACTCACTTCTTCTCCATTCAATATTAATGTATCTTTAGTATATTCTGGATTGAAAGTGACTTTCGTATCCGTGTAAAAACGGTCTAGTGTGACCGATAAACTATTATTCATTGGAAGAATTAAATCTTCGTCTGCTTTACCCCAATATTTTATTAAAGCAATATTAGTATGGGCACGCGCTTTACCACAGTTGTTCAATCTGATTAACCTCCTAAATATTCAATCCAAGTATGGTGTGCACCAAATTCAAGAGCACTGGCTGATATTTTTTCAGCAGTTCCAAGATCTTGAGCTAATACAATCATACTGCCTCCACGACCACCGCCAGTTAATTTCCCAGCAATAGCACCTTGATTTTGACTTAATTCAAGAAGTGCTTCTATTTGATCATGACTAACAGTAAGTTTGCGTAAGTTTTCTTGAGAAAGCTTAAAAATATGCGCTAATTGATTGAAGTCATTATTGTTGATTGCTTGATTCGCTTCGTGCACAAGCACGCCAATATGTTCTACATATTGCATATATTCTTGACTATTATCACATAAACGGTGAACATCTTCTACTGCCTTTTTAGTAGAACCTCTTACACCAGTATCAATTACAACCATATATCCTTCTATAGCTAAAGGTTTTAAAGTCGTTACTTCACCTTGTTGGAACCATACGGGCTTATTCGAAACAATGGTTTGTGTGTCTATACCACTAGGTTTACCATGTGCAATTTTTTCTGCCCAATTTGCTTCTTCAATGAGTTTTTCATCAGAAAGAGGCTTGTTTAAATAATTATAACTTGCTCTTATAAAAGCTATTGCCATCGCTGCACTAGAACCTAGACCTCTCGACGGCGGTAAGTTTGTTTCAAATGTAACATTAATAGGTTGGGGTATTTCATATTTATTAATGAAACGGGTTACAACTAATTTAATATGTTCAGGTGCTTCATCTAGAAACCCTTCGTATACATCACTATTAATAAAAGAAGGTTCATTTTCTTTCAATGATGTTATCGTTGCTTTAACTACACCAGATTTAAAGGGAATAGCAATTGCAGGTTGTCCAAATGTTACAGCGTGTTCTCCTATTAAAATAACTTTCCCATTTGCTTCCCCGTATCCTGTTTGTGTCATACTTCAATCACCTTTAGCACTTTCATATTTTTTTCATTTTTAATAACACTTTACCATTATAAAACTACTGTCAAATATATTCAAAGACCTTACCTTAAAATTTCCATTTATTCATTAATGAAATTGGTAACTATTATGACCTTTTGCAAATCCTTTTGCTGTAAACAACCAAGAATCTCCGCCACTTTCAATATCATTAGCACAAATGATTAATTGGTTTGTACCAGGAATAAAGGCAGGGTGGGTAGACCTTAACATGTGACCTTCGTCACGTCCGGGCATTAAAATTTGTCCAATTGGATAGCCTCGCTTATTAAATACAAGCACTCTACCTTGACCGTACATTGCTACGTAAAGATTGTCGTCACTATCAATACAGCATGAGTCCGGACCTTCGTGACCCGTAAAGTGATAAGGTATAGAAGCACCAAATGGCTCAATTGTTACACCATCTTCTTCTAATGAAATGCGATGTAATCTATTGGCATTCGTTTCAGTAACCCATAGTACACGTTCATCTGTACTTAAAGCTATGCCATTAGCGACAGAAATATTTTGAATGATTGGTGTGATTGATTGATGATCGGGCGATACATAATATACGCCACCCAGAGGATTTGTTGAATAACCTCTAAAATCAGTGAAGTAAAATCCACCTTTACTATCAAATACTAAATCATCTACACAATATTCAGTGTCTATATCTGAAACTATACTTTGAGGGTTTTTGCCATCAGAGTCAACTGAAATAATGCCGCCGGAATCTTTAAAATTCCCTAAATAACATAAATATAAACGACCATCTTTATGAATTTTTACAGCAGCAGGGTTTGTTTTTTCAGATTGAAAGACTGTATTTACTTTCTTCTCGGGTAAATCAACGCGAAATATTTTTCCACCAAAAACTTCACACAAAAATAAATTATGGTCTCTGTCGAAACATAAACCTTCAAGTTGAAGTCCTTCGTCTGAAATTTTTAACCATGGTTCAGCTGTAACTGTTTGTAAATTTTGTTCACCTGAAAGGAGTGGTACTGCACTTTTAGAAGCTTCTGTATAGTAAAGAGTTGGAATTTCTTTATGAGTCATAACACATTCTCCTTTATCGTTATATTATTCATTTAAATCTATGTAAATAATAAAAGATATCTTCTATATATGCCTTTTATATTATCACTTAATATCATATATTAAAAATTAAAAAATATGTTGAAATATTACTTATAAACAATATGTATACATAGGTAATATATAAAGGTTTAGAAAACAAAATTTAAAGATAAATGTTTATATATATAAGAAAAAACTCCTAAAGTTATTTGATGTCGAACTTTAGGAGTGTACTTCATAGTTTGGTTTATATAACAAAGGAACAACTCATAATTATGTCCCTGATATGTTTATTTTAACTTATCATTAATGGACTTTGTACGTTGATCAACGTAACTTTGTAAATCTGGAGAAAATACGTAGTCTATTGCTTTTAAATCAGATATTTTCGAGGCATTTAGTAAATTCGCAATGATATACATTTGTTCTATAAATTGCTTCATGTTATCAATTGTATGTTCTAATCCAAATTCATCTAGTTGTTTAAGGACGTAGCCTGATAATCCGACCGCTTCTGCTCCTAATACTAAACACTTTATAGCATCGAGAGGATTTTTAACGCCACCGCTAGCTAATACATGAATGTCTGTCGCCAATAATTTTGCTTCTATTAGACTTTGTACGGTACTTTGCCCCCACATATTTAAAAATGCCATGTCTTTTAAAGGACGTCTTTGATTCTCGATATC
Organism: Mammaliicoccus sp. C-M13; assembly: GCF_022386845.1. Lineage (NCBI taxonomy): Bacteria > Bacillati > Bacillota > Bacilli > Caryophanales > Staphylococcaceae > Mammaliicoccus > Mammaliicoccus sp. C-M13. The sequence goes on along the minus strand of NZ_JAJNHQ010000004.1, from coordinate 86,193 downwards.
TGCAAAGTTTGTTCCACCTCTACCACTCACATCAACATATTGGATACCGATATTTTTAACTTTTTGAATAGTTTCAGCGCTCATACCAAAACCAACCTCTTTAATGATAACGGGTACGCTTATATGTTCTTTAATCTCTTTTATATTTGTTAACCAGTGTTCAAATTCAGTATCACCTTCAGGCATAATAAGCTCTTGAGGTGCATTAACATGAATTTGTAATGCATCAGCTTGTAAGAGGTCGATAGACTTTTGCGCATTTTTATAGCCAATATCGGCACCAACGTTACTAAAAATAATACCGTCTGGATTTTCTTCTCTTACAACTGTAAAGCTATATTCGGCATTTGGGTCTTTCAACGCTGAATGAGTAGAACCAACAGCCATAGGAATTTGACAAGCCTTCGCAATTTGAGCGAGTTGTTTGTTGATGAGTGCAGCACGCTCGCTACCGCCAGTCATCGCATTTATATAAACAGGATGTTTAAAAGTAAAATGAGAGAGCTTAACAGATAAATCTATTTGATTTTTGTTAATTGAAGGAATGGATTGATGAATTAGCTGAACCTTATCAAAATCAGTTCCCGTTGCTTGATAAGTATCTAAAGCTAATTGTATATGTTCATTCTTTCTAATGCTTCTTAATGAGTCGTCCATTCATTTATCCTCCATGCATCTATATGTTAAATGTTTTATTTTTATCTCATTCATATTATATCAGTTGTCATATTGAATATAAACTAAACAATATAATAATGGGCAGTCTTTAACCGGTCCACTATGTAGGCTATAAAACAAAATTAATTATTTGTGATAATATAATATTATATAAATATAAAACTTATGGAGGAGAAAAGTTATTAAACTAAGAAAATTTACTTTAATTATGATTTGTACACTATTATTAAGCGGTTGTACATTGCCTGGTATAGGTGGTGCTTCACCTCAAACTGTGAAAATTACAGCACTTGCGACAAGTGAGTCTCAAATTATGGCACATATGATTCGACTGCAAATTGAGCATGATACTGATGGGGAAGTTAAACCTGTTATTGTAAATAACCTCGGGTCTGCTGTTATTGAGCATAATGCAATCATGAATGATGACGCTCAAATTTCTGCTACAAGATATACGGGTACAGATTTAGTCGGTGCATTAGATTCTGATCCTATTACAGATACTAAAAAAGCAGAAAAAGCGGTTAAAGCTGGTTTTCAAAATAAATTTAATCAAACATTTTTCGACTCTTACGGATTTGAAAATACTTTTGCTTTTACTGTGACGAAAGAAACAGCAGAAAAATACAACTTGAAAAAAGTATCAGATTTAGAGAAACATAAAGATGAATTGAGAGTAGCAAGTGATGCTACATGGATTAAACGTGAAGGTGATGGTTATCCAGCATTCGCAAAAGCTTACGGATTTGAATTTAAAAATATACGCACAATGCAGATTGGACTCGTATATGATGCATTGAAGAATAAAAGCATCGATGCAGCACTTGGTTATACGACAGATGGAAGAATTGCAGCATATGATTTAGTGACATTAGAAGATGATCGTCATTTCTTCCCACCATATGATGCAAGTCCTTTAGCAACAAATGAGTATTTGAAGAAGAATCCAAAAGCTAAAAAGTCTATAGAAAAATTAATTGGCAAAGTATCTACTGAAAAAATGCAAAAACTGAATTACCGAGCAGATGGTAAAAAAGAAGAACCAGCTGTTATAGCGGAAAAGTTCTTAAAGAAGCATAATTATTTTGAGTAGTAACAAAACGGTAGATGACGAAGCGAATAAGAAATTAAATTAATGATAATAAGCTGAGACATTTATTAGTGTTTCAGCTTTATTATTGAATTAGAGAGAAAGAAATAAGAGGGATGTGTTTGGATTAACGAGATAGAAAATCCAATAAGAAGGTATGTACTTGGATTAATGTCATAGAAAATCCAATAAGGGTGTATGTATTTGTATTATTGTTGTAGTTAATCCAATAAGAGTGTGGTTAATTGGATTATTGTCGTAGTAAATCCAATAAAAGTGTGTTTACTTGGATTAATGTCATAGAAAATCCAATAAGGGTGTGTGTACTTGTATTATTGTCTTAGAAGATCCAATAAAAACCCCTCACTATAAGCTATAGTGAGGGGTTTAATAGTTCATTTAAAAATATATTAAGCCTAGTTGTATCAACTGTTTATCTTACGCCCAACCTCTGAAACGTGTTGCTTCTGCTGTTCTTCTAACACCAACAACATAAGCTGATAAACGCATATCTAAGTTTCTATTTTGTGAAATTTCGTATACTTTATCAAACGCTTCTACTAGTTTCTCTCTTAATAGTCGATTGACTTCTTCTTCAGACCAATATAATCCATCATTGTTCTGTACCCACTCAAAGTAAGAAACAGTAACACCACCAGCACTTGCTAAAACGTCAGGGATTAATAAAACATCCTTTTCTGTTAAGATGCGCGTTGCTTCTTGTGTAGTAGGTCCATTAGCAGCTTCTGCTACAATCTTAGCTTTAATTTTTGGTGCGTTGTCTGCTGTGATTTGGTTTGCTAAAGCAGCTGGTACTAAAATATCACAATCAATTTCGAAAAGTTCTTCGTTTGTAATAAGGTCATCGAACAGTGGTGTAATACGACCGTGTTCTTTTCTAAGTTCTAGTAAATGATCAATATCTAAGCCATCTGGATTGTATAAAGCACCACGACTTTCAGATATACATACAATTTTAGCGCCTTTATCGTGAAGAATTTTAGCAATAAAGCTACCTGCGTTACCAAAACCTTGAATAACAACACGTGAATCTTCTATATTAATATTCTTACGTTTGGCCGCTTCTTCAATAGTGATGACTGCACCTAAAGCAGTTGCTTGTTCACGTCCTAATGAACCACCTAAACTAAGTGGTTTACCTGTAATAAAGTTTGGCGCGTTTACTTTATTCATTAAACTATACTCATCCATCATCCAAGACATAGTTTGTGCATCTGTATACACATCAGGTGCAGGGATGTCTTTTGTAGGTCCGACGATTTGAGAAATTGCTCTAACATAACCGCGTGATAAACGTTCCACCTCAGTCTTACTCATATCATGAGGGTCACATTGGATGGCACCTTTACCACCACCGTACGGTAAATTAACAATGCCACATTTTAATGTCATCCACATAGATAAAGCTTTAACTTCATTTTCATCGACATCTGGATGGAAACGAATACCGCCTTTTGTAGGTCCAACTGAATCATTATGTTGAGAACGATAGCCTGTAAAAGTTTTTACTGAACCGTCGTCCATTCTAACTGGTATACGAACTTTAAAGAATCTCATTGGCTCTTTGATTAATTCATAAAGGCCATCATCGTAACCTAATTTATGTAATGCCTCTTTTACAATACTCTGTGTAGAAGTTACTAAATTACTATTTTCATTCATAGTTGACTCTCCTATTCTCTGTCTAGAAAAAACATGCTAAAGTAAATAATAATACGAATAAAAAAATAATTCAATATAATTAACTGAATTTACAAAAAACTCTAAAAAGTTATTTAATAAATAGTATATTGGAAATTTAATAAAAAAGCGAATTAGATTATGAAAAAAGACTCATCTTACAAATGAAATATAAGTAACTTTATTATAATATTTCTTCATTATTAGTATCGGAAAAGTATGGATATGTTTTGATTGGTATTTAATGGAAAGTGGTGTTATAATATGAATTAGCTGTTATTAATATAATGAGTATAATAACTATCTAGTGTATAAGCAGGCGTCTCTTTTTTATTTGTGATTTAAAAAAACTATTGCTTATGACGTAACGTCATAAATTATACTTGTCTTAAATTTCGACAAGGAGTGTTATAAATGAAAATCAATCTAAAACCATTGCTAGTCTATGTTTCAATTATTATTTTAAGTTTGTTAGTTAGTTGGCCTTTTTTTAGGTATGGGGAATTTGGTTTTTAATAGTGGCCCAGAAGATATGATTGTAGAAAAAGCTTCTTTTATTAATTTACTTGGCGGGATATCTTACGGAGGTATAATAGAAGAACTTATCACGAGATTCAGGTTAATGACGTTTATAACATTTATGTTAATTAAGATTTTTAAAAGAAAAACAACTTTCATTTATATAATAAGTATCATATTATCAGCAGTGATATTTTCTTTAGGTCATCTTCCTTCAGAATTAGTAGGAATAGATGAACATTATTTTATAATCATTGTTAAAGTTATTACTCTTAATACATTTGCAGGAACAGTTTATGGTTTTCTTTATTATAAATACTATTTAGAAAGTGCCATGCTCGCACACGTTTTTACACATATGACAATGCAAACTTTATATTTATTTTCATTTGAGTAAATATACTTTTAAAATGAAATTTCTTTTAATAAGTTTACATTATACTAATTAAGAATGATATTATGGATTTAATGTGTTTTAAAGGGGTGTTCGGATGGCTGAAATGATTTTTATTTTAAAGAGTGTCTTATTGCCTATTTTTATTATGATTTCATTGGGGTATGTTTTACAGAAACGATTTAAATTGGATTTAAGTACATTAGCTAAATTAAATATAAATGTATTTGTTCCAGGATTTATTTTTGTTAAATTTTATAAAACAAGTTTGGCACTAGACATGCTTTTTTACGTTATGGTTTTCTTCATTATATATGTAGCCTTATTATATGTGGCTGCGTATTCCATTTCTAAAGTTCAAAATCTCGATAAAGCTAAAGCGACAACGCTTAATAATAGTGTTCTCTTTTTCAACTCTGGGAATTATGGGGCACCTGTTAATGATTTAGTCTTTAAAAGTGATCCGGTCGCGATGTCTGCACAAGTTATTGTCTTAACGATGCAAAATATTTTTACATTTACATATGGTGTGTTTGCGATTCAATCTGTTCAAATTGGTAAACTAAAAGCATTGTTAAATTATTTTAAAATGCCTATCATTTACGCGTTAGTTTTAGCAGTTATTTTAAATTATAACGATGTTGCTGTTCCAGATTTTATTTGGACTACTGTGAGTTATCTTTCAGGTGCAATGATTGCAATTGCACTTATATTATTAGGTGCTCAAATTGCTAATATTAAATTTAGTTTTAAGTGGACATCTTCTTATATTTATATCTTTATTAGACTTATTATAGGACCTTTAATTGCTTTAGCCATTATTAAAGTTATGGGAATCGATGGTGTTGTAGGTCAAACGCTATTTATCGCCTCTGCAATGCCGACTTCAGTTAACAGTTCAGTTATCGCACAAGAATATGATAATTATCCTGAACTCGCTGCAGAATTGGTCTTCTTATCAACGTTATTCAGTGCTATCACTGTTGTAATCGTTATATATTTATCACAAATGATTTTTTAAAATAGAATATTGAAGATGAGTCCGAGACATAAAGAATAGTCTCGGACTTTTTCGTTATTCTGAAAATCATTTGCAAATTGCTTATATAATAAGGTATTATATAAATCATAATCGTTACGATTTAAAGGTAATTATAAAAGGGATAAAGGTGATAATATGAAATGGACCATTGTTGGCGGAGGTATACATGCGATAACAATTGCACTTAAATTGAAGACTTTAGGTTTAAATAACAAAGATTTAAAAATTATAGATCCTCACGATGTCTTTTGTCATCAATTTGATAAACGTACAAATGATATCAGTATGCCGTTCTTAAGATCTCCGATTGTACATCATGTTCATCCAAATCCTTTTCATTTAAAACAATATTATAAGAAGCATGATTATGCAGGAGGCGTATACGGTCAATATAAAAGGCCACAACGTGAAATGTTCATGCATCATATTTATGAGCTAATAGAACATTACAATTTAACTGAATGTCATATTAAAGATTCAGCAGTCGATATAAAGAAAACTGAAGAAACTTGGTTAATTAGACTAGAGAGCGGTGAAGCAATAAATTCAGATGTAGTTGTTATAGCATCAGGATGTAATCATCAGCCTAAAATACCTAGTATGTATAAAGGACAAGAAGATATACAACACATATTTGAAGAAACAGATATTCAATACAAATCAACGTCTCATGTTATAGGTAGTGGTATTTCAGCTGCTCATTTAACCTTAAAATTGATTTATATGTCGATATTAAAATGTACATACTTATAAAATCAAAAGTATATGTATTAAATTATCATTACCATTACAGCGCTAAAGTGCTTGTTTACGAACTATAGCCCGTTAAAACCGACTAATTTCCTTATATATATAATAAGAGCCTGGGACATAATCAATGTCTCAGGCTCTTTTATTATATTGGCAGTAGCTGGCATGATTGCCGGGGTAGGACTAAGATATCTGTATAGGAAAATTAATTTTCTGCCTTAATCCTTTATTTTTATATTTCTTGTAATATATTATAAATTTCTTGATTATCTTTTGCTTCTATTAAACTATTACGGATGTCATCATTCATTAAAGCACGTGATAAACGTTGTAATAATTTTAAGTGTGTATCATCACTATCGCTTGGAACAGCAATTAAGAAGACTAATTTTGGTAATGTGCCATCTAAACTTTCCCAATCTACACCATGCTTGTTATTTAATACAGCTACAACAGGTTGTTTTACTGCTGATGATTTACCATGTGGAATGGCTACGTTCATACCTATTGCTGTTGTAGATTGTGATTCTCTTTCTAATACTGCTGAAAGTAAACTTTGTTCATCATCAATGTAGTCGTGAGATTTTAATTGAGTTATTAAGTTTTCTATTACTTGATCTCTCGTCATTGATTCATCAGATAAAGAAATAATATTTTTATCAAACACGTTCATTTCATCATTACTATCTTCAGTCGATTCATTCGTATGAGTCGTGTTTTGTTCTTGACTAAATTCATTTGTACTGCCACTTGTGTCGGCAACACCAGCTGTTTCTGTAGCTAAATTATCAGGTTTTTTCAACATTAAAGCAGCGGTCATAGTTACAAGACTACCTACAATAACTGCTATAAAGAACCATAATATTTGTTCGATTCCACCAAGCACTGCAACGATTGGTCCACCATGAGCCACTTTATCACCAACGCCCCCAATTGCGGCGATAGCAGCAGCTACCATTGCACCAATCATATTTGAAGGGATAATACGTAACGGGTCTTGAGCAGCAAATGGTATTGCGCCTTCTGTAATACCGAATAATCCCATTGTAAATGAAGCTTTACCCATTTCGATTTCACTTTTGTTAAATTTACGTCTGTTTACAAATGTTGCTAAACCTAAACCAATAGGTGGAGTACATACCGCAACAGCAACCATACCCATAACAGCATAGTTACCTTCAGCAATCAGCGCTGAACCAAATAAGAATGCTACTTTGTTTACTGGACCACCCATATCAAATGCAATCATAGCACCTATAATGAGGGCTAGTAGAACAATATTTGCGCCTTGCATGCCTTTCAACCAAGAAGTTAATCCTTCAAATATACTCGCAATAGGTGCGCCTATTAAGAATATAAATATGAGCCCAACAATAAAGGATGAAATAATTGGAATAATAATGATAGGCATAATTGGTGCCATCGCTTTAGGAACTTTGATGTTTTTAATCCATTTTGCTATATAACCAGCGATGAAACCAGCAATAATACCACCTATAAAACCAGCACCAGCTTCACTTCCATAAAAACTACCGTCAGCTGCAATAGCCCCACCAATCATACCAGGGACTAAACCAGGTTTATCAGCAATACTATAGGCGATATAACCAGCAAGAATAGGGACCATGAAACTAAATGATAAAGTACCTATATCTTCAACTGATTTCCAAAATGAACCGTCAGGGATTTTTAAACCACCTGGAGTCGTTTCACCACCGATAGTTAAAGATATAGCGATAAGAAGACCCCCAACAACAATAAATGGAACCATGAAGGAAACACCATTCATTAAATGTTGATAGACCATTTGAAGACCACTTTTATTGTTGTCGTCTTCGTCATATTCTTCATTTTCATCACGATTTACATGATGTACATGTGCATCTTTATCAATAATACGTTGAATGAGACCTTGTGGATTATGAATGCCTTCTCTAACATTTTCGTTGATTAATAATTTACCATCAAACCTTGATAAATCAACCTGTCTATCAGCAGCAATAATAATACCGTCAGCTTCTTTAATCTCCTTCGCTGTAAGGACATTCTCAGCGCCGACACCACCTTGCGTCTCGACTTTAATGTCTACACCCATGTCCTTAGCAGCTTGCTCTAATTTTTCTTGAGCCATATAAGTATGCGCTATCCCGTTAGGACAAGATGTTATAGCCAATATCTTCATATTTACACATCCCTTTGTTTCCTTTTAAATTAAATATGTTTAAATATTTCATATTCAATATAATTTTAATCATTAATTTTCTATTTAACAAGCTAAGTTAATAAATATATAAATTTATATTTGTGAATTTTGAAAATATAAAAAGTAGTGTCATTCATTCACCATAAACAAAATATAAGTAATAAGGGTATATAAATATTATACTGAGTATATAGAAGTAATGTGCAAACTAATTAACAAAATGCACATAGTCAAGCGGCAACAAAAGGAGAGATAATGTGGTTAAAGAAATATATATAGATGATACTTTAATTTCAGTAACGCATTTTGACGATTCGAAAGATAACGGTGCTTATACGGTTTTAATTGAATTTGACGTAACGAGTGAGGAATATCATGATATAGCCGTTTTATTATATAAAGAAGTGTTCGATATTCGTATTCCTGAAAAGGATATTTCGTTTAGAGGTAAGATTTATAACTATTCAACTTCACTTACAAACTTGTATAAAGAAGGAGAAGTTGCGCAATATAGATTAGTGTTAACTGAAGTACCAGAAGAAGTAAAGGACTGAGTTTATGAGGTTAAGCATATTGGATCAATCGCCAGTTTCATCAAATCAAACGTCACGTGAAGCTTTAAATCATTCTTTGAAGTTAGCTCAGATAGGTGAGTCACTTGGTTATACGAGATATTGGTTAACGGAACATCACGATTTACAACATCTTGCAAGTTCAACTCCAGAAGTGTTGTTAGGTTATATTGGTGGACATACTGAAACGATTCGAATTGGAGCGGGTGCTATTTTACTGCCACACTACAGACCTTATAAAGTGGCAGAAATATTCAATACTTTAGCTACTTTATTTCCTAATCGCATAGATTTAGGTATCGGTAGAGCACCAGGTGGTTCAGCAGAAGCGACTAATGCTTTGTCTACAAATTATTTGCAGAAAGTCTTTGCTTTACCTGAATTGTTAGAAGAACTGTTGAATTTTTTAGATGGTAGTTTTCCAGATGGACATGAGTTTAAATCTTTATCAGCGTTACCTAAGCCAGAAAAGTCTGCAACACCATGGTTATTAGGCACAAGTGAAAAGAGTGCGAAACTTGCTGCTAAAAATGGATTGCCATATACTTTTGGTTATTTTATGAGTGACAATAAAGGCACTGAAATTATTCAAACGTATAAGGACAATTTCGTGAAAAGATATGAGAACCAAGAACCAGAAGTCATTCTTACAGTATCAGTTGTTTGTGCTGAAACGAATAAAAAGGCGGAGGAAATAGCATTAAGCAGTTTAATTTGGTCTATTCAAAAAGAAAAGTTAGAAGATGAAAATGGAGTACCTTCAATTGAAGCGGCTAAGCAATATAAACTCACTGATAAAGAGAAAGAAAAAATCGAAAATATGAAACGACAAATGATTATCGGTGACCAAAAAACAGTGAAGACTCAATTAAAAGCACTTGAAAAAGAATATGAGTGTGATGAAATTATGATAAACACGGTAACGTATTCTCCAGATGATAAATTTAATTCTTATTGTTTAATAGCAGAGGTATTATTATAAAGGTATTCATTATTTTGCTATATGAATATCAAAATAGGATGGTGATGAGCATGTTACTTTTAATAGGTAAAATAATCATCTCAGTAGGGCTTGTTGTTGGCTCAATCATAGAAGAAACAATACGGTCTAAAAAGAAAAAAGAACGCAACAAAGATTTATAATACTTTATTTTAATTAAATAATATTTATTGTTATGATAAATAGGAATGAATTCATAAGGAGTGATACATTTTGGGTATATCGAGAGGTATAAATCATATAGGTTTAACGGTCCCGAATATTGAAGATGCTACAAAATTCTTTAAAGAAGGACTAGACGGTAAAATTGCTTATGATAGTCAGAAGAAAGATGAAAGCCCCCGTGATGGAGAACATGTAGAACATATTCTTGGGTTAGAAGAAGGGGCAAAAATTATAAAAAAAAGAATGATGGTATTTGGCAATGGTCCGAATATAGAAATGTTTGAATTTCAAGATGCTAAACAAGCAAAACCAGCTTCGTTGCAAGATATTGGTTTTACGCATATTTCATTTTACGTAGATGATTTTGAAAAAGCTTTTGAACAAATTCAAAAAGCAGGTGGAGAACCCATTTCACAACCACATGACAATACAAAATACGAAGACACTGCAGGTAATAAAACGGTTTATGTTAAAGCGCCATGGGGCAGTTTGATAGAGTTACAAACAGTACCAGAAGGGTTTTATTATCCTTCTGACAGTGAAGCGGAAGTATTTATCCCAAAGAAATAATTAAAAAATGGGAGTGGGACAGAAATCTCATTTTATTAAAAAGATTTCGTAGTCCCACCCTGGCAAGGATGACTAGGTATGAAAAAAGCTTGTTATAAGCGCATTTTCATACCAGTCAGCTACTGCCAATACAAAAAGAGAGTCTGGGACAATTATTTATGTCCCAGACTCATTTTTTTATAATTATATCTATTTATCATTGAGGTGATTATCTATTTCTTCTACGAGAGCCCTCACGCCTTTATATTCAAGATGAACACCATCGTATGCAAAGTAGTCAGAATGTCCTTTAGCTTTGCTGTGCCAATCTATTAGATGAACATTATTTTTTTGACTTGCAAGCTTGTATAATTTTTTGTTTACATCGTCTTCCCAATCTCTTGGTACATGTGTGTTTACTAAATAGACTTGTGATTTTCCGAATTTATTAACCAATTCTTTTAATTTTTCATATGTAAAATCTCCATTTGTACCAAGTTCAATTACGACTTTATGTTTTGATGTCGTGTATTTACTGTATTTGTCTTTAACCAATGGGATGGCGTCATTTAAATTTCTACCAACTTTGCCATCTATTATGGAAGAAGGATAATTTTGATGAAGTTGTTTACCGATATCGACCATTACAGAGTCTCCTATAAATAATGGTACTGGCTCGTCTTTATTAGATTCCGTATTTTTGTGATCAGTTAGTTCTTTGTTTACTGAAATTGGTGGAACAGGTTTGATGATACTTTTATCATCGGTTTCTTTACCTGAAGTTTGAAAAGAAGTTAAATTTTCTTTCGTTTTATTTTGATGTAAGTAATCAAAATGTCCAAATAATGTTAAAGATGTTACGCCGATTAATAAAATGATTATAGTAATACGCATAAATATAAACTTGAGGTGCCCTTTAGGTATTACTAAATATTTAAACCCATATTTTCTAAATGGAATCTCCACATAACGATATGAAAATTCAGCAAATAAAATCGTTAAACAAATTTCTATTATTATTATGTATATAGGAATTTGCCCTTGCACAAAGTGACGATTTATAAAAACTATAACTGGATAATGCCATAAGTATAAGCTGTAAGATCTTTGTCCAATCCATAAGAATAATGGATTACCTAATGCTTTAGATAACAATGTACTTGGGTGAACACTGCTTGCTATAGCTGGTAAAGTTAATAAAGATATTATATAAATACCGCCAAAATAAAACCAATTATCACTTGAAGATACTGTGAACATGAAGAAAAGTAAAATAAATAAAGATACTAAACCAATGAATTCTATACTTAACTTTAATGGAATAGCGACATGACGCTTTAATCTAAATGGCGGCCAAATATAAGCTAACAACACTCCAAGTAATAATGTTTGTAATCTAGTATCAGTACCGAAGTATACACGAGAGTTATCTGCATTAGGCTGTGCTAAAAATATCATGATTAATACTGATATAATAGAAACAATAAAAGTCCATAAGACTGCCTTCTTATTAAACACGCCCTTTTTAAAAAACAACGAAAGGAAAATTGGCCATATGATATAAAATTGTTCTTCTATAGCTAAACTCCATAAATGTTTTAAAGGCATTAATTTGAAACTATCAAAGTAACTTACATGATGAAAAATATACCACCAATTCGAAACATAAAATATTGCTGCTATAGCATCGTGTCTCACATCTTTTATAATAGATGGTTCAAATAATAATGTATAAATACAGACACTAGCAATGAGAAACAATACTGCAGGTAATAATCTTTTAATTCTCTTTTCCCAAAAATGTAATAAATTAATATGTCCATTTTGCTGAAATTCATTTAACAATAAACTTGTAATTAAATAACCAGAAATGACGAAGAAAGTATCAACGCCGATAAAACCACCAGACAACCATTTAGGGTTTAAATGATAAATAATTATAGCGATAACAGCAATGGCTCGTAACCCGTCCAAACCAGGCAAATACCTAGTGTTTAATGACATAGCTGTCTTTGGATTCTTAGAAATCATTTCCGAATCTCCTTAATATATAAAATAACCTTAATAGACAAAATTATATCTTTTTTTACCATATTTATACATTGAAAGGAAATAAAAGGCTACGTATTTATAATAAAAAAACCACCTAGCAATTGCTAGGTGGTTTGAACTTAATTAGAATAATTTAGTCCATACGTTTAAGAAGTTCAGATTTAATAATGTTTAATGCTTCCTTATAATTTTCCGCGTTGTGTTCTTGAGCATTTAAAATAAGCAAATCAATAAGTGCTGTATTACTTTTATTACTTACTTCATCTTCAAATTGAAAAATGTTTTCTTCTGATTCCTCATGACCAGGGTTAGATTTAATAATTTGGTAGTAATTATCAGCACCTAAGCCACCTTCTTCAATCATGACTGAAATTCCGGATGATCTTTGTTCATTTTGGCGATTCACTTTAATTAAATTTTTACCTTTAATAACCATAATAAAACCTCCTTGAAATGATCGAAATCCGTACAAAATTCATATCGTTAAAACAAGAGGAAGAAAAATAATCATAATGTGCTTTAGAAATAATCACCTGCTCAATACTATTAGTAATTCTAGTGTATTATTACACAGAAGAAAACACAATACCTTTGCTCAAAATAATAAAAAACGTTATTTTTTCGATATACAGGGAACATATAATGTATAGATTTCTTCAAAACCATAATATCCCAAAAATGTTAGGGAAATATTACTATCATTAAAAATGTTGTAATTTACTTTTCCTTACTATTGTTTTAATATTAGCTTATAAAGCGCTTTATTTATACATTTCTTATGTAAATCAATAATTTATTTAAGCTTTTTATCGTTATATTCAAATAAAAATTTTAGAATATAATTGATTATAATTTAGAAAGGTGATTATGAATGGATAATACACAACCAAAAGACATCATATTAATTGGCGCTGGTATTCTAAGTACAACTTTTGCTTCTTTCTTAAAAGACATAGAACCGGATTGGAACCTTAAAATCTTTGAACGTTTAGACCAACCGGCTATTGAAAGTTCAAATGAAAAGAATAATGCTGGTACAGGTCACGCAGCGTTATGTGAATTGAACTATACAGTAGAACAAGAAGATGGCTCTATCGATGTAGAGAAAGCTAAAGAAATTAACGAACAATTCGAGATTTCTAAACAATTTTGGTCTCATTTAGTTAAAAGCAAAGCGATAGAGAATCCTAAAGAATTCATCCGTCCATTACCTCATATCAGTTTTGTTATGGGTATGCGCAATGTTGATTTCTTAAAACGTCGTTATGAAGCTTTAAAATCATTACCGATGTTTGAAGGGTTAGATTACTCAGAAGATCATGAAAAATTAGCTGAATGGATGCCATTAATCATGGAAGGTCGTAATTCTAACGAACCTCTAGCTGCTAGTAAAATTGATGAAGGTACAGATGTAAACTTCGGTGAATTAACACGTAAATTAGTTAAAAACATCGAAAAGCATGACAATGCAGAAGTACAATTCCGTCAAGAAGTTGTGAATTTCAAACAACGTGAAGACAGCAAATGGGAAGTTGAAGTACGTAATTTAGAAACAGGTGAAGTTGTAACACATGTTGCTGATTATATCTTCATCGGTGCAGGTGGTAATGCAATTCCATTACTACAAAAAACTAAAATACCTGAAAGTAAACATCTTGGAGGCTTCCCAATTAGTGGTGCATTCTTAGTTTGTAATAATCCGAAAATTGTTAATGAACATGATGCGAAAGTGTATGGTAAAGAACCACCAGGCACACCACCTATGACAGTTCCACACTTAGATAGACGTTACATTCAAGGTAAAGAAAGTCTTTTATTTGGACCATTCGCAGCAATTGGACCAAAATTCTTGAAAAATGGTTCTAACTTAGATTTATTCAAATCTATTAATCCAAGTAACGTGGTAACGATGTTATCATCTGGTGTTAAAAACATGTCATTAGTTAAATACTCAATTCAGCAAGTACTTATGAACAAAGAAGATCGTATGAAAGAATTACGCCGCTATGTTCCTAATGCTAAAGATGAGGATTGGGATTTACACATTGCTGGTAAACGTGTTCAAGTTATTAAAGATACAGAAGAACATGGTAGAGGCTTTATCCAATTCGGTACTGAAGTTGTAAACTCTAAAGATAACACTGTCATTGCTTTATTAGGTGAATCACCAGGAGCTTCAACATCAGTATCAGTAGCTTTAGAAGTATTTGAAAAGAACTTCCCACAATATATCAAAAAATGGGAACCAAAAATCAAAGAAATTATCCCTTCATACGGTGAATCTTTAATTGAAGATACTGATTTATTGAAGAAAACAAGAAAAGCTACAAGCAAAGATCTTGAATTAGAATCATAAAGCGTAAAAGTAACATAAGAAAATAAAAAACAGCAATTCGTCTTATAAACGAATTGCTGTTTTTTTATTGAAGTTTTAACGTCCCCGCATGTTGCAAGAGAGGTACCACGTGCAACATATCAATTTAACTTTATTTTTTAAAATCTATTAATAGGATAATATACGAGAAAATTACTTCATATATCAAACAAAAATACTGAATATTATTAAATATTTATAAAAATGATGCTTATAATATCAATCGTTCTGATATAAAACTTAATAAGTTCATTTTTTTATAAATCAATTTATTACTATATTCATATATAAAAGTGATTTTTGATAATTTAATTTTTGTATTTTAGTTACGTTTTTCTGCGGAATAAAATTGTTTCTAAAAGCATTATCACTACAGTATGTGATGTGGTACTAAGTTCTAGTTATAAGCAATTATTTAATGATTGAAAAGATATTGTCGTATACCTTTTTACTTTTGTTTTATATTTACAATGTGTTATATTTATAAATGTAAGGGCTTACATTTATTTGAGGGGGTCTTTTATGAAATGTTTGCATCATAGATAGTTGGGGGTTAGTCTAATGAAAATTATTTCGTTCAATGATTTAAAAGATATTGTAAAGTCTGGTGATGTAATATCTATTGCTGCATTATCAGTTGCTAATTTACCGGTTAATGTTTTAAAACATATTGCTTTGGCTCATGAGAAAACTGGGCAAATTGATGATTTAACTATTATGTTGGCAAATGATATTAGTGATTACCGTGGGGATGGTTATGATTTAGATTCATTTGTTAGTCGTGGGATGGTTAAACGACTGATTGCAAGTATTATTATTGGTTCACCTAAAACGATTGAAGCGATAAAAAACAATGAAATTGAAGCTTACATGTTGCCTCAAGGTTTAATGGCGACGCATTATAGACGAGATTCAAAATTGTTTCCTGGCACGATTTCTAAGATAGGACTTAATACGAACATAGATCCAAGATATTCAGGTGGAAAAGTGAATGAAGTGACTAAAAAAGATATCGTTAGTTTACTAGAAGTGAATCATGAAGAATACTTACATTATGATTTTCCTAAAACCGATATTGCACTTCTTCGTGGTACATATGCAGATAGTGAAGGTAATATTTTTATGAATCATGAAGCACACTTAGGTGAAGGTTATGGCGTTGCAGCAGCAGCTCATAGTAACGGTGGGAAAGTCATCGTACAAGTTAAAGAAATTGTGGAAAGTGGTAGTTTCAAGCCGACTGAAGTATTTATACCAGGTGAACTTGTAGACTATGTAGTTGTGAACGATAATCCGAAATATCATCGACAACTTCCACAAGCATATTATGACCCTGCTTTATCAGGTGAATACAGAATCAATAAAATGCTTGAACCATTTATTGAGTTTAATATACGTAAAGTTATTCTCCGTCGAGCTGCACAATTTCTACAAAGAGATGATGTAGTCAGTATTGGTTTTGGAATCAACAATGAACTATCAAATATGCTAGTAGAAGAGGAAGCACATGACTTAGTGCAGTTAAACGTTGATACTGGTAACTTTGGTGGAATGGTAGGAAGTAGGAAATACTTCGGTATGAACTATAACTTAGATGCAAGAATGAGACATGAAATGACTTGGGACTTTATATATAGCGGTGGACTGGATGTAGCATATTTAAGCTTTGCTGAAATCGACCAACATGGAAATGTTAATGTCTCGATGTATGGCGATAGAATGAATGGCTGTGGGGGATTCGTTGATATTAGCCAAACAGTTAAGAGAATTGTATTTTCAGGGACGATGGTAGTAGGAAGTCAGTCTACTTGTAGCAATAATGAGTTGGTCATTGAACAAGAAGGTCATACAAAGAAATTTGTAGAACAAGTTAAAAATTTAGACTTCAATGCTGCATATTCTAGAAAATTAGGACAAGAAGTTTATTATGTTACTGAACGTGCTGTATTCCAATTAACTGATGATGGTCTGAAATTGATTGAAATTGCGCCAGGTTTAGATTTAGAAAAAGATGTACTCGCTAACTTGGCATTTCAACCGATTATCGCTGATGATCTTAAAATGATAAATCGAGACATTTATCAAGAAAATTGGGGAGGCTTGCAAAGAAGTATTCAAGATAATAGTTCAAACTATTAAGGGGGGCGTTTAATATGAATTACGATTGGATAAAAACGAGAGCGCAATTTGATGAAGAGAAACCAGCAGTCATCGATCCGTTAAAAGGCACGGAATGGACTTACCAAGAATTGAATATAAGGGCAGAAAACTTAGCGAATCACCTACAAGAACAAGGGGTTAAACGTGGTGATGTCGTTGGTATTTTTGCGCCAAACGATGTGTCAATTTTAGATTTATTGTTTGCTTCATTTAAAATAGGCGCAGTATACTTTCCGATGAATTGGCGTCTAAAACCAAATGAAATCGAAAGTGTGATAGAAGATTCAAATATTAAAATGATATTTTATTCCACTAGGCATCTGAGTAGTTTACAAGGTATAGCAGATGAGTATTTACATTTAGATATAGATTCTAAAGAATATGATGAAATAGTGGATCCGAAAAATCATCGACCATTTGAATCAGTAGATGTGGGGCAAGATGATTTAGCATCATTAATGTATACGAGTGGAACAACAGGATTACCTAAAGGTGTTATGTTTACGTATGAATCATTCACAACAAATGCTGTAAATACGATTTTAACTTATAAAGTAAACGCTGATTTCTCTACTATCGTATCATTACCAATGTTCCATGTATTTGGTTTTAATGATTTAACAATTCCATTATTGATGGCAGGTGGCACAATTGTACTGCATCGCTACTTTGAAGGTGAACAGTTAAATGATTTAATGAAGAAGTATCAACCTAATTATTTAACACTTATTCCGACGATGTATTATGCGATGTTAGTAGCACCAAACTTTGATATGAAAAGCTTTGAAAATATAGACTTTCTTGTTCAAGGTGGGTCTGCTCCGCTTCCAGGCGTGCAGAAAAAATTCCAAAGCATGGGTTTAAATTTAATTAATGGTTATGGATTAACGGAAGCACCATTAGCATTAGTTAATACACCTACAAATGCAGTGAAGAAACCAATGAGTATCGGCAAACCTGTCATGTACGTTAAGGTACGTATATACAATGATGATTATGAAGAAGTTGGAGTAGGAGAAATCGGAGAGCTTGCAATTAAGGGTAAACAAGTAACGCCAGGTTATTGGAATAAACCTGAAGCGACCGAGAAAAACTTTAAAGATGGTTATTTCTTAACAGGAGATTTGGCGAGAGTTGATGAAGATGGAGATATTTATATTGTAGACCGCAAAAAAGAAATGATTATTACAGGCGGGGAAAACGTGTTACCTTCTGAAGTTGAAGCAGTCCTTGCATCTCATCCTCTAGTAGCTCAAGGTGTAGTCGTAGGGTTTGAGAGTGAGAAATTTGGCGAATCCGTATCTGCAGCTGTGTTACTATCAGAAGATGATCCTGATTATGAAGAAAAATTAGATAAACATATGAAGGAGCATTTAGCAGGCTATAAAGTTCCGAAAATGTATTTGAAAGTTACGAAAATGCCATTAACATCTACTTCAAAACCCGATAAATTAGAAATTCAAAAAATGATGAATAAGAAAGCGAAACAAAATAATAAAGAAAATGACTTAGAATAAAGCATTATATTTTTTTAAATCTTATTGTAAGCGTTATCATTTTAAATGGAGGTTACTATTATGACAAACAGAGAAGAAACATTAAAAGAATTATTTCCAGAAGATATACTCAATATTTCTAAAGACTTAACAGACGGTGAATTGAAATTTCTTAAACAATTAAATGATTTGTTAGAAGAAAAATATAGATCAACTATTAATGAACATTGGATAAATGCGACAGTTCCAGAAGATTTCTTTGATGATATGGGTAAGTTAGATTATTTTAATAATCCATTATTATTTGAAGGCCGTGAAGGTGCTAAAACACCGAGTCAATTATTCCAATTTTTCATGTCATATGTTGTAGCACGATTTGATGTTTCACTAGTTACGCTATTAGGTGTACATCAAGGTTTAGGACACAATTCATTCTTGTTTGGCGGAAGCAAAGAACAAATCGCTTATTATATTCCTAAATTACAATCTCACGAATTGAGAACATGTTTCGCTTTAACTGAGCCTGAACATGGATCAGACGTTGCTGGTGGATTAGAAACAACAGCAAAGAGAGAAGGAGATAAATGGATTATCAATGGTGAGAAGAAATGGATAGGCGGTGCAAACTTATCTGATGTTATACCAGTTTATGCAGTAGATGTTGAAACAGGTAAGCCTAAAGGTTTCATTATTAAGCCTGAACAAGAAGGTGTAGATATTGAAATTATTGAAAATAAAATAGCGTTAAGAATTATACCAAATACAATAATTCGTTTAAAAAATGTAGAAGTTAAAGAAGAAGATAGATTACAAAATATTAATGGCTTCAAAGATATTGCAAAAGTACTTTATTCAACACGTGCTGGTGTAGCGTACATGGCTACTGGAGCATTAGCAGGTGCATTACGCGCTACATTGGATTATGTGACTGAGCGTAAGCAATTTGGTAAAGAAATTAGTAAATATCAATTAATTCAAGAGAAGTTAGCTATGATGCAAGGTAACTTAGCTCAAGCGATGGCAACTTGTGCACAACTTGCGCGAATGCAAGCCCATGGTGAGTATGATGAAGTTGCAACTTCAACAGCAAAAATGATGAATTCATTGAGACTTAGAGAATCAGTTGCAATGGGTAGAGGTATTACAGGTGGTAACGGTATTCTCGCTGAATATGATATTGCAAGATTCTTCTCGGATGCTGAAGCAGTATACACATATGAAGGTACACATGAAATAAACGCTTTAGTTATAGGGCGCGCATTAACAGGTGATTCAGCCTTTCTTTAATTCGATAACAAGTAAAGAAATACAGAATATATTGGAGGACTTTTTATGACTATAAAAAAAGCAACCGTTCTAGGTGCAGGCACAATGGGAAGTCAAATAGCTGCTCTATTAGTAAACGCAGGATTGAAAGTAAAACTATTAGATATAGTAATTGATGAGCAAGATCCTAATAAAATTTCTAAAAAAGCATATGAAACGATAACAGACAAAAAAAGACCGTTATTGTTTAATTTAGAAATTGCTTCTAACTTATCATACGGTAATTTTCAAGATGATTTAAATGGTGAAGATGATGCTGATATCTATATTGAAGCGGTGAAAGAAGAACTAGAGATTAAGCATCAAGTATGGAAACAAGTAACATCAGTAGCTAAAGATGATGCAATATTTGCGACAAATACTTCTGGTATTCCTATTGAAGCAATATCAAAAGTGTTTGAACCAAAAGATAAAGAACGATTCTTAGGTATGCACTTCTTCAATCCGCCTCGTATTATGAAGTTAGTAGAGGTTATACCGAATAAAGATACTTCAAAAGATGTTATAGACAGAACACAAACATTTGCTGAAGAAATATTAGGTAAAGGTGTTGTTGTCGCTAACGATGTTCCGGGATTTGTAGCAAACAGAGTCGGAACACAAACGATGAATGACATTATGTATCGAGGGGAAGAACAAGGATTTTCAATTGTTGAAGTCGATGCTTTAACAGGACGTGCTATCGGTAGACCGAGTACAGGAACTTACGGATTATCAGATTTAGTCGGATTAGATATTGCGGTCACTGTTATTAAAGGGCTACAACAAATTCCAGAAGAAGAGCCTTATTTCAAAGATACAAAAATTGCAGAAACGCTCGTTAAAAACGGTTCGTTAGGTCGTAAAACAAAACAAGGCTTTTATAAAAAAGATAAAAAGACACGTTTAGTTTATGATATAGATTCGGATGAATACGTACAGCCTGAACCACCACAATTAGAAATTTTATCTAAATTCAGTAAAGATTTAAAATCAAATTTAGATGTGATATTTAATGCAGAAGATAAAGCAGGATTATATTTATGGGAAACATTAAGAAATAATTTCTATTATTCAGCAATTAATGTACCAAAAGCTGCTTCTGACTTTAAAGATATTGATCGAGCTTTAGTTTGGGGATTTAACTGGAAAGCAGGTCCATTTAAACTTTGGGATTTAATGGGCTTCGAAAGAGTTAAAAAACGTATGAAAGATGAGCTTGGTGAGTTACCAGAGTGGATTGAAAATCAAACTGAAAGTTTCTATAAAGAAGGAGAAACAATAGAACGTGTAACGCCTACATCGGAATTTATTGACCGTGAAATTTGGAATAAAGAAGACTCTAATTTATCTGTGGCAAACAAAGATCAATTGTTATTTAAATTACAAAGTAAAAATAATATCGTATCAGATGGTTTTGCTGAAGATTTAATAGAAGCTATAGATTTATTAGAAGAAGAAGATTATACAAGTATGGTTATATACGCTGATGGTAATAATTTCAGTGTTGGTGCAAATTTATATTTAATGAAGCAAGCGCACGAATCTAAAGATGTGGAAAATTTAGTTGGTCCAGCCATTGATAACTTGCATAAGAGTTTCAACAGAATGAAGTATTCACTTAAACCAATCGTAACTGCCGTGCATGGTAGAGCTTTAGGTGGTGGTTGTGAAGTTGTACTTCACTCGCCATTCGTGGTAGCAGCAAGTGAAACGTATATAGGATTAGTTGAAACAGGTGTAGGCTTATTACCAAGTGGTGGTGGATTAGCTGAGCTTTCTGATAGAGTGCTAAGAACAAATCATAAAGAAAATGATAAGCAAGAGTCTATTTCAAAAGTATTAATGAACGTAGGTCTAGCTAAAGTTTCAACAAATGCATATGAAGCTAAACGCTATGGTTATTTAAGAGATACAGACTCTATCATATTCAATAAAGAAAAACGTGTTGAAGTAGCGTTAAATAAAGCGAAATATGAATCAGAAACAAATTATATTCCAAAACCAAAAGCGCAATATACTGCATTAGGTAGAGACTTTAAAGCGCTAGCTCAAGGTCAATTGGACGCACAACGTTTAGGCCACTTTATTAGTGATTATGATTACGAAATTACAATGAAAGTTGCACATATATTATCTGGCGGAGACTTGCCACGCAACACATTTATAAACCAAAGATACCTTCAAAAATTAGAAAGAGAAGGATTCTTACAACTCTTACAAAACGAAAAAACATATGACCGTATTTCACATATGTTAGAAAAAGGAAAACCTTTACGCAATTAATGATGAGTTGAAAAAGAGAGGATGGATATCAATGCAAGATGCATATATAGTAGCATACGGACGTTCAGCAGCGGGTAAAGCAAAGCCAGGCGGCGCGTTATTCCATGAAAGACCTGATGAAGTTGGTGCACAAGTCTTAAAAGGTGTATTAGATAAAATAGAAGGATCATTCGACTACAGTATGGTAGACGATGTAATACTCGGCAATGCTTTCCCAGAGGGTTTACAAGGACAAAATATGGCGCGTTCAATCGCGTTGTTAGCTGGTCTTCCTAAAGAAGTGCCAGGACAAACTGTGAATCGTTACTGTTCTTCAGGACTACAAACAATCGCAATAGCAGCTAATGAAATTATGTCAGAACAAGCAGATGTGTTAGTTGCTGGCGGTGTAGAATTAATGAGTGCCGTGCCAATGGGCGGTAATGAACCAACGAACAATCCAGAGTTGCAAGAACAAGATACAGGTGTTTCTTATCCGATGGGATTAACGGCTGAAATGGTAGCAGATGAATTTAATGTTTCTAGAGAAGAACAGGATAAATATGCAGTAGAAAGTCATAAGCGTGCTAATGAAGCACGTGAAGCGGGGAAATTTGATGATGAAATTATACCGCTAGACATTCATAAAGTAAGTTATGACCAAAACGGCCCTGTCGTATCAAAAGAAATATTCAAAGAAGACGAGTTAATCAGACCAGAAACAAATCTTGAAACATTAGCCAAATTAAGAACCGTATTCAAGGCAGATGGAACGGTAACTGCTGGAACATCAGCACCTTTAACAGACGGAGCAGGATTTGTAGTGCTGATGTCTGGTGATAAAGTGAAAGAACTAGGTGTTAAACCAATTGCTAAGTTTGTAGGGTTTAAAGCAGTAGGTGTTGATCCTAAAATAATGGGTATTGGCCCAGCATACGCAATTCCAGAAGTACTTGAACTTACAAATCTTAATGTAGAAGATATTGACTTAGTTGAATTAAACGAAGCTTTTGCTTCACAAACAGTTGCTTCAATTAATAAAGTAGGGCTAGATGTTAACAAGACAAACGTTAATGGTGGTGCAATAGCATTAGGTCACCCACTAGGGGCAACAGGTGCAATGCTAACTGCTAAGCTCTTATCTGAAATGAAGAGAAGACCAGATTCTAAATATGGAATGGTCACAATGTGTATTGGAGTAGGTATGGGTGCAGCAGGTATCTTTGAATATGTAAGATAAATTAAATTTGAGAACTAAATAATATGTTACAAAATAAAGCTCCTAATCCTTTGTGTTTAATTAATGGATTAGGAGCTTTTTGTTTATATAAGATTTAGTTATTTATTATATTTTTCTTGTTCTGCTTCTCTTAATTCTACGCGTCTTATTTTTCCTGAATTAGTTTTAGGTAATGTATTTACAAATTCAATCGCTCTTGGATATTTATAAGGTGCCGCGTCTTGTTTTACGTATGTTTGTAGTTCTTTTACAAGTGCATCATCACCATCAACACCTTCTTGTAAAATAACAAAAGCTTTCACAATGTTACCGCGGATTTCATCTGGACTAGCTACGACTGCACACTCTTGTACTTTAGGGTGTTTCGTTAATGAGTCTTCAACTTCAAATGGCCCGATTGTATATCCTGAGCTAATGATAATGTCATCTTCTCTTCCTTTGAACCAGAAGTATCCATCTTCATCTAATCTTGCGCGGTCGCCTGTTACATAGTAGTTGCCTCTTTTTGAAGCTTCAGTACGTTCTTCATCTTTATAATAACCTTGGAATAAAGAAGGTGAATCTAATGAAACAGCGATATCACCTGTTGAACCGTCTGTAATTGGTTCGCCATCTTCATCAATGATTGCGACATTACTGCCAGGAATTGCTTTACCCATTGCACCGATTCTGCTTTCAGTGTCTTTTAAGAATGCGATTAGCAATGTATTTTCAGTTTGACCGTAGCCGTCTCTAACTTTAATGTTAAAGTTTTCTTGGAATTTTTCTATTACCTCTTTGTTTAATGGTTCGCCTGCTGAAACAGCACTATGTAGATTTTTTAAAGTGTAATCAGCTAAGTTAGGAAGTTTAGCCATTAAACGGTATTCAGTTGGTGTACAGCAAAGCGCGTTAACCTCGTGTTTTTCTAGTAAATCTAAATATTTTTTAGCGTCAAATTTACCGTTGTATACAAGAGCTGTAGCACCTGAACCTAAAATTGATAAGAATGGGCTCCATACCCATTTTTGCCAGCCTGGAGCAGCAGTTGCCCAAACAGTATCGCCTTCACTAATGCTTAACCAATGTTTAGGTGCTGTTTGAATGTGAGCATATCCCCAACCATGTGTATGCACGACTGCTTTAGGAAGCCCAGTTGTACCTGATGTGTATGAAAGTAGCGCAATATCATCGCGTTTTGTTTTGTCTACTTCTAATGTTTCACTCGCGTCAGCTTTTTCTTTGTCTAAAGGAATCCAATTTTCTTCTTCATCACCGACGATGAATTTCGTTAATTGCTCATATTCCTTAATATTATAAAATTCATTTGTAGAATTAGAGATTGAAACGACTGCATCTATTTCACCGTGTGTAATTCTATGTTGTAAATCTTTAGTTCTTAACATTTCTGAACTTGGAATGATGATTAGCCCTGATTTTAATGCGGCAGTATAAATTTCGTAAGTCACAATAGATCTAGGCATCAGTATTAATATTTTGTCACCTTTTTTAAGCCCGTTGTTTTTAAAAACATTCCCGACTTTATTTGCGTTTTTCATTAAATCTGAATATGTAATATGTTGTACATCACCTGATATATCTTCAAAAACAATGGCTTCTTTTGTTTGGTCCACTGCATATTTTTCTATTTCATTAACGATATTATAAGTTTCAGGTGCGATTAAATTTGAATTGTCCATAACTATCTCCTTATATCTTTAGATTATTTATACATTTTAACAATGATTACTATTTAATACGAATAAATAAAACTTATAACATATAATTTAGGGCTTTTTATTGACAATTTTACAAAATAAATATATGTTATAAAAGTATATAAAAAATAGTTTGGGTATAGATTCTTTAGCAATTGGCTAATATATATTGGTTAATTGAAAAAGAAGTTTACTAAAACTATTAATAAAAAATGAACTATTTCTCAGGAAATAATAAATATTATTCTATATTTTAATAATAAAGGAAGCAATACAAACAACGTTAAGTATGTTTGGTTGAAGCCGACAATTATAGCAAATCATTATGAATGATTTGTTTTAAATTGTCGGCTTTTTTATTTTTAAGTCATATATAAAGGAGTAGTCAATATGATGAGTTTATTAGTATTATTTTTCATCACATTAGTTATAGCGATTTTAAGCGGATTGTTATTTCTTATACATAAAGTACCATTACGTTACGCTAAATATCATTTAATCATTTTTTCGGTTCCTACATTTATTGCTTTAATTGGGACGATTTTTATTCGAGAAAATCTAGAAATTGGTCCATGGCATTTAGATGTATTATCTTGGCTACTTGCATTCTTTATATTGATGATTGGATTAATTATCCAAAGGTTTTCATTGAGATATTTATACGGAGATGCGCATTATCGAAAGTATTTTACATTGTTTACGATAATGACAACTTTCGCCTCTGTAGCATGGTTGAGTGATGACTTGAGAATTATGACAGGACTGTGGGGCATCACGCTACTTTGTTTAACAATGTTAATAAAATTGAACAAACAATGGAAAGTGACAAAAGAAGCATCTAAAATAACAGGTATTTTGTTCTTAGTGAGTTGGCTTTCTTTATTATGTGCGATATTATTCGTGAATTATTTATCTGGAGAATGGGCAATTTCAGCAATATTTACTGTAGAAAATTTAAAATCATTTGATTCGTGGCAAGGTGTTATCATACAGCTTCTATTAATATTATCAGTGATTATTCCTGCCGCTCAATGGCCTTTCCATAGATGGCTTATAGAATCTGTTGCAGCGCCAACACCTGTTTCAGCAATTATGCATGCCGGAATTGTAAATGTGGGTGGCGTTATTTTAACAAGATTTTCACCGATTTTTATGAACGAGTGGACGTTATCAATTTTACTTATTATTGCAAGTGTTTCTGTATTAATAGGTTCAGGCATCAGCTTAGTCCATGTAGATTATAAAAGGCAGTTAGTTGGATCTACGATGGGGCAAATGGGCTTTATGCTTATTCAATGTGCTTTAGGAGCTTATTCAGCTGCAATTATTCATCTCATATTACATGGATTGTTTAAAGCAACTTTATTCTTACGTTCAGGATCGGCTGTGAGACACTTTGAAGTGCCTACAAGAATGAATGAAAGCATATCTTATATTTGGGTGTTAGTCGGTCGTTTCTTAGCTGTATTTATAGGTATCACTTTTTGGTTGATTACCCCTTATAGTAGTTATCAATTCATAAGTGCACTTATATTAGCTTGGTCCTTATCTGTATCATGGACACAGCTTGTTGCATTTGGAGAAGGAAAATTAGGACGAATAATAGGTTTAGCAGCATTAGTCTCTATCAGTGTTGTATACTTCGCTATTCATAACTTCTTTCATCATTGGTTACAACAATTTGAATTTCAACTTGCAGAACCACCTTTCTTTGTTGTCACTGTCATGATTGCAATGTTGGTGTTAGGTAGTTTAATGAGCATGTGGATAGGAAGAAATAAATCTTCTCGCATATTCTTAATGACATATTTATGGCTTGTACATTTCGGAGAAGCAAAATATCACTCTGTTGAAAGTCATCCAAGATATTTGAAAGATCATTTTGTAAAAGGTGGTTATAAACATGGTTAATGTAATCTTAAATACGCAAAATATAAAAAATATCATACAATCAGCAAGTCGAGTTATCGTGCCGTTATCGCCGATTTCAATTTTTGCTGCTAGACACCCGTGGGCTAATATGGAAGAACAAACTTTTGAAGAAGTCGCAAGATGGATAAAAGAAACACAAGAAATTAACATGTATGCCAATAAAAATATTATTAAATCTGCTATTAAAAAAGAAGAAATCAATGAATATTTTATTTCAAATAAATTAGAAGATTGGTTAGAAAAAGCAGACTATAAAATTGATAAAGAAGAATTACTCCAATTTGCACAGAAAGCTTTAAAAGGCATAACTTTAAAAGATGAAGTAGTTAAGCAATACGAAAAAGAATTAAAACAACATTATACTGTAGATGAATTTAATCTATCTAAAAATAAGAAAGTTAAAATGTTGAGTGCTTATCAACAAAGTAAATCAGGTGAACCATACAATGATATATTGAACTATCATATTATAAAATGGTGCAAATTATATTTAGATAATGCTCAATCTGGTTGGTCGATGCCAACACATAATGAAAGTTTTTATAATGCTTGGAAAAAGATGGTCGTATTGGATCCTGCATTAAATAAAAATATACGTCAACAATTTAAAAATTTACCTGAAGATTCAATTGAAGCAATGGAATGTTGCTTAGATAATTTGAATATTGAACAACAACATATTCAATCTTATTTAGAATCGCATTTAATCTCATTACCAGGATGGGCTGGTATGATGCTTTGGTATGATGAAAAATCTAATCAAACAAAAAATCTGTTACAAGAATATTTAACGATTAGACTAGCTCTAGAATGGTCACTAATCGGAAATCTCGTACCTGAAGATTTATTAGAACAAGAAGTTGATTACACTTCAATAGTTGCATGGTTAGAGTGGGGAGATTTCACTTTAGAAAAATGGCTAGCATTACCAAAAGATAAACAAAAGGAATATATACGATTTTCTCTTGATTTTGATGAGATTACACGTAAGAAAATATTGTTAGAAGCATGGGAAGATACTTATGAATTAAGTTTAAGACAAGAAATTAACTCTCAACTTGTTAATAACATGCCAATACAAGAAACGAAAGCGCAATTGGCATTCTGTATAGATACAAGATCAGAACCTTTCAGAAGACAGTTAGAAATGGAAGGACCATTTGAAACGATTGGTATCGCGGGTTTTTTCGGTTTACCAATAGAAAAATGTGAATTAGGGCATCAACATACGCATAATTCATTACCGGTTATGAACCAACCGCTACATAAAATTCAAGAATTTGAAGCGAACAGTAATGAAAATGATTATGTGGATAAGAAGAAAACAGTATCTTCCTTAATTTATACTTTTAAAAAGATGAAACAAAATGTATTACCTAGTTTATTATTACCGGAACTAACTGGACCATGGCTTAGTATTCAAACTATTACAAGAAGCTTTATGCCGAAAAGTTCAGGTAGTATCATTAATAAATTTAACGATACATTTTTGAAAAAACCTGAAACAACATTAACAATTAACGAGCATGAACATAATCATGGACAACAAGATAGTTTGCCAATTGGTTTTACAGAAAAAGAAAAAATCAATTATACGGCAGAAGCTTTAAAATTAATGAGTTTAACTGAAGGTTTTGCTCCGCTAGTTGTGATATGCGGTCATGGTAGTCACACAGCTAACAACCCTTATTCAGCTTCTCTAGATTGTGGTGCTTGTGGCGGTTCAGCAAGTGGTTTCAATGCTAAAGTACTAGCGACGTTATGTAATTTACCTGAAGTTAGAACAGGACTGCTTAAACATCATATTTTTATACCTGAAGAGACAGTGTTTATCGCAGCAGAACATTGTACAACAATTGATGAGCTTGAATGGATATATGTTCCGGAATTATCGAAAGAAGCTGAAGAATCATATATATTATTAAAAAATACAATTCCAGAAGTGAGTCGCAAAGCTAACGAGTTGAGATTAACACAATTACCAGGCATTCATTACGATAAGAAAAATGCTACTAAAGAAGCTAAGAAAATATCTAGTGACTGGAGTGAAGTGCGTCCTGAATGGGGATTAGCACGAAATGCATCATTTATAATTGGTCAAAGACAATTAACTAAGAAGCGACAATTAAATGGAAGGTCGTTCTTGCACAATTATGATTGGAGAAAGGATCAAGATGGCGTTTTATTGAATACTATTTTGACAGGACCAGCGACTGTTTCCCAATGGATAAACCTACAATATTACGCTTCGACAGTTGCTCCACACTTTTATGGAAGTGGCAGTAAAGCGACTCAAACAGTTACTTCGGGCATTGGTGTAATGCAAGGTAATGCTAGTGATTTATTAACAGGGTTACCGTGGCAATCTGTTATGAAATCAGATGAAGATTTTTATCATTCACCGATTCGATTATTAATCGTTATACAAGCGCCTAATCATTACATTGAACGTTTATTAAATGAAAATGAAGTGTTAAACACCAAATTGAAAAATGGTTGGTTATTAATTTCAAGTATTAATGAACATGGAGAATGGATTAAATGGTAAACAGATAGGGAGCAATTTTTTGCTGAGAGGATGTATAATGATGAACGAAGAAAATAATATATTGATATTAGGTGAATTAAATACACATTCAGAAGACGAATTTGTTAGACAAGTGTTTGATAAGACAGCTCATGTGTTTACTATAAATAGTTATCAATCAGAAATAGCGCAAGCATATGGAGAAGTTATGAGATCAATCATTATATCGATTTATCAGAAAGACATTCGAGAAATATACATCATTGGTAAAGACGAGGCTTATAATTTACCTAATATTGACTTACCTGAAATGATTAAAAGCATGGAAAATCGTTTAAAAACGATAGACTATTTATTTGAGAATTGTAAGCCAGAAATGAATGGTGAAAGTATTATAGATTGGTTAAATGGTGAACGTGATGTTCATAAACGAATTGAAGAAAGTGTTAACCAGATTTATAACCATCCATTAGTACCGGAAAATATTAAAATTTCCGGGATAATATTCAAAGAAAATGATGCAGAAACAATTATTCAAGAAACAACTTAAAGAGTATTTATCAATTTGTGAGGAGATGAAAGATATGGACATGACGAAAGGGTACTGTGAATCTACAATAAGTAAAGCTATCACACAATGGGAAAAAGAATATTTAGGCAGAGGTTCCTTGTCAGTGAAGACAGATATATTAAGAGATATGATTATTGTAGATTTACAAGGTATTTTAACACCTGCTGAATACAAAGTCTCTGAAACAAAGGAAGGTTTACTTTCCATTAAACGCACGAGATCTACTTTAGTGGAATCAGACGTTTCACATCTTTATGAAATAATATTTAATATAACTAATGAAAAAGTTGACAGTTTTCATACTGATTTAAGTTCTCGTACTGGCGAACGTATGATGATTTTTAAAATGTACAATAATATTGAAGATTTATTTAATAAATAGGGTTGATTTGTAAATGTTTATTTGCGACAATTTCATAGTTCTTTTGTATTTAAAAGAAAATAGTTGAATTAAACGAAACTTAATATAAAATTTACATTAGATTAACAATTATCGTTTAATATTCACAATGGTTACAAAAAATTTAATTGAGGTGTCTTATGGAATTGTCGGCGCTAGAAATTATCTTCACTTTTATAGGTGGTCTAGGTATATTTCTTTATGGTATTAAGCAAATGGGAGACGGATTACAAGCTGCAGCAGGAGATAGACTGAGAAGTATTTTAAATAGATTTACTAGCAACCCAATAATGGGCGTATTAGCTGGTATGATTGTTACAATTTTGATTCAAAGTAGTTCAGGTACAACAGTTATTACGATAGGGTTAGTCAGCGCAGGCTTTATGACGCTAAGACAAGCAATTGGTGTCGTAATGGGTGCAAATATCGGTACAACTGTTACTGCATTTATTATTGGTATTGATATTGGGGAATATTCTTTACCTATATTAGCAATTGGTGCATTTTTAATATTCTTTGTTCAAAAACGTAAAGTTAAGAATGTTGGTATGATATTCTTTGGTTTCGGTTCTTTGTTCTATGGGTTAGAGCTAATGAGTGGCGCAGTAAAACCTTTAGCTAATTTAGATGGATTCCACAATATTATGCTAAATATGTCTCATACACCGATACTAGGTGTTGCTGCAGGAACATTTGTAACATTAATCGTTCAAAGTTCTAGTGCAACAATTGGTATATTGCAAGGATTCTTTGCGAATGATTTAATATCATTACACGGAGCTTTGCCTATTTTATTAGGCGATAACATTGGTACAACAATTACAGCTATATTGGCAAGTTTAGCAGGTTCATTAGCAGCTAAACGCGTTGCAGTTACACATGTATTGTTTAACTTAATCGGTGCGGCAATTTTCTTATTAATTTTACCGATTTATGAAGCGGCTGTTACATGGATGCAAGGTGCATTTAGATTAAATCCAGAAATGGTAATCGCATTTGCACATGGTACATTTAACATTACAAACACATTGATTCAATTACCATTTATTTTTGTATTAGCGTGGTTAGTTACAAAAATTATTCCTGGTGAAGATTTAAATGAAAAATATAAACCTAAATATTTAGATAATAACTTAATCAATAGAGCGCCGAGTATTGCATTGCAAGAAGCGCAAGATGAAATTAGAAACATCGGAAAGTTATCAATGTCTATGCTTGAAAAAGTAGATCACACAGATGATAAAGCTGTTAAAAAACATAAACAAAAACACGCTGCCATCGAGAATATGTATGATAATGTTAGACAATATTTAAATAAATTGTCAGAGAAAAAATTATCAGCAAAAGACGGAGAACGTCTATCTGTATTATATGATGTGAATAGAACAATTTTGAAAGTATCAGCACTAACAGAATCTTATTTAGATGAACTGCAGAAAAAAGAATCATCTGATATTCGAATCTCAGAAAAAGCTGAGCAAAGTATAGATAGACTTTATGAACATGTTAAAATTTCATATGAAAAAACATTCGAAGCATTTGATGTATATGATTATGTTAAAAAAGATGAGGTTGTAAAACGAAGTGAAGATTCATATTTATTAGAACATGACTTAAGAAAGAAACATATTAAACGTTTAAGTTCTGGGGAATGCTCACCAGAAGGCAGTCTTGTATATATAGATATGATCTCAATATTAGAGCGTATAGGTTATCATTCAAGGAACATTTCAGAATCAATGATTAACCTTGGAGAAGATACGTATACTCAAACATCTGAAGTAAGATTATAAAAATAAGCATATCACTTAACTGATTATTTCAGTTTAAAAGTGATATGCTTATTTATTTTGAGTTAGAATTTATGTCCGAGAATATTGAGAATAAGCTAAAAAATCGCGGAAATATTTTCATCAGATGAAAATATATTCTAATACGAACAATAAGTTTCTAAACAAGTGTTATTGATTGGTGTTTATCATTATTTAATTTACGATATGTATAAAGAGTAATATTTATAAATTTTTATAACATTAAATGTAAGCGTTTGCTAAAATGAAAATTAATTATAATTGAAAAGGGGAAATAGCGATGCAATTAAATGTAGGTATTATAGGTTGTGGTGGTATAGCGAATGGCAAGCATTTACCAAGCTTGCAGAAAATTGAAGAAGTAAATATTGTAGCATTTTGTGATATAGATGTAGAGAAGGCTGAAGTAGCAGCAGACTATTACGGTACTGAACAAGCAAAGGCTTATGCAGATTATAAAGAGTTGTTGAAAGATGAAACGATTGATGTTATTCACGTTTGTACGCCAAATAGTTCGCATAAAGAATTAACAATTGCTTCATTGGAAGCAGGCAAGCATGTGATGTGTGAAAAACCAATGGCTAAGACAACTGAAGAAGCACAAGAAATGATTGAAGCAGCTAAAAGAACTGGTAAGAAATTAACGATTGGTTATCAAAATCGTTTTAGACCAGATAGCCAGTACTTACGTCAAGCAACACAACGTGGAGATTTAGGGGATATATATTATGGTAAAGCACATGCTATACGTAGAAGAGCAGTGCCTACGTGGGGTGTATTCTTAGATGAAGAACAACAAGGTGGAGGCCCGTTAATTGATATTGGAACACATGCACTTGATTTAACATTATGGATGATGGATAACTATGAACCTGAATCAGTAATGGGGTCAACTTTTCATAAATTAGGTAAAAAAGAAAATGCAGCAAATGCTTGGGGACCATGGGATCCTAAGGAATTTACTGTAGAAGATTCTGCATTTGGATTTATCAAGATGAAAGATGGTGCAACAATCGTTTTAGAATCAAGTTGGGCGCTTAATTCACTTAATGTAGATGAAGCTAAATGTGAACTTTCAGGAACTGAAGGTGGAGCAGACATGAAAGATGGCTTAAGAATACATGGTGAAGACTTTGGTTCACTATATACAACTCAAGTTGAACTTGAAAATAAAGGCGTGGACTTTTATGAAGGAGAACAAGTTGATGAAGCAGAAGTAGAAGCGCGTTCATGGATTGATAGTATTTTGAATGATACTGATCCTGTCGTAAAACCTGAAGAAGCTATTGTCATCACTCAAATATTAGAAGGTATATATAAATCTGCGAAAACAGGAAAAGCTGTTTATTTTGAATAATAACTAAAGGGGATGTCTAAATGAATATAACAGTATGGAATGAATTTCGTCACGAAGTAGAAAGCGAAGAAATTAAGAAAGTTTACCCAAAAGGCATTCATAATGTCATAGCTGAATTTTTAAGTGAAAAACACAATGTTAAAAAAGCAACATTGGATGAACGAGAACACGGTTTAACTGATGATGTATTAAATCAGACAGATGTCTTAATTTGGTGGGGACATAAAGCTCACGATGAAGTAGAAGATTCAATTGTTGAAAAAGTAAAGCAGCGCGTACTAGATGGAATGGGATTAATTGTGTTACATTCAGCACATTTCTCTAAAATATTTAAAAGCTTGATGGGGACAACATGTGATTTAAAATGGCGTGAAGCAGATGATAGAGAAAGACTTTGGGTTGTAGATCCTACTCACCCAATAACAGAAGGTTTAGACTCATATATCGAATTAGAAAAAGAAGAAATGTACGGCGAGCACTTTGATATACCAGCACCAGATGAAACAGTATTTATAAGTTGGTTTGAAGGCGGAGAAGTATTCCGTAGTGGCGCAACTTTCAAACGTGGAAACGGAAAAATATTTTATTTTAGACCTGGACATGAAAGCTATCCTACATATTATAACTCACAAATACAGCACGTTATTAAAAATGCAGTGGAATGGGCTGAAAACCGTAACACTCCTAAACATCAATATGGTAATGCTCAACCGTTAGAGCATATCAGTGAGAAATAGGTGAGTGAATTATGGACAAATTAAAATTAGGTATGATAGGCGTTGGAGGTATTGCTCAAAACAGACATATACCTGCATTTAAACAATTAAAAGGTACTGCTCAAATTGTAGGTGTTCAAGACATTAACTATGATTTAGCACAACAAGTAGCTAAAGAACATATGATACCTCATGTGTTTAAAGATTATGAAGAAATGTTTAACGAAATAGATGCAGTTGTAATATGCACACCGAATAAGTTTCATGCAGAAATAAGTATTGCGGCGTTAAATGCAGGTGTTCATGTATTTTGTGAAAAACCAATGGCCATGAATAAAGAAGAATGTGATGCGATGATTGAAGCGGCTAATAGAGCAAATAAATTGTTAGCTATTGGATACCATTATCGATTTACAGATGCTGCTATTACAGCTCATAAAGCAATTGAAGGTGGCACTGTAGGGAGTCCTCTTGTTACAAGAGTTCAAGCAATGCGTAGACGTAAAGTACCTGGATGGGGAGTTTTTACGAATAAAGAACTACAAGGTGGTGGAAGTCTAATAGATTACGGTTGTCATTTATTAGATTTATCACTTTGGTTACTTGAGGATGTCCAACCTGTTGAAGTATTAGGTAAAACTTATAACCGATTAAGTAAAACACCTAATCAAATTAATGACTGGGGAACATTTGATAGTAGTACTTTTGAAGTGGACGATCATGTTTCTAGTTTTATTACATTTGACGATCAGTCTACGATGCAATTTGAGTGTTCTTGGTCAGCGAACATTAAAGAAGATAACATACATTTAAGTATTTCAGGCGTTGATGGAGGATTGAATGTGTATCCATTTGAAATATATCAACCTAAATTTGGTAACTTTTTTAATGAAAAAGCTGTAGCAGAACATAATGAAGATTTAGCAGCACAGAGACAAGCCATGAATTTTGTGAACAGTTGTTTAGGACTAGAATCTTTAATTGTACAACCAGAACAAGCTCGAAAAGTCAGTCTCATTATAGATGCAATATATAGAAGCAGTGAAGAAGGACGTAGTGTTAGATTAATTTAATATCAAATATAAAGGAGCGATACATATGAAAATAGGTGTGTTTACAGTACTTTTTCAAGATAAATCATTTGAGGAAATGTTAGATTATGTCGCGAATTCAGGTTTGAAGATGGTAGAAATCGGAACAGGTGGTAACCCGGGAAATCATTTTTGTGATGTTGATGCATTATTAGAAAGTGAAGCTAAACGTGAATCTTTCATGGATGCGATTAAACAACGCGGATTAGAAATTAGTGCGTTTAGTTGTCACGATAATCCAGTTTCGCCGGATGAAGAACATGCTAAACAAGCACACGATACATTTATTAAAACAGTGAAGCTTGCATCGATTTTAGGAGTGCCTGTAGTCAATACATTTTCAGGTATACCAGGATCAGATGAAGATGCCAAACATCCAAATTGGCCAGTCACACCATGGCCAACAGCATACTCAGAAATTTATGAATGGCAATGGGAAGAGAAGCTGATACCTTATTGGAAAGAAGCGGCACAATTTGCTAAAGATCATAACGTTAAAATCGGAATAGAATTACATGCTGGATTTTCGGTGCACACACCACATACGTTATTAAAATTAAGAGAAGCAACTAACGATGCAATAGGTGCGAATCTAGATCCAAGTCATTTATGGTGGCAAGGTATTGATCCAGTAGCTGCTATAAAAATACTGGGCAAAGCAAACGCTATTCATCACTTCCATGCAAAAGACACATACATTGATCAGGAAAATGTAAATATGTACGGATTAACAGACATGCAACCATATGGCTCCGTACAATCTAGAGCATGGACATTTAGGTCTGTCGGTTATGGACATAGCCCTCAAGTATGGGGTGATATAATAAGCGCATTAAGAATCAATGGATATGATTACGTCGTGAGTATTGAACATGAAGATCCTATAATGTCCGTAGAAGAAGGCTTCCAAAAAGCAGTACAAAATCTACAATACGTAAATATAAACGAAATACTCGAAAATATTTGGTGGGCATGATGAAAACCATGACCTTAGCGAGTGTAAAACTCGCTAAGGTCATGGTTTTATTTTAGGTTGAACTTTTGGGTGCACTTCATAAAGACGTGTGTATTTGGATTATTGAGGTAGAAAATCCAATAAGAATGCTGCTCTTACAACAATGGTGGTTTTTATTGAAAACATCAAATATAATATTGAATTTTTCGTTGACCTTCTTTTTTGAAGTGTTGGTTACATAATTTTCTAATTGCCCATTCATTTCCATCACACCATATTTGAGCTTCTTTCAAAGTAAAAGGTTCGTTTTTCAATATATATAATTCTTTTAAGTTTTCTAAATATAGTAATTGTCTTGCAATTTTCTTCGAACAATACATACATTCACCAAACCTCTTATGACTATTTAATTGTATGTGTCCTATTTTTCTGCATTGTGGGCACCATAATCCAGGATTTATTTGGTCAAAAGGTAATAAATTCTTTGGATAGATTTTCGAAAAATCTTTCTTCAAGGTCTTTATTCTATTCAAAATAATTTTATTTTCTTCTATTTTATAATTTTTAATTAGTTTTGGGATTTTGTGTAATTCTGTAGGTAGTAGTACTTGATTGCGATGAGGGATTTCTGTATGAAGTGTAAATGTAGGGTTAGTAAAGACGAGATAGGATTCAACTGTACGTTTGATATCAAGTTTAGATTTTATAAGTTCCAGTTCATACTCAGCCCGCTTCATCTGCTGAAAAGGTGTTTGAAATATATTTCCATAGCTATTTTTAAGTTGGTTATCAATTATATAGTAGTCACCTTTGTAGTGTTTAATTTCTAAATTCATAATTTTTTCGTCGTCGACAATTAAAAAATCAATTTGAACTTTATTGTTTATATCCAATTCGATATCATGCACATAATTTAACTTAAGTTCTTGATCTAATATTTGTTTAATTAATTCTTCTCCTTCTATTCCTTTTATTTGTCTAAATAATTCTCGAGTTGTTTCATTTTGTTCTAAGCGACCGTCTAGCGCTTTTAAATAAGTGACATATTCAATATACCTGCCTCCTATTTTTTTACAATTATTATATAATATATATTCAGTAAATAACATCTATAAATTATTCCAATTTATATCATCAACATTAGTAAATAGACTATTATCTTGTTCGCGAGCTCTGACTTTATTCATAACTCCTATATCTTCTAAATAAAATGTCTCTTGTATACTGTCCCACTCATCTTTACTAATTATTACTGCACTATTATGTGATTTTTTATCACTAATAATTATTGGTTTATGATTTTCATTTACCTTTTTAAGCAAGTTATAAAAATGTTTTTTAGCATACTCTGGCGTTAATGTGTCATTTTGTATCATTGTTTCCCTCCTTTTAATTATAGATTAATTTTTCTTTGGATTTATAACATTATAGACTTTTATAAAAAAATAATATAACGCATTAGTATGTAGAAACATAAAGATAGCTCTAAATATTTAATTCGATAGTTTTTATTCGGATATTTCAATAATATTTATCTATATTTTCTACAATGACTGGATCCACCATATGTATTACCTCTTCATAATCGTTTATGCTTTTATCATTTATCAAATTTTTTTCTTCACTAACAAAGTCAAAAATGTATGGCATAAAGACTTGATTTAAATCATCAAAGATGAAAATAAAGAAATGATTGAACTCTTTTCTATATAGTGATTCCATGACTTCATTTTCAAAGCGAATATCAACGCACACACACAAAATATAATTCTCATAGAAACTTAAATCGATATTTTCAATAGTGTTCCTATCAACATATATACATACTAAAGGCATTATATGCCTTTCATTAGTGGCCACATCAAAAGCTAATTTATCTTCATCAAAAACAAAGTTACCTACCTTTAATCCTTTATATTGAAAGAAGAACGCAACATAGCTAGTTTTTTCTTGAGCCTGAAGGTTGCTTCTTTTGACATTAGATTTATGATCATAGAAAACTGTAACACTTCTTTGGCTTATACCTCTCATTTTGATTGTGTTGTTGGCTTTATCGTTGTTTAGGGTTGTATAGAAAGTACTTGAAAATTGCCCTGTTATTAACTTTAATTGTTTTATTGTTATGGCGTTATTCTTTATGATAGATGCTATGTCGTTAATACCTCGATTGGATAAATTTTGTTCCTTCGAAATTTTTTGACTAATGATCTCGCACATATTAAATTCCTCCAATTGTTTTAATATTTTATGATTTTTAATCACTCTTGTTTAATATTGAATTAAGATTATCATATATTTTTTAAAAAATAAACACTGATAAAATCTAATATTTTCATAATACTTAGAGCAACTAGATATTATATTCTAGTTTTTTTATTTTAAGTATAAAAATAAAAAAACAATAAATTTCATGTGTTTATAAATGTAACAGTTAATTAAAATAAAGTTAGTTACTATCATCATAGGGATGTTTTACTGAACTATTAAGTACTAATTTTTAAGGTATGGTTAGATTAACTATTGGGATTAACTTTGATAAAAAAGTATTATGAATTATTGGATTGAATTGATAAACTAGAAAGTGGAATTTTTATAAAAATGTCAATATAAAACTAGAAATATAAATATTTATTGATTCATAAAAATTCTTACTGTGTAGTATACGATTATACGTTATACTTCTACTAAGAGATTTGAATGGAGTGATGACATGAATAAACAACGAGATCAATGGTCTTCTAAATTAGGTTTTGTGATGGCAGTAGCAGGCGCAGCGATTGGAATAGGTGCAATATGGAAGTTTCCATACGTTGCTGGTCAGTATGGCGGAGGCGCGTTTTTACTTATATTTATCATTTTTACGTTATTTATAGGTTTACCAATGTTGATTTCAGAATTCATCATTGGTCGTTCAACGAATAAAGAGGCTGTATCGGCATACGACACGTTAGCACCTAAGTCACCATGGCGTATAACAGGAAGATTAGGGGTTATTGGTTGTTTCTTATTGTTATCGTTCTACAGTGTTGTAGGTGGATGGATAACGATTTATACAACGATGAGCATTACAGGTAACTTGATTTCAGATGGTGCAAATTATGGGAAAATGTTCGAAGAAATTATTGGGAATCCCTTTATTGCATTATTAGGTGTACTTGTATTTATATTAATGAATGTACTCGTATTAAATTTTGGTATTAAAAATGGTATCGAAAGAGCGAATCAATATTTAATGCCATTGTTACTAATTTTTTTCCTTATTTTAGTTGTAAGAGCAGTAACATTAGAAGGTGCATCTGAGGGATTAGCGTTCTTCTTTAAATTTAATCTTTCTGATTTTAGTGCAAAAGGTATACTATTTGCGCTTGGTCAATCGTTCTTTGCGCTAGCAGTTGGATTTTCTTGTATGGTTACATATAGTTCTTATTTAAGTAAGAAAGAAAGCTTACCGACATCAGCAGCTTTAGTATCAGGAATGAATATTTTAGTTTCTATTTTAGCTGGTATGGCTATTTTTCCAGTCGTATTTGCTTTTTCATTAGAACCTACTGAAGGACCAGGATTGTTATTTATTGTGTTACCAAATGTTTTTGGACAAATGGCATTTGGCACTTTATTCTTAACATTGTTCTTATTGCTATTCTTATTCGCGACTTTAACTTCTTCATTCAGTCAGTTCGAAATCATTATTTCAGCATTTGAAAAAGATGGTAAACGTTCTAGAAAGAAGATTGTTTGGATATTAGGATTACTGACGTTTATAGCATGTATTCCATCTACATTGTCTTATAGTGTTTTAAGTGACGTATCAATATTTGGGAAATCTATATTTGATGCGACAGATTATTTAGTGAGTAATATATTATTACCAATAGGTTGTTTATTAATCGCAATATTTATATCTTTCAGAATGAATCCAGAACTTGTAGAAAAAGAATTCCGTATGGGGAATCATTTATCTATAAAATGGTTTAAATTATGGAGAGTTTTAATGAGATATATTATACCGATTATTATTATAATTGTATTTATTTTCTCATTATAAAGTCGTGATGTTATGCCAAAAATGAGGTGTAAAATTTGGAATTTAAACAGTTAAAATATTTTGTAGAAATAGTGAGAAATGGTGGTATGACACAAGCGTCTGAACATTTATTTGTAGCTCAATCTACAATAAGTAAAGCCGTTAAAAATTTAGAAAATGAATTTGATATTACATTATTTGATCGTTCACAACGCCATATCAAATTAACAGATACAGGTGAAGTTTTTTACGAAAAAGCAGTTGAATTCCTTACATTATTTGATAAATTAACAATGGAATTGAATGATATATTTGAAATTAAAAAGGGCCATATCAGATTAGGATTATCCC
Organism: Mammaliicoccus sp. C-M13; assembly: GCF_022386845.1. Classification (NCBI taxonomy): domain Bacteria; kingdom Bacillati; phylum Bacillota; class Bacilli; order Caryophanales; family Staphylococcaceae; genus Mammaliicoccus; species Mammaliicoccus sp. C-M13. The sequence goes on along the minus strand of NZ_JAJNHQ010000004.1, from coordinate 45,206 downwards.
CTATGATAAAAGTGAATTTGATTACAGATAATCTCGAAAAATTCCATAAAAAATATTCTGATGTAACATACGAAGTGCTTGAAGGAGGCGGTAAAGCAGTCGAAAATTACTTGAGCCAAGATGAAATAGACATCGGTGTGACTGCTTTACCAGTAGACTCTTCAAAATTTAATAGTATGCCGCTTTATAAAGAAGAACTCTTTTTAGTGCTTAATCAATCTCATAAACTTTCTCATAAGAAAAAAGTTGCTATACATGAACTTGTAGATGAAGAGTTCGTTTTATTACACGACGATTATTATTTAAGAGATATGATAATTGAAAACTGTCGTAAAGCAGGATTTTATCCTAAAACGGTAGCTAAAATCTCACAGTTAACTTTTATAGATAATATGATTAAAAGAGGTCTAGGAATTTCGATTGTACCAAAGAGTATCGCAGATCAAATGGGAGACGAAGTTAGAGCCATTGAACTCGCAGGCGAGAAAATATATTGGCACCTCGGCCTAATATGGAAAAAAGGTTCATATATGAATCAAGTAACAGAAGAGTGGATGGCATTCTTAAAGCAAGACCTTTAAAAATAAGAGGCTGAGACATGTATTTATGTCTCAGCCTCTTATTTTTAAATTTGTATCAGAATAAAAGTGAATTCGTTAGTTTACGAAATGGTTAATTGGATTTACTACGACAATAATCCAAGTACACATACTTTTATTGGATTTTCTATAACAATAATCCAAATAGACAACTTTTATTGGATTTTCTACCTTTATAATCCAATAAGAAGTGCTCTATGTGAGTTTGTGCAATATTTAATCCAATAAAGCAGTGTCAGCTCTTAATTTTATAAGTTCCATCTCCAAAAAAAGAGCAAGGGGTTTATGGCACTGCACCCTTATTAAGGGAGTTCAATAAAAACACTATTTTCTAGGCTGCTAATTCCCTATATTCTATAGGGGATAAGTAGCCTAGTTTTTGTTTAATTCTAACTTTATTATAGTTTTCAATGTAATTTTCGACAATATCTATTACAATAGTATTAGAGCTTCTAAGCTCACTGTTTAAGTAGAATGTTTCACTCTTTAGAGAGCCATGAAAACATTCTATTGGGGCATTATCAGCTGGCGTTCCCTTACGGGACATGCTTCTGGTAATGCCTTTTTCTGTACATAAGGCATAGTATTCATAAGAGGTATACACACTTCCTTGATCACTATGTAATATAGTCCCTGGTTCCAATTGAAGTTGTTTTAATGTCTCATTTACTAGTTCTTGATTTTGGTTTTTACCAATTTTATATGCCACAATTTCACCATTGTAAGCATCCATGATAGATGAAAGATACAACATTGTATTCCCGAAGGGTAAATAAGTGATATCTGTTAAAAGTACTTCTAAAGGTTTCTCTGCTTTAAAATTTCTATTCAATAGATTATGTGTCTTATAATATGGATTCCCTGGTCTTTTCGATTTCTTCACGCGTACTTTACAATTTAAATTATGTTTTTGCATAATTCTTTGTACTTTCTTGTGATTAATTGTTTTATTATTTTTTCTATTTAACAAGGCAGTTATTTTTCTATAGCCATATGTAAAACGATGCTTCTTACATAGTTCTATAATTTCATTTTCATCCTCAGATATATTGAAATGTTTGTTTTTCCATCTGTAATAATTAGATTTTGGAATATCTAAAGCTTCTAAAATGAGTTTCACTGTATATTTAGATTTCAATTCATTTACTAACTCGACAACTACTTCTGGGACCACTTCCTTTCCAATTCTTTGTACTTTTTTAAAATTTTATTCTCTACTTCTTTACGTTTCAACTCAATTTTAAGTATTTCAACAGTACTTAACTCTTCGATACCTTTTCCGTAGGAATATTGTTTTCCTACTTGTTGATTGAACCTATGTGTTTCACCATTTCTATACCATTTCCACCACTGATCAACTTGGGACTTATTTTTAATGTTTAAAGTATCCATAATTTCTCTTGTACTATATCCTTTAAGTTTCATTTCTACTACTTTATATTTTGTTTCAACTGAATATGCCACTCTTTTCATAGAAAAAACACCTCCGTATAAATTCATTTTAATATGAATTCAACGAAAGTGTTTTTATTTTACTCCCACATCCTGGGGTTAGTGCATTATTTCCTAAGTTCTTTTTTATTTTTTCTAACATAAAAAATATTATTATATGATAATTTAAATGTATTTTATAACTCTGAGTTAAACCTTTATACATCAATAGGTTTAACGCTTACATTAGTCCTGTTTATTATCCTTATATATTTCTTTAAAACTTAAGTATTCCATAACAGAATACTAGAAATCGATATTATGTATTTTATTAATACATAGTAATCTCATATAATATAGATTAAGAGTTTAAAGTAAAAGGGATTGATTAAATATGATGAGACGACTTATAAAGATAATATTACAAGTCACGTTAATATATGGCATTACGTTATTAGGCATGTGGTTAAGAGAATTACTTCATATACCTATAGCAGGTAGTATTGTCGGATTGGCATTATTATTTTGTTTGTTACTATTTAAAGTGATACCTGAACATTGGATAGAAGTTGGTGCTAATAAACTGATCAATGTGATGGTGCTCTTTTTTGTACCTTCAATTGTTGGCATAATGGATATCGCAAATCAAATTGATCCCACATATATTTTTCTAGCGATATTAATCATTATTAGTACAAGTTTAGTGGCATTATCTTCAGGTTATGTTAGTGAAAAATTATTAAAAATTAAACCATCAAGTAAGGAGGACATGTGATGATTATTCAAGCGATAGGCATGATTGTACTAACATTAATAACTTATATTGCAGCTAAGAAACTGCAAGTTAAATATAAGCATCCGCTATTGAACCCTGCTTTAATTGCTTCAATCGTAATCATTTTTGTTTTACTTATATTCGGTTTGAACTACACTGATTATATGGTAGGCGGAACATGGATTCATAATTTCTTGGATTGTTCTGTTGTAAGTTTAGCCTATCCCTTATATAAATTTAGAAAACTCATTTTAGCAAATTTCAAAGTTATTATTACAAGTGTAATGACAGGCATTATGATGAATTTTATAGTCATTTACGGTGCGCTATATATAATGGGGTACCCTAGTCAAACGATTGTGACAGTACTACCAAGGTCTATGACAGCGGCAGTCGGTATAGAAGTTTCAGAACAAATGGGTGGAACAGATACGATAACTGTTATGTTTATTATAGCTACTGGTCTTATTGGTAGTATATTAGGGAATTTCTTTATTACAAAAGGACGTTTTCAAAGTGATTTAGCAAAAGGTATGACATACGGTAATGCCTCTCATGCATTTGGTACTGCAAAAGCTTTAGAAGCTAATTTTGAGGCAGGAGCTTTCAGTACGATTGGTATGATATTAACTGCTGTAATCAGTTCTGTCATACTGCCATTAATGTATTTAATCACAACTTATATATAAATAGTACGAAAGAGGAGGTGTCTTATTTATGCAAACTTTATATCAGCATGGCACGTTAGCTACTTTGATGGCTGGTCACTTAGAAGGAACAGCAACAATTGATGAGATTTTACAACATGGTGATTCAGGTATAGGGACATTAACTGGATCAGATGGAGAAGTTATATATTTAGACGGAAGAGCATTTCATGCAAATGAATTTGGAGAGTTTAAAGCATTAGAAGGTAATGAAATGACACCATTTTCTACAATTACAAGATTCAGCGCAGATAAGACTTATTATGCTGCACACGAAAAATCTGACCAAGTATTTGATGAAATATTGAACAACATGAAAAGTAAAAATTTGTTCTCTGCTATAAAAATAACAGGAACATTTAAGAATATGCATGTAAGATGGATGCCTAAGCAAGAACCTCCATATCAACGTTTAATAGAATCCGCAAGACGCCAACCTGAAAAAGTAGTTCCTGAAGTTAGAGGAACAATTATAGGTTTCTATACACCAGAACTATTTCATGGAATTGGAGCTAGTGGTTTTCACGTTCATTTTATTGATGAATTTGAAAGTTTTGGTGGACATGTTTTAGATTTTGAATTAGAAGTAGGTAGTATCGAAATACAAAACTTTGATACATTTGAACAACATTTACCTTCAGATAATCAATCATTTTTAGAAGCAGATATTGATTATAATAATATAGGTTCAGAAATTTCAGAAGCAGAATAAAAGAGCTGGAAATTCATTTTCTAGCTCTTTTTTAATATAAATTTTTATTCATATAAAATGCATAAAAATACGTTATTAAAGTTAATTAAATTTGTTCAGTACGTTAAATGTTAACTTAACACAGTTGTTATAGCGATATTTGTTCACATTTTAATTAATGGAATTTATATAATTATTCAAAATAACATCAGAAATAGATTGTATGAAATTTGCATTATTATTAAAACTTGTATAACCTCATCATTGTGATTTGTTTTGTCGTATTCATTAATCATTGATCATGATTCCAATTTACGATACATAATAACCGACAACGAGGGGTGTTCAGGATTGCAAAAATATAAAATTATGGACTGGTGGACGTTCCTTGGTACGGTAGCAGTATTATTATTTGCCGTAGTACCGATGATAGTCTTCCCAAAAACGAGTCAGTATGTTATTACACAGATTAATGAAACGATTTCTAATTCATTAGGCTCGGTCTATCTATTACTAGGATTAGTAGTATTTGGATTTGTGTTATACATAGCTTTTGGTAAGTACGGAAAAGTAACACTTGGGAAAGCTAGCGATAAACCAGAGTTCAATAATTTCAGTTGGGCTTCTATGCTCTTTTGTGCTGGAATAGGTTCCGATATACTTTATTGGGGCGTTATAGAGTGGGCTTATTATTATCAAGTACCACCTTATGGTGCAAGAGGTATGACTGATGAAGCGTTAGAATATGCTACGATGTATGGCATGTTCCATTGGGGTCCAATTGCTTGGGCAATATATGTATTACCAGCATTGCCTATTGGGTATTTAGTATTCGTTAAGAAAAAGCCCATTTATAAAATTAGTCATGCTTGTCGACCAATTTTAAAAGGTCAGACTGATAAATTTCTTGGTAAAACAGTAGATATTTTATTTATATTTGGTTTGCTTGGCGGAGCGGCAACATCACTTGCGCTAGGTGTGCCAATGATTGCGGCTGGTATAGAGCGACTGACAGGGCTAGACGGAGAGAACATGGTGATGCGAAGTATTATATTACTTATCATTACAGTCATATTCGCATTTAGCTCGTATACTGGTTTGAAGAAAGGTATTCAAAAATTAAGTGACATAAATGTTTGGCTAACATTTATTATTTTAGGTATCGTGCTTATTATCGGACCAACTGTCTTTATAATGGAAACAACAGTTTCTAGTTTAGGTAATATGTTGAAAAACTTCTTCCAAATGAGTACTTGGCTAGAGCCATTTGGTGGCATAGGAGGAAGAAAAGAAACGAACTTCCCACAAGACTGGACTGTGTTCTACTGGTCATGGTGGCTCGTATATGCACCATTCATAGGACTATTTATTGCAAGAATTTCTAAAGGACGTACTTTGAAAGAAGTTATTTTAGGAACAATTATTTATGGAACTTTAGGGTGCGTATTATTCTTTGGTATTTTAGGTAACTATGCAGTATTTCTTCAATTATCAGGACAATTCGATGTTATTCAGTTCTTAAATCAACATACACCTGAAGCTACCATTATTGAAGTGATGCATCAATTACCATTACCTAAAGTGATGGTTGTATTGTTCTTAATCTCAGCGTTTCTATATTTAGCAACTACGTTTGATTCGGGTTCTTATATTTTAGCTGCTGCAACACAGAAAAAAGTTATAGACGAACCACTTAAAGCGAACCGTCTTTTCTGGGCATTTGCTTTATGTCTATTACCATTCTCTTTAATGCTTGTAGGAGGAGAAAAAGCTTTAGAAGTTTTAAAAACTGCTTCCATTTTAGCAAGTGTTCCTTTAATAGGTATATTTGTGATGATGATGATATCCTTTATAAGGACTTTATCAGGCGATCGGATAAAACTAGAAGAACGTGCTGATAAATTGAAAGAAGTTGAAAGACGTTCTTTAAGGATTGTTCAGGTTAGAGAAAAAAGAGAAGATGATAATTTGTAAAATAATTAAGGTTGTTAATAAGTCAAACATTGGCTTATTGACAATCTTTTTTTATATTACTTATCTTCAATTAACAGAAAATTAAAAAAAGAACTGTTGACATGTATGTAACTATCGGGTAAGCTAATCATCATAATTTATTATTCCTAGTAAACATATCAGAATAAAATATTTTTCAGAAATAGCTATGTTTAAAAATAAACCATTTTTATGTAAAAGGAGGTTATTTAAGTCATGACTGGAGTGTTAACTTATGAACGCTTTGAAACGGACCCGTTTGAAAATTTAAATGCTGATGACGAAACAAAGGGCGCTTATCATATTATTAAATGGGCGTATGAACATTATGGAGATTCCATTGTTTATTCATGTAGTTTTGGTGCTGAAGGTATGATTCTCATTGATTTAATATCTAAAGTGAAAAACGATGCTAAAATCGTATTTTTAGATACAGACTTACACTTTCAAGAAACTTACGACTTAATTGATCGTGTTAAAGAGAGATATCCAAAACTAAATATTGAACTTAAAAAACCAGATCTCACACTAGAGGAACAAGCTGATCAATATGAACCTGCTTTATGGACGAGTAATCCTAATCAGTGTTGTTATATTAGAAAAATAAAACCTTTAGAAGAAGTGCTATCTGGTGCTACTGCATGGGTATCTGGATTGAGAAGAGAACAATCTCCAAGCAGACAAAACACAAATTTTATTAACAAAGATGAAAGATTTAAATCAATTAAAGTTTGCCCATTAATTTATTGGACATGGGATGATGTGTGGGAATACATCGAAAAACATGATTTAACTTACAATGAACTACATGATTTTCAATATCCGAGTATAGGTTGCATACCTTGTACATCACAAGTTTCTTCATCAGGGGATTCTAGAGAAGGTAGATGGACAAACTTTAACAAAACAGAATGTGGCTTGCACACAAAGTAAAACTGCAAGCTAAAATTTTTAACATTGAAACATAGTATACCAATAAGATTAATTAGTTTTTTAAATAAAAATTGGACAGGATGAGGTGACATTTTTGGAGTTAACAGTAACGAATAGCCCATTTAATCAACAGCAGTCAGAAAGCATTACTCAATTACTTTCAACACTTACACCCGAACAGAAAGTTTGGTTGAGTGGTTATTTGACAGCTTCACAATTTAAAAATGATTCAAATCAAGCAGTATTAGAACCTACAACAGAAACGAGCGTTGCAACGCTACCGAAACAAAGAGATATTACAGTGTTATACGGTTCTGAAACAGGAAATGCACAAGGATTAGCTGAAACATTAGAAAATAAATTAAAAGAACAGTCATTTAATGTTCAGCTTGAATGTATGGAAGATTTCAAACCAAAGAATTTAAAGAAAGTAGAAGATTTATTTATTATTACTGCTACTCACGGTGAAGGTGACCCTCCAGATAATGCCATCACATTCCATGAATTTATACATAGTAGGAAGGCGCCTAAGTTAAATGACGTTAGATTCTCTGTACTTGCACTTGGCGATGAATCTTATGAATTTTTCTGCCAAACAGGAAAAGATTTTGATAAAAAGTTAGAAGAATTAGGAGCTGAAAGGTTACATCCACGTATTGATTGTGATTTAGATTTTGATGAACCAGCTGAGAAATGGATGGAAGATATATTAAATGCTTTGGCAGTGGAAGCAGGTAATACATCAGATATACCAGCTCAAGTCGATCCAGAACATATTTCAACAACTCAGACTTATTCTAGAACAAATCCTTACGAGGCTGAAATTCTTGAGAACATTAATTTAAATGGACGTGGATCTAATAAAGAAGTAAGACACATTGAGTTATCGTTAGAAGGTTTTGGCGAAGCATTTGAACCGGGTGATTGTATTGGTATCTTCCCGAAAAATGATCCGGAATTTGTTGAAGAATTGATCGAAACACTCGTATGGAATGCAGATGAAGAAGTGCCGATTAACGAAGATGGAGATAAGCTGAGTTTACGTGATGCTTTAACTAATTACTTTGAAATTACAAAATTAACAAAACCAATTATTAAAAAGGCAGCTGACATTTTTGAAAACGGTGTGCTATCAGAAAAAGTGAAAAAAGATAGATGGATATATGGATATGTAGAAGGTCGAGATTTTATAGATTTAATCAATGATTTCCCACCAGAAGATTTACAACCTGAAGCACTGCATAAAATTCTTAGAAAATTACCAGCGAGAGAATATTCGATTGCTAGCAGTTACGAAGCAAATCCAGATGAAGTTCATCTTACAATAGGAGCCGTTAGATATCATGCCAATGGACGAGATCGCAAAGGTGTATGCTCTGTTCAATTTGCTGAAAGATTAGAGCCAGGAGACAAAGTTTCTATTTATTTGAAAAAGAATCCAAACTTTAAGTTTCCTAAAACAGAAGATACACCAGTTATTATGATTGGCCCAGGTACTGGTATTGCACCATTTAGATCATATATTCAAGAAAAAGAAGAATTAGAGCTCGGAAATAAATCTTGGTTATTCTTTGGAGAACAACACTTTACAACGGATTTCTTATATCAAACAGAATGGCAAACATGGTTAAAAGATGGTGTGTTAACTAAGATGAACTTAGCATTTTCAAGGGATACTGAAGAAAAGGTTTATGTACAACATCGCATTGAAGAAAATGGCGAAGAACTTTATCAATGGATTAAAGAAGGTGCAGCAATATACGTTTGTGGAGATGAGAAAAATATGGCGAAAGATGTACATCAATCTCTATTAAACGTTATCCAAAAAGAAGGTCATTATAACGAAGAAGAAGCGGAAACATTTTTAACGAAATTAAAGAAAGATAAAAAGTATCAAAGAGATATTTATTAAGAGGGGGCAAAATATATGAGCACTCACACAGAACTATCTGAGAAATTAGATGAATTAGAGCATATAAAATATAGAAGTAATTACTTAAGAGGTAGCATACAAGAAGGTTTAGATGATGAAATAACTGGTGCTATCGCAAATGATGATACGAAGTTACTAAAGTTCCACGGTAGTTACATGCAAGACGATAGAGATATACGTGACGAACGAAGAAGACAGAAATTAGAACCAGCTTATAGTTTTATGATTAGAGTAAGAGTTCCGGGCGGTACAGCAACGGCAGATCAATGGATTGCAATGGATGATATATCCGATCAATACGCAAATGGAACAATTAAGTTAACGACAAGACAAGCATTTCAGTTTCATGGCATTTTGAAAAGAAATCTAAAAAGTTCTATGCAAAGTATTCACCAAGCGGTTATGGACTCACTAGCAGCTTGTGGTGACGTTAACAGAAACGTAATGTGTAATCCAAACCCTTATCAATCTGATGTACATAAAGAGGTAGATACATTAGCTAGTCAAATTAGCGATCATTTATCACCTCGAACTGGTGCTTATCATGAAATATGGTTAGACGGTGAAAAAGTAGTTGATACAAAAGAAGAAGTAGAACCGATGTATGGAAAAACGTATTTACCACGTAAATTCAAAATTGGCATTGCAGTTCCACCTTCAAATGATATCGACGTTTTTTCTCAAGATATTGGACTAATATCCATCATTGAAGACGATAAATTAGTCGGCTTTAACGTAACAGTTGGTGGCGGTATGGGAATGAAGCACGGTAATACAGACACATACCCACAAGTTGGAAGATTATTAGGCTATATTGATAAAGATAAAGCGGTAGAAGTATCTGAAGCTATTTTAACGATTCAAAGAGATTATGGTAACAGAACAAACAGATTAAACGCTCGTTTCAAATATACAGTGGATAAATACGGTGTTGATTGGATTAGAAATGAACTGAATAACCGTTTAGGTTGGGAAATTGAAGAAGTGAAACCATTTGAATTTGAACATAATGGTGATCGTTATGGTTGGACTGAAGGTAGTGGTAAATGGCACTTTACGCTGTTTGTACAAAATGGTCGAGTTAAAGATACTAAAGATTATCAGTTAAAAACAGCACTTCGAAAAATCGCTGAAATTCACGACGGTGATTTACGTTTAACGCCAAACCAAAATTTAATTATAGCTAATGTTGATGAATCAAATAAAGATAACATTCAAAAAATTATTGATGAATATGGTATTACTGATGGTGAACATTACACAGGATTAAGAAGAAATTCTATGGCTTGTGTAGCTTTTCCAACATGTGGTTTAGCGATGGCAGAGTCTGAACGTTATTTACCAACTTTAATCAATAAAATAGAAGGACTATTAGATGAAGCTGGCTTAAATGAAGAGGAAATTACAATTCGTATGACGGGTTGCCCTAATGGATGTGCAAGACCAGCACTAGCAGAAATTGCATTTATCGGTAAAGCGCCAGGTAAATATAATATGTACCTTGGCGGTGGATTCGCAGGAGATCGTTTAAACAAATTATTTAAAGAAAATATTGGTGAAGATGAAATATTAGAAAGTCTAAAACCAATTCTTATCCAGTATGGAAAAGAAAAAGATGAAGGCGAACATTTTGGAGACTTTGTTATTCGTAAAGACATTATTAAAGAAACATACTCAGGTCAAGATTTTCATAGTCAATAAAAAGAGGTGGAAAAATGGGCAAAGTATATTTGGTTGGCGCCGGTCCGGGTGATCCAGACTTAATCACAATTAAAGGTATTAAAGCAATTAAACAGTCAAATGTCATTATGTATGATCGACTAGTAAATAAAGCATTACTCGAATATGCGTCTGAAGATACGAAACTCATATACTGTGGTAAAAGCCCAGATAATCATTCACTAAAACAAGAAGAAATCAATGCATTACTTGTTACTTTATCTTTAGAGGGCCAGACAGTTACAAGGTTAAAAGGGGGAGACCCTTTTATCTTTGGTAGAGGTGGAGAAGAAGCGGAAACTTTAAAGTCTCATGACATACCATTTGAAGTAGTTCCAGGTATAACAGCTGGTGTAGCAGCTCCAGCATATGCTGGCATTCCTGTTACACACAGAGATTATAGTTCTTCAGTTGCTTTTGTAACAGGCGTTATTAAAGACTCAGTAGATGAAGATGAATACTGGAAACATCTAGCACTGGGACCGGAAACATTATGTATATATATGGGCGTAAAAAAACTCCCGGAAATAAAAAATATATTAATAAAACACGGTAGAAATCCTAATACGCCAGTTGCTTTAATTCATTGCGGAACATCCAATCAACAAATTACAGTAACAGGAACTTTAAAAGATATTGTTGATAGAGCTAGAGAAATTCAAAATCCAGCAATGATTGTAATTGGTGAAGTCGTTAAATTAAGAGAAAAAATAAATTGGTTCGAAGAAGTCGCTCAAGATAAACATATTCCAGAACTCATGCATTAAATCGGAGGGATACAATGAAAGGTGTACTATACGTCAGTCACGGTAGCAGAATAAAAGAAGCAACGGAAGAAGCAATTTCTTTTATTGAAACAGTGAAAGAGAAGGTAGATGTATCTCTTCAAGAAATATGTTTCTTAGAACTAGCAGAACCTACAATTCATCAAGGTATGCATAAATTAATTGAAAAAGGTGCGACAGAAATATCTGTCATACCAGTTCTTTTATTAAGTGCTGGTCATTATTTTAAAGATATACCTGAAGTTTTAAACGAAATTAAAGTGAAGCATCCAGATGTAGTGTTTACATATGGTCAACCTTTAGGCGTTCAACCTAGATTAACGAATATCATTAATGACCGTCTTAAAGAAACGCATGTGTTACCTCATTCGGATGCAAAACTGTTAGTCGTTGGACGGGGTAGTTATAATCCTCAAACTAAAATTGATATTTCGGCAATAACTGAAACATTATATGAAACAACTCCATTTGATGATGTAGAGGCTTGTTACTTAGCAGCATGTGAACCATCTTTTGAAGATGCGCTAGAATCCGCACTTGATGAAGGTCATTCTCAAATATATATTGCGCCTTATCTATGGTTTACAGGCGTACTGGAAAAACATATTGAGAGCACTGTTCAAAATCATAAATCAAATAGCGATATCATTGTTTGTGAGCATTTAGGTCACCATGAAGCGATACAAGAAGCATTGAAAGATCGAGTGCTTGAAACGATACACCATGAAGAAATTCGAGAATTTGCATTAAATAAAGGATGATGTAGATGGCTTACGTGCCAATATTGATGGATTTATCCAATAAGACAGTTGTTATAGCAGGCGGTGGGAACATTGCTGAACGCCGTGTTAGAAAGTTAATAAATAGTGGCGCAAAAATTCACGTTATTAGCCCAGACGTTTCTAATTATATATATCGAATGCAAAGTGAACAAAAAATTATTTGGCACAAAAAAGCAATAACGTCTACCGATTTAACGAATGCGGATTTAGTGGTTGTCGCAACAGATGAAGCAGATGTAAACAATCGTCTGAAAGAGGAAGTACCTAAACACACTTTGCTTAATATGACGAGTAACGCTCAAGAGGGAGATGTTATATTTCCCGGGACATTTAAAAGAGGTAAATTGACTATAAGTGTTTCAAGCGGAGGCGCAAGCCCTAAGCTTGTATCGTCGATATTAAGAAATTTAGAAGATGATTATCCAGATGATTATGGTGAATATGTAGATTTTTTAAGTAATTGTCGATCAATCATTAAAGGACTAAATATAGAACGTTTAGAACAAAATCATTTATTAGAAATCATACTTTCAGATAAATATTTTGATAAAAATAAACAGCGAGAATTTATAGAGTGGTTAACGTTACAACCGAAAATGACTAAAGAAAGGAGTAACATATGCGAAAATTAACGATATTTGCAATCGTGGGGTTCTTAGCACAATTGATTGACGGATCTCTTGGAATGGGATTTGGAGCTACCTCGTCTTCATTGTTGTTAACATTTGGAATCGCACCAGCAATTGCTTCTGCTACGATACATTTTTCAGAAGTTGCAACGACTGCAGCATCAGGGCTATCACATTTAAAGTTTGAGAATGTTGATAAATCGATTATTTTAAAACTCGCTTTACCTGGTGCAATTACAGGGTTTATTGGAGCTGCCGTGCTCAGCAATTTGCACAGTGAATTTATTAAACCGTTTATCGCAATATTTTTACTCTCTATGGGGATTTATATCATTTATCAATTCGTATTTAAAAAGCAAAAAAATAATGAGCTCAATGAAGGTAAATTATCAGGATTTTTACTTGTTCCACAAGGAGCTATTGCAGGTTTTTTAGATGCGATTGGTGGTGGCGGTTGGGGCCCAGTTAACACTCCGTTACTATTATCTAGAAATAAAATAGAACCGAGATATGTTATTGGAACAGTCTCAACGAGCGAATTCTTTGTCACGATTTCTACTTCACTTGGATTTATTATATTCCTTGGGTGGAGTCAGATTAACATCGCACTTGTAGCGGCTTTAGCTTTAGGCGGTGTAGTTGCGGCACCATTCGCAGCATGGTTAGTAAAAACTTTACCTGTATACATACTTGCTGTATGTGTAGGTGGGCTAATTATATTTACAAATAGCAATTTACTTTTAAATGCTTTTGTAGACAGTGCTGTAACGATAACAATCGTCAAAATCGGCATCATTATAGTATGGGCAGGTTTAGTATTATTTACACTTTACCAACATCAAAAATTCCCGTTCAATGTACAAACTCAAAAATCTAGTAAAGTAGATCAAATTAACTAATAGGAGTGAAGCATGATGACATCAACAACTCAAACTGTAGAAGAAACGATCAAGCCACACGGTGGTCAATTAATTAATCGTCAAGTTGAAGGTAACGAAAAAGAACAATTAATAGAAGCAGCACAAACATTTCCGAAGATAACTTTAAATCCATGGAGTATCTCTGATTTGGAATTAATTGCTATAGGCGGTTTCAGTCCATTAACAGGTTTTCTAGGACAAAAAGATTATGAAAGTGTAGTAGACAATTTACGACTAGAAAATGGACTTGTATGGAGTATCCCGATTACTTTACCAGTGACAGAAGAAGAAGCTGATGAATTAGAAATTGGAGATGACGTTGCACTTTATGGTGAGGATGGCCATTTATACGGTGTTATAAAACTTGAGGAAAAATATACTTACGATAAAGCTAAAGAAGCACAAAATGTATATGGTACAACAGAAGTGGATCACCCAGGCGTTAAACGTGTATATGAAAAAGGAAATGTTTATTTAGCTGGTCCTATTCAATTAGTGGCTCGTCCTAAACATGACGAATTTAATGATTTTCATTTAGATCCTACAGAGACTAGAGCACTTTTTAAAGAATTAGGATGGAAGACAGTAGTAGGATTCCAAACGAGAAATCCTGTACATCGCGCACATGAATATATTCAAAAAATAGCTTTAGAATCGGTAGACGGTTTATTGCTAAATCCATTAGTTGGAGAAACAAAGTCAGATGACATACCAGCGGACATTCGAATGGAAAGTTATCAAGTTATCTTAAAACACTACTTCCCAGAAGATAGAGCAAGATTGGTAATATACCCAGCAGCAATGCGCTATGCAGGTCCTAGAGAAGCGATTTTACATGCTTTAGTACGTAAAAACTATGGTTGTACGCATTTTATAGTGGGCCGTGATCACGCTGGTGTAGGTGACTATTATGGCACTTACGAAGCACAAGAATTAATCACACAATATGAAGATGAAATAGATATTAATATATTCAAATTCGAACATGCATTTTACTGCACAATTTGTGAAAACATGACAACAGCAAAAACTTGTCCTCACGATAAATCAAACCATGTACATCTTAGCGGTACTAAAGTTCGAGAGAAATTACGCAACGGTGAACAATTGCCGAAAGAATTTTCAAGACCAGAAGTAGCTGAAGTATTAATTAGAGGTTTGAAAGAAAATTAATCTTGCAAGGAGCGAATAAAAAGTATGAGTACATCTACTAACATAACGTGGCATGATTCCGAAGTTACAAAAGCCGAGAGACAAGAAAGAAACGGACATAAAAGCGTCGTAATATGGTTCACAGGATTATCCGGATCAGGAAAATCTACAGTTTCAGTAGCGTTAGAAAAGGCATTATTTGAACAGAAGATTACATCATATCGTTTAGACGGCGACAACATTAGACATGGTTTAAATAAAAATTTAGGATTCAGTCCTGAAGACAGAAAAGAGAATATACGACGCATAGGCGAAGTAGGAAAGTTGATGGTCGACGCAGGAGTGGTCACAATGACAGCATTTATTTCTCCATACGAAGAAGATAGAAATATCGTGAGAGATATATTAGAAGATGGAGAGTTTATAGAAGTATATACAAAATGCAGTTTAGACGAATGTGAAGCAAGAGATCCTAAAGGTCTGTACAAAAAAGCAAGAAGCGGAGAAATTAAAGAATTTACTGGAATCAACGCACCATACGAAGAACCATCTAATCCAGAAATTATAATAGATACAGAACAACATAGCGTAGAAGAAGCGGTAGAAGAAATAGTAGCTTATTTGAAAGAACATAAATATTTGTAAGTAAGAAGCTTGAGAGACGAAACCATACCCCTAGGCAAGTAAGCAACCCTTAAATAATATATTAAATAATAATCCATAAGATTGAAAACAGAGGACCTCCTGAGACGGTAAAGGATGTTCTCTGTTTTTATTGGATTTAGAATGTAATTGGATGTAATGTTGCAAGCCGGTCATCACGTGCAACATACTGGTGTCTTAAGTTGCAAGCCGGTCATCTCGTGCAACATACTGGTGTCCTAAGTTGCAAGACGAGGTTCACGTGCAACATACTGGTGTCCTAAGTTGCAAGCCGAGTGTCACGTGCAACATACTGGGTGTCTAAGTTGCAAGACGGGCATCACGTGCAATATTCAATATGTCGCGACACTGAGACGATACATAAAAAAGCTCTACTCATTAGATATCCGAACTAATGGGTAGAGCTTTTATTTGAAATTAATCTTCGTTTTCGTCTTCTGGTATTGGGAAGTATTTATAAATTTCTCCTGTTTTGAAGGCTTCACTAATATTTGAGAGCCACTTGTAATAATTTTTGGACTCTATTAGTTGTGTGTGAATAGCAATCGCATCCTCTTTAGTTTCTGCGTCAACATCATCTGCATCAATAATTTTTTGGAGTAATACCACTGCTTCTTTTAGTGAATCCATATTAATCGTAATTTCTCTATCCCATTTTTTAGGGAAGAAATTGTTAAAGAATATGAAAAAATCTTTTTCAGCCATGAAGTGTTGTTTTCTACTGCCTCTAGTGAATTGTTGTTTTACAAGATCGAACTCTTGTAGTTTCTTCACGCCGGCACTCATGCTCGGTTTACTCATTTGAAGTTGTTCCCGCATTTCATCTAGTGTCATACTACCTTGGAAAACCATTGTGCCATATAGGTTGCCAACACTTCTATTAACACCGTATAAATCCATCGTCTCCCCGATGCCATTTATTACGATATCTTTAGCTTGGTCTAATTGTTTTTTGTAGTTATCTGAACTTGCCACTACCTACACCTCCAATAATTACTTTAATTGTATCATGAATTCTTTTACATTGTAGTTGCTTTTGTTTAGCTTGTCTATTTGAAATACAGTGATACGCCATGCTTCAAATATTAAAAGGTAATTTGACGACCTTTCAATTTATATGCTAACATAAGTTTGTAAAGTTCGTTAAATAAAAATTTAACAAAGTTAACGGAGGTAAGTTTTATGGGATATGTAAATAATTTGTCTACGCGTCAATATATTGATGGCCAGTGGGTAGAAGCTTCAAATAATGCTACTCGCGACATCGTAAATCCATATAATCAGGAAGTAATTCTAACTGTTTCGGAAGGTACAGCAGAAGATGCGGCTAAAGCTATTCAAGCAGCTAAAAATGCTTTTGAATCTGGTGTGTGGGCTGATGAAACAAGTGAAAATAGATGTCAAAAAGTAAGAGAAATCGCTGATTTAATTAAAGAAAACAAAGATGAATTAGCAGAGCTTGAAACATTAGATACAGGTAAAACATTAGAAGAATCATATGCTGACATGGATGATATTCATAATGTGTTTATGTATTTTGCTGGTCTAGGAGGTAATGATGGTGGTGAAATTATCGAATCACCTATCCCTAATTCAGAAAGTAAAGTAGTGAAAGAGCCAGTTGGGGTTGTAACTCAAATTACACCTTGGAACTATCCATTACTACAAGCTTCATGGAAAATAGCTCCGGCACTCGTGACGGGTTGTTCGTTAGTAATCAAACCAAGTGAAATTACACCGTTAACGACTATTAAAATTTTCGAATTAATGGAAGAAGCTAATATTCCAAAAGGTGTTATCAATTTAGTTCTTGGTAAAGGTTCAGAAGTAGGAGATACATTAACATCACATAAAGATGTAGATTTGGTTTCATTTACAGGTGGAATTGAAACAGGTAAACATATTATGAAAAAGGCTGCAGATCATGTTACAAACATTGCGTTAGAGCTTGGCGGCAAAAATCCTAATGTTATTTTCGAAGATGCTGACATTGAACTAGCGGTAGATCAAGCATTAAATGGCGGGTATTTCCATGCTGGACAAGTTTGTTCTGCGGGTTCTCGTATTATTGTTCACAACGACATTAAAGATGAATTTGAAACGGCTTTTATTAATCGCGTGAAAAAAATCAAACTAGGTAATGGTTTTGATAAAGATACAGAAATGGGACCACTTATTTCTAGTGAACATAGAGATAAAGTTGAAAAATATATAGAAGTCGCTAAAGAAGAAGGTACAACAATTGCTGTTGGTGGTAAGCGACCAGATAGAGAAGACTTAAAGGATGGTTTCTTCTTTGAACCGACAGTTATAACAAACTGTGATACTTCTATGAGAATTGTTCAAGAAGAAGTGTTTGGACCTGTCGTTACAATCGAAGGGTTCTCTGATGAAAGTGAAGCTATACGTTTAGCAAATGATTCTATTTATGGTTTAGCTGGTGGTGTATTCACTGAAGATATAGCTAAAGCAAATCGAGTTGCTAATAAATTGAAAATGGGAACAGTTTGGATAAATGATTTCCATCCATATTTTGCTCAAGCACCGTGGGGCGGCTATAAGCAATCAGGAATTGGTAGAGAATTAGGTAAAGAAGGATTAGAAGAATATTTAATTTCAAAACATATATTTACCAATACAAAACCTGAACCGGTTAATTGGTTTAGTAAATAAAATACAACAATGAAGTGTAAAATGCAGGAGGATAACATGATGAAAAAATCTTATGATTACATTATTATCGGCGGAGGTAGTGCCGGTTCAGTATTAGCAAGTAGATTAAGTGAAGATAAAGATAAAACAGTTTTAGTTTTGGAAGCAGGAAGAAGTGACTACCCTTGGGATTTACTTATTCAAATGCCAGCAGCATTAATGTATCCTTCAGGTAATCGTTTTTACGACTGGAAGTATGAAACTGAAGGAGAACCTCATATGGGTGGTAGAAAAGTATCACATACAAGAGGTAAAGTGCTTGGTGGATCAAGTTCTATCAATGGTATGATTTATCAAAGAGGTAACCCATTAGACTATGAAGGTTGGGGTTCAGTTGAAGGAATGGAAACATGGAAATATGCTAACTGTCTTCCTTACTTTAAAAAATTAGAAAAAACATTTGGTGCCGATAAGTCTGATCAATTCCGAGGAAAAAATGGTCCAATTAAATTAAGAAGAGGCCCAGCAAAGAACCCATTATTCCAAGCATTCTTTGATGCAGGTGTACAAGCGGGATATAACAAAACACCTGATGTTAACGGATTTAGACAAGAAGGATTTGGACCTTTTGACAGCCAAATTCACAATGGTAGAAGAGTTTCTGCATCAACAGCATATTTGAGACCAGCAATGAAGAGAAAAAATTTAACTGTTCAAACACGTGCGTTCGTTACAGAAATTAACTATGAAGGTAGAAAAGCTACTGGTGTGACTTATAAGAAAAATGGTAAGAAACATACAGTAGGAGCTGGAGAAGTTATATTATGTGGTGGTGCTTTCAATACGCCACAATTATTACAGTTATCAGGTATAGGTGATTCAGAACACTTAAATTCATTAGGTATTGAAACACGTGTTCATTTACCTGGTGTAGGTGAAAACTTCGAAGACCACTTAGAAGTATATGTACAACATGCATCTTCTAAACCTGTTTCACAACAACCAAGCTTAAATAAACTTAAGATGCCTTTCATTGGCTTACAATGGATATTTGGTCGTACAGGTCCAGCTTCTAGTAACCATTTTGAGGGTGGAGGATTTGTAAGATCTAACGATAAAGTAGAATATCCTAACTTAATGTTCCACTTCTTGCCTTTAGCAGTACGCTATGATGGGCAAAAAGCAGATACTGAACACGGCTTCCAAGTACATATAGGACCAATGTATTCAAATTCAAGAGGTAGTTTGAAAATTAAATCTAAAGATCCATTTGAAAAACCAAAAGTTGTCTTCAATTACTTATCGACAAAAGAAGACGAACAAGAATGGATTGAAGCAATAAGAATAGCAAGAAAAATATTAGCACAACCAGCACTTAAACCTTTCAATGATGGTGAAATATCACCAGGACCATCTGTACAAACAGATGAAGAAATCCTAGATTGGGTTAAAAAAGATGCTGAAACAGCATTACACCCATCATGTAGTGCGAAAATGGGACCTGCTTCAGATCCTATGGCAGTTGTAGACCCATTAACAATGAAAGTACATGGAATGGAAAACTTACGTGTAGTAGACGCATCAGCAATGCCGCGTACAACTAACGGAAATATACATTCACCAGTGTTAATGTTAGCAGAAAAAGCAGCAGACATCATAAGAGGAAGAAAACCATTAGAGCCAGACGAAATAGATTACTATATACATGGCGTGCATCCTAAAGATGCTGGCGTAATAAAATAAAAGAAAATATAAATCATAAAAACCAAAAAATAAAATGAGGCTGAGCCAAAAATCATTCAGTAATAATACTGATGAATTAGAGCTCAGCCTCATTTATTTATGAAAAACTATATTATTTATTTAAATGTCTATATAGAGTGGCTCTACTAATGTTCGTTTCTGCTTTAATTTCTTCTAGTGTATATTTTTTAGAGTGGTACATTTCTATCGCGTTTTTTAAATTAATGTCATCTCGTTGAGGTCGACCAATGCGTTTACCACTCGTCTTGGCCTTCTCCATACCAACTTTTGTTCTAAATTTGATGATATCATTTTGAAATTGAATCACTTTGCTGAGCGATTCGATAAAAGTCGTATGATAATCCGGGCTAATTGTAAGGTTAATGTTCTCAACAGAAATAGTAACATTTATTTCTTGGGCAATTTGTATAAGTTCTTCAAGTTGTGAAACTGAATCAGCTAGAATACATAAATCGGTAATGTATAAATGGTCGCCATCGTTTAACTTACTATAAAATAAAGAATTTAATTCTTTACGGTTTTCTGTGTTGGAATGCGATTCTTCAATTAATTTATCAACTTGATTGGATAATTTTAATTTTTGTTGTTCTAAAGAATCATAAATTTCTACTGGTCTTGTATAACCATACTTCATATATTTCACCTCGATAGTTCCAAAAAGGTATACATTTGAAACTCTTTTGTTTATAATGACTTTATTAAAAATATAAAAATAGGAGTTTAGATTATGTTTGAAAATTTAAAAATAGAATGGTTTTCAAATCCTAGTAAAAACATTCTAGCAGGTATTGTAGTGGCTTTAGCACTTATACCTGAAGCAATAGCTTTTTCAATTATAGCAGGTGTAGACCCTATGGTGGGGCTTTATGCAGCATTTATTATTGCGACTACTACATCTATAGTAGGTGGTCGTCCTGCTATGATTTCAGGTGCTGCTGGTGCAGTGGCTCTTATTGTTACACCACTAGTTCGAGATCATGGCGTTGAATATTTATTTGCTGCAACAATACTTATGGGTATTATACAGTTAATATTAGGGATTCTCAAAATCGGTAGGCTTATGAAATTTATACCTAGATCAGTAATGATTGGTTTCGTGAATGCTTTAGCTATTTTAATATTTATGTCTCAGCTTGAACATATATTCGGTATATCAATTAGTACTTATATGTATCTCATTATTACTTTATTAATCGTATATATTGTTCCAAAATTCTTCAAAACTATTCCAGCACCTTTAATTGCAATCATCATTTTAACCGCTCTTTATATGTATACCGGAGCAAATGTAAGAACAGTAGGAGATTTAGGTTCTATAACGAGAGCTTTTCCTCATTTTCTTATACCAGATGTTCCATTTAATGTAGAAACTTTTAAAATTATTTTCCCATTTTCATTATCAATGGCTGTTGTTGGGCTAGTTGAAAGCTTGTTAACAGCAAAAATAGTAGATGATGCTACTGATAGTTATAGTAATAAAAATAAAGAGTCACGTGGACAAGGTATAGCAAACGTGATTACAGGTTTATTTGGTGGTATGGGTGGTTGTGCTATGATTGGACAATCTATAATAAATGTTAGATCTGGTGCTAACAGCCGTTTATCAACGTTTACAGCAGGCATCGTCCTTATTTTCCTTATTATTGTATTAGGAGATATCGTCGTGCAAATTCCAATGCCTATACTAGCAGGTATTATGATAATGGTATCGGTTGGTACATTTGATTGGCAATCATTTAAATATATTAAACAAGCACCAAAATCTGATGCAGTAGTCATGTTACTCACAGTTATTATCGTTTTATTCACAAATAATCTTGCAATTGGTGTCGTTGTAGGTGTCATTTTCAGTGCATTGTTCTTTGCTACAAAAATATCTAACGTTAGAGTAGAATTAAACCAACAAGATAAAAGTTATTTATATTATTTTAAAGGACAAATATTTTTTGTTTCGATAGATTCAATGATGGAGCAATTAGATTTTACAATCGAAAACAGTCATATTGAATTAGACTTTACAGATGCACATTTATGGGATGATTCAGCAGTTGATGCAATTGCTACCATCGTTAAAAAGTTTGAAGATAAACAAAATAGTGTATACGTTAAACAATTAAATGCTGATAGTAGAAAAATCATCTCTGAACTTAGTCAATTAAATGAAAGACATTTAAACTAATATACAAAGGAGAGAGTAACATGTATAAATCTATTTTATTAGCTGCCGATGGATCAGAAAATAGTTATAGAGCAGCTCAACAAATATTAAATATTGCAGAATCAGAAGCTCACGTAACAGTATTAAATGTAGTAGAAATAGACGAATCAAAAACAGTGATTTTACATGGGGCAAATTCAAATCAGCAACAAAAAGAAAAACTTTCACAGATTACTCAATTTCTAGAAGAAAATCATATAAAACATAAAATCGAAATAAAACATGGAGAACCAGCACAAACCGTCATTAATGAAGCAAATCGTCATCAACATGAAATTATCGTACTAGGGACAAGAGGCTTGAATAATTTTCAAGAAATGATGATGGGCAGTGTTTCTCATAAAGTAGCTAAACGATCAAAAATACCAGTTTTAATTGTAAAGTAAATATCAAAGGGATTAGAATAATTATTTTGAGCTTAGGATTTATTTCTTAAGCTCTTTTTGGTATTGCTTTATATATCGCATTTATATACAGTTAATTGTACATATACACTTTTGAGGGTGTGGTAGTGAACTGGTTATGGTTATGTTTACTTATAATTTCTGTATATCCATTTGTACATGTTGTTGTATATCATCCATTAAAGTTAGCAATGGGCGAAATGGTTCATGTAAAGAGAAAGGCGACATTAGCTACTATTATTGTGATTATAGCTTGTTTAGTTATATTTTTTGGTATGGCTTATTTCTTTAGGTTCAACACATGGAAAGTAAGTTTATATCATAGCACCATATTTATCTATCGTTATCATGATATGCGCACTTGTGATTATAATTGAAAAAATAATAAATATAAAAGAAAAATACGCTATTATTCATATTATCGCTTGTATATTAGTCATCATGTTGCACGTTGCGATGTGGCTACAATTATATGATGTTTGGCAACATTTAAAAGAAATCATTTATCAGGTTTGATGAATGTATAAAAAAAACGAGCTAGGGAGATAAATCTTTAGCTCATTTTGGGGATGGGAGAGATCAAAAAAGCAAGAATTGATATTGTTCTTGGATTAACGACGACAATAATCCAAGTAACCACACTTTTGTTGGATTAACGACGACAAAAATCCAAGTAATCACACTTTTATTGGATTAATGAGGACAAAAATCCAAGTAACCATACTTTTATTGGATTAACGACCGCAATAATCCAAGTAATCATACTTTTATTGGATTAACGACGACAATAATCCAAGTAACCATACTTTTGTTGGATTAACGATCGCAATAATCCAAGTAATCACACTTTTGTTGGATTAACGACGACAAAAATCCAAGTAGACATACTTTTATTGGTTAACGATGACAAAAATCCAAGTAGACATACTTTTATTGGTTAACGATGACAAAAATCCAAGTATGAAGTGCACCCCAAAAGTTGAACCAAAAATAAACTTTTAGGGATGCTTATGTTATTTAGCTGTTGAATAATTAATATATGAAAATAAGTATGGCACGATAACGAGGGCGATAACTAATGGTATTGTAACGAACGAATTAATTTTACCAAATACTCCGAGTAATAAATATATAAGTCCAACTATAATATATATTCGAGATGTAAATCGGTGAGTTTGTTTCCAATTCTTTTCACTTTTTAGAGTCCATTTATTTTTGATACCTAAACTTTTGTTTTGTGGTAATTTAGGTAAGTAGTTACCAATAATGATAAGAATTACAGCTAATACAAGCGGGATAACATAGTTGATAGAAATGTTCTGACCAAGTGCATTAAATATCATAATAAGAGAAATGATATATAAAAATCCTTGTGTTAAAGAAGAGAAAAATTGGTCTAAATTAACTAAGTTCGAATAATTCTTCCTTTTTTGATCTTTTTTTGTAGAAAATATAAACGTTAAATAACAAAATATCATAACGGCTATCATTATTAAGGCAGCAATATACTTATTAGCTGTCCAATTTACTGAGCCATTATTACTGTATTGCATAGGTATAGAATCTGGTAAGTAAGCGAATGAAATCAACCACGTTAAAATAGCTACTCCAATGATGAAAATGGCGGTTTTTGTGTTTTTTAATATGTCTTTCATAATAAAACTCCTTTATATTTTAGTTTTTAAACTTAATAATCCAGTTAATTGCTTCTTCAAATACTGATAAATTCAAATGGTAATAGATATATTTACCTTTACGTTCAGCATATATTAAGTCATTAAATTTAAGAATTTTAAGGTGCTGCGATACACTTGCTTGACTCATATCAAATTGTTCTGCTATTTCACTTGCTGTTAGTTTCTCATCTTTAAGCATTTCTAAAATATCTCGCCTTGTCTTGTCTGATAAAGCTTTAAATATGTCTCTCATGAACCCCCACCTTTCCTTTCAATTAATCATTTAAGTATTTACTTAAATGATAAAATATAAAGTGAAAATTGTCAATATAATTTCAAAAAAGAGCCTAAGACATAAAAAATGTCTCAGACTCCTTCATACTTACTATTAACATGTACTTCCATTCCAAATTGAAACAGGAAGTATATATTCAGATAGTGTTTCTTGTTTTTCAAGCCTTAGATTTAAGACTTCAAGTGCTTTGTTGGCTATTTCTTCAATAGGTTGGACTATTGTTGTTAGGTTTGGAAACATATTACGCATAATTTTAGAACCATCATATCCGACAATAAATAAATCTTCAGGAATGTTTTTATTGAACTTTTTAGCAATTTGCATGATAAGTAACGCGTCTACATCGTTTGAAGCGAATACACCATCTACATCTGGGTGATCTATAAATATTTGGTTGAAGATTCCAGTTTTCTCTGTGTAAGAGATATTAAAATCTACAGAATAGTGAATAGGTTGAAGTCCATGATATGTCATTGTTTCTTCATATGCTTCTCGTCTTCTGTTTGCAGGTGTATCTAAAGTATCTGGACCTGTTGTATGTATGATTTTTTTAGCACCTTTTTGAATTAATCTTTCTGTAGCTTGTTTACCGCCTGAGTAATTATCAGATTCGATTACTGGTATGTCTTGGTTCATAATTCTATCGATTGCTACTATAGGAAGGTTTTCATTTTGATACTGTTGAATATTTTGGTTATGTGTACCAACGATTAAACCGTCGACTTGATTTGATAAAAGTTGATTTAAATAGTTTTTCTCTTTTTCAGGATCATTCATTGAGTTCCCAATTATAACTTTATAACCTTGGGAATATAGCTTTTTCTCTAATTCTTCTACAAGTTCTCCAAAGAAAGGATTACTTACTGCAGGGAATAATAGGCCTATAATATTAGTCTTTTTATTATAAAGCTGACGTGCGACAGTGTTAGGTTGATAGTTTAATTTTTCCATAGCATCGTATACTTTATCGATTGTTTCTTGACTTAAATAGCCACGTTTATTTAATACTCTAGATACTGTAGTTTTTGATACATTGGCTAATTTAGCAACATCATCTAATTTAGGTTTCATATTTTAATCCTTTCGCCATAGTATTGAAATTCATTATTCATCATTATATCAAACATTTAGTATTTGTATCGTTAAATACTAAATGAAAATCATACTGGATTATAAACATGGTGTGTTATATAAACGAAAAAACCATCAAAGTAGGCACTAAAAGTGAAAACTTTGATGGTTTTGTAAATACGTATATTAGAATTTGATTGCTTGATTATTTAGTTCATAAATTTCGTAGTTCGTTGAAACTGATTCTGAAGCATTTATCCAAACTTGTGGATTTTCTTCTAAATAATATCTTTCTGTGAACACAGCTTCTCCGTCATTAATGAATATCTCTATAGAACTTGTATCGATAAATATGCGCAAGTTAACTTTGTCATCGCTAAGAATGTTGGCATATCTTGTATCATCTGTATCTTTGCGATATAACTCAAATTCATTAGTGTTAGAATTATATTTCAAGTTTAAAATGCTATTGCCATTTTTATCAGTTAAATAAAATGATGTTTCAGCATTTTGTTCTGATGTGAATTTGTGTTCTAAATTAATTTCTACATGAGAAGAATCGTCTATTAATAAAAGGTCATCTTTTAATTCTGTGCTGTCTGAATTTAGTTTTTCATTTCTTAGTGATTTCAATTCTTCAACAGGTTTCATATATATTTTTTCGTTTTTAATGTGTAGTTGTCTTGGTAAAGTTAATGCTCCAGCCCAGCCATCTTCTTTTTCAGGCATGTCGCTTTCCCACATCGCCATCCAAGCAATGAGGATTCTACGACCATCAGGCGCTTGAGTTGTTTGAGCTGCATAGAAATCATGTCCAAAATCTAATTCTTGGAAATTACCTCTATTAAACTCTGTGTTGTCGTCATTGAATTGACCAGCAAAATAACCATTTTGGAATAAGTTTAAATATTTTTTCTCTTCTTTGTCTATACCTTGAGGTGAACATAATAAAATATCTTTGCCATCTAATCTAAATACATCAGGGCACTCCCACATAAAGCCTTCTGTTTTTAAGCCTTTAGATTTACTTGGTGCACCAATGTATTCCCAATTTAATAAATCGTCAGATTTATAAAGAATAATTCTACCTAGACCATCTTTTTCTTGGCTTCCTAGTACCATATAATATTTATCATTTTCTTTCCAAACTTTAGGGTCTCTAAAGTGATGAGTATTATCTTCTGGCTCAGAAGCAATTACTGGATTATTTTCGTATTTAGTAAAGTTTATACCATCTTTACTGTAAGCCATGTTTTGGTTTTGCCAGAAGTTATCTGGGTCACCATCGCCATAATAGTGATGACCCGTATAGAATAAGTATAAAGTATCATCTTTAACAATAGCACTTCCTGAGAAGCAACCATCTTTATCTTCTGGAGAACCCGGAGCAAGTGCTATCGGTAAGTCTTCCCAGTGTACTAAATCCTTACTTCTTGCGTGTCCCCAATGCATTGGACCCCATTCTGCACTATATGGATAATGTTGATAAAAAATATGATAATAGCCATTAAAATAACAAAATCCATTAGGATCATTAATCCAACCAGATTTGGCCATCACGTGGTAGCCTAACCTATATCTATCATCTGTTAATTGTATTTGTTCATTTGTCATGTCAATTATACCTCTTTCCTTTTTATTTGATTTTGACGAATAAATGGATCACCATAAACATCTTCGTCATCCTTTTTAAATGCGAATATCGCAAAAATTCCTGATATTAAAGCAATTCCTGAAATCACTAAAAATGTGTTGCTGTATCCTATGTTATCTCTTAGCGTTCCTAAAGGTGTTGATAATATAACTTGTCCAATTTGGGCAGCTATTTGGAACCCAATCATATATAAAGTGGCTGACAACTTAGGATTAAAATGTAGCGTAATATATCTAAACATTGGAAGCATAAATAATGGTACTTCAATAGCATGCATCATTTTAATAATTGAAATCGTAAATGGCGTAGTTAATACACCACTGAGTCCGATTCTAGCAACCATTACACAAACACCAAGCAATAAAGTATTTCTAACACCTAATTTATACATGATGATAGGCACAACACCCATCATTAAAGCTTCGAAAAATACTTGAATAGAATTTAACGTACCATACATTTGTTGGCCGGTTTCAGGTGAACTGAATAATTGTGTGTAAAAATCCGGGAACATTTGTTGGTCATAAATTGTATAGAACGACCATGAGAACATAATAAAAATAACGATTACCCATAAGTGGGGTAACTTAAGTAAATCGAGCATCTCTTTGAAACTCGGAATAGAACTATCAACATCCTCATCGCGAATTTCATCTTTAGCTTTATCTTCTTGTTTAGGTTTCCAAAATATTAAATTTAATAATAAAAATAAACCTAAAATTGAACCTATCCAGAAATTGTACTCTGGGTTTTTAACAAATAAAAATCCTGCAACTAAAGCTGATATAGCGTAACCAAACGAACCCCATGCTCTCGCTTGACCATATTTAAAATCAAAATAACGACTAAAACGTTCAGAAACAGCTTCGTAAATACCAGCGGCTGAAAGGAAGCCAGCAGATAGAAATAGTGAACCAACTATTATTCCAATCGTAAAGTGATTTTGAATGAGTGGTGCATAAATCCATATGAAAAATGGACCTACTAACGTTGACATCGTAGCACAGAAAATAAGTAAACTTCTCTTCAATACTAATTTATCCTGAAGAATACCATATGCGAACATTAGAATTAAAGTTACGAATGAGTTGGCTGAATATATCGTACCAACTTCACTACCAGATAAACCTAGACCATTTTTTTCTGAGGTAAGCCAAATTTGAAAGAATGACCACCAAATGGACCATGACGCGAAAAATATTAATAAAGTAAATGAAGACTGCAAGTAAGACTTGTTCTTAAAAGTTTGAAACATTTGCAATTAAATAATACCTCCTGAACCTTGAAAGGGCTTTCCTATAAAGAAGTGTATATTTAAATAAACAATATGTCAACCGGTTAACATATAAAATTAAAAAAATAGTATCAATCATTTTTATGGAATTCAAAATGATTGATACTAAATTAAATATGAGTTTTATATATTAATTTTTATTAACTGAAGCGTAGTAGATTGATTCTACAGCGTCTGCTAGGCCTTTATCGAATTCTTCTTTTGATTGTCCTGCGAATAAGTCTGTAACTAATGCGCGTGAGAAACTAGCGATTAAGCCTTCATTTTCTTTTAATAATTCGTTTGCTTTATCTCTTGAATAACCGCCAGATAAGGCAACAACACGAATTACGTTTGGATGTTCTATTAATGATTTATATTGATTTGGTTTTGTTGGAATTGTTAATTTCAACATCACGAATTGATCATCGTTTAATTTATCTAATTCTTTAGCAATTTCCTCAGTTAAAATATCTTCAATTTCTTCTTTATCTTTAGCGTTGATATTAACTTCTGGTTCAATAATTGGTACTAAACCTGCTTCGATAATTTGTTTTCCAATTTCAAATTGCTGTTGTACTACTTTAGTAATAGCTTCTTTATTAGCTTCTAAAATATTTGAACGCATTTTAGTACCGAAAACATTGCGATCTTTAGCGCGTTTTAATAGTTCGTCTAAACCTTCTATTGGTTTCATTAACTGAACACCATTTTCTTCATCAGCTAGACCTTTGTCTACTTTTAAGAATGGTACAATACCTTTATCAGCTAAATAATTAGATGTATATTTACCTTCTACTTCACGATCCATCGTTTGCTCGAATAATATAGCACCTAAAATTTTATCAGCGTTAAATGCTGGAGATGTTATGATACGTGTTCTCATTTCGTGAACAAGTGTAAACATTTCATCTTCACTATTATATTGATCTTCATCAATACCGTAGTCTTTCAATGCTTTTGGAGTACTACCACCACTTTGATCTAGTGCTGCTATAAAACCTTTACCGTTTTTAATTTTATCAAATTGTTCTTGGCTCATTTTTTCCACTCCTTATGATTTTCTACATGTACAGTATGATGAATAATAAAAGTTATCGCAAGTATTTAAGTTTCATGAAAAATATTATGTATAAATTAGTTTCTACAATTATGTCGAATTTAAGAAGTTTAAGGCTATGTCATTTCATAAATTGGACTGACGCTTTATTATAGAGGATAGGGAGGTTTCTCAATGAATAAAAAATACGCAATTGCACTTATTTCTGGTTTAGCTCTCGTAGCAATCGCTGTAGCCGTATTGTTGATGTCTTCAACACAAAAATCTACTTATTATGGTTACATGGAAAATAGCACTACAGCTGAAAAAGTAGTAAGTGAAAAAGATAATAAAGTAACAGAAAATGTTAAAATTAAGAATACAGAAGACTTTAAACCTAAAAAAGGTGACTTTGTAAAACTTATTTCTAATGATGACGGTAAAACTTATTATAAAAAAGATATAGTAGATCATGACGATATTCCCCATGGTCTTATGATGAAAATACATGAAATGGATATGGACATGGACATGTAATAAAAACGCCAAAATCTAAATGATTTTGGCGTTTTTTTATAAAATAATGTTAATTAGGTGTTATCCATTTCTTTATTAAATTCCTTAACAAGTTTAGTTACTTCTGGTCCGATAATTATTTGAGCATTATGTTTATCAATGATTACAACACCGTGAGCGCCAGTTTGCATTATTTTTTCTTTGTTTATCAGTGAGGTATCTTTAAGTTCTAATCTTAATCTAGTGATACAGTTTTCATATTCTATCACATTTTCTTTAGTACCTATATTTTCTAATATTTTCTTGGACATATATTGATATTGGTTATGCGATAAAGATAAATCTTTTTCTTCTTCGGACTTTTCTTCATCAAAATTATTGTCTTCAATTTGGCCGATTATTGAAACTTTTCGCTTAATAATATAGAAGTAAAAAGTAATAAAATAAAGTATGAAAAATCCTATGCCTACTGGAATTATCATCCAGCCTTTATCTGATAAACTTAGGTTCAATACATAGTCAATGATGCTGCCACCCCAAGAGAATCCTTCCCTAATGTGCAAGTAGTATAAGGTCATTCCTGCTAATCCAGTATATACAGAATGTATAAAGTATAAAAATGGTGAGGTAAATAGAAATGTAAATTCAATAGGTTCTGTTATACCTGCGACTATAGCTGTAAAACTACCAGAACCCATTAAAGCTTTTGTATTTTGTTTATTGTATTTTGCTGCTTTGGATATGGCAAGAGCAATGGCAGGTACACCGAACATTATTGAGACAAAATATCCACTTAGGAAATAACCTGCTGTAGGATCTCCGTTTAAAAATCTTGTAACTTCTCCATGAACAACTTCTCCTCCTGATGTTTTAAAGTCTCCAAGACCAAAATAAATATAAGTATTTAACACATGGTGTAATCCAAATGGAAGTAAAAATCTATTTAAAAATCCATTTATAAATACTCCTAGTCCTCCTAAAGTTACTAGTGATTGAGCTAGCCAATCAATTGAAGACTGAGCATAAGGCCAAATTAAAAAACATATACCTGTTACAGGTAACATAAGTACTATAATTACAGTTATGGGAAAATTCTCTCCAGAGAAAAATGAAAAGACTTTTGGTAGTTCTACATCTTTAAATTTATTGTAGACCCAAGCTGCAAGAAGCCCTGAAATGAGTCCTCCAAATACACTCATGTTCAAATCAGAATCAAGTAAATTAAGTCCTTCTTTTAGTATAGATATTGCAATAAAACCAGCTAGTGCAGGGATTCCTCTATCTTTAGTTTTTGATAACCCCATCGCTATACCTATTGCTATAAGGATATCAATATTATTAAATATTGCTCCGGATGCTTGAAATAGTTTCCAGTCCAGTAAATCTTCTGAACTAATTCTAAAAAGTATACCAGCTGCAGGTAAAGCTACTATTGGAATCAGCATTGATTTACCAAGCTTTTGTAAGAATCTCATCATAACAAATGTCCCCCTTTGACATTACAATTGTGAATAATTGATTAATGTTATCCCATTCGCTTTATTAAAAGTAGATTTTGCATGTTCGCTTGTTAATAAATCTAATTCTTCAATTCTTGGCATGACAAAAGATGAATGATCTCTTAAAAATTTATCTATATATGCTGGATGGCACATTATTTCTACAGTTTTATATAATTGATATTTCTCTCTGATGATTTCGATAGGGTTTAAAATTGTTTCAGGGTGATACTCAAAGTAATCAACCATTTTATAATTAGGATAATTCTTTTTATCTCCTAAATTATTTCGAATAGGCAGTTGATATTCAGATGCTAATTTTAAAAATACTGGTTCTATTATGTCTAAATTATTTACATGATGATGAGTATCCATATGAGTAGGTGTAATTCCAGTCTCTAAAAATTTTTCGATTTGTTCTTTCCATTCGTTGTATAGTTCATTTGTGTCTATATAAAATTTTTTTTCGTAATGAGATAAATCTCTAAAATTTCCATCACTATCTACTAAAGTATATAAATTATGTGTTAATGGTTTCCCACAAGTTAAAGTTAGGTGAATGCCAATGCCTAGATTCGGGTTTTCTTTCGCAAGTTGGATTGCATGGTTAAAACCTGGCATATTTGTTAAGCAAGTCGTTGAAGTAAGTATGCCATTTTTAAAAGCATCGATAATTCCGTAATTTACCCCATTTGAATAACCGAAATCATCTGCATTTATGATAAGCTTCATAATGTTTCCTCCCTTTTATTTAAAACGGGCCAATGATCTTTATTCGCTTCAAATAAATCTTTTAAGACTTCTTTCGCTTTATTCGTGTCTATGACAGTTCTATTTAAAATAAGGGCTTGCAATAACTTTTCATAATCATTATCAAAGTAAGCCTCAATTATTAATTTTTCATACGCGTATTGATTTTCTAGTAATCCTTTATAAAATGTAGATATTTCACCTATTTTAAAAGGCTCTACACCTTCGTTACCAAGTAAAGCGGGAACTTCTACAAGGGCGTCATATGGTAGATTAGAAATAATCCCTTCATTCCTTGTCATTATAATAAACCGTTCTTTTAAGTGATGAACAAGCGAAGCGGCAATACGAATCATGTATATACCATGTATATCACCAGAAATATCAATATTCTGAGTACTATTTTGATTAATGATAACGTCGCAGTCAGTGAAAACCTCTTTTTCTCGTCCATTTATAACTTGTCTAGCTCGAGTATTGTCCATAGGTTCCTTTTTAGATAATTCATTAGGATAAAGATAATATTGTAAATACGTGTTAGGTAGATATTCATTAAAGTCTTGTATCATTTGTTTAGCTTGTTTAAAAGTAGCTTGCCAGGAAGGGTCATTGGCAATTAATTTATCTGTAGGTTTAAAATCATTATCCAGAATAAGTTGTTTGAGCTGAGATGTATAATCATAACCCTGCTTATTTCGTATACTCGTAAACCATCCAAAATGGTTTAAACCAAAATAATCAGCTTCTAAATTCCATATATCTTCTTCCAATATGTCTGAATAGCTTTTCATAATTGCTATAGGCATATCACATATATTTAATAATCGTTTATCGTCAGGGAAGATTTTATCTAATGCTAGGCCAACAATTGCAGCAGGATTTGTATAGTTCAAAATCCAAGCATCTGAATTTAATGAACGAATATCATCGACAAGTTGAATCATATCAGGTATTGATCGTAACCCATAAGCCATGCCTCCAGCGCCGCATGTTTCTTGTCCTACTAATCCGTGTTTAATAGGTATTTGTTCATCTTTTTCTCTCATAGTTAGACCGCCAGTACGAATTTGGACGAATATAATATCAGTATCTTTAAAGGCTTCTTTTTTATTAGAAGTGTATTTAAAATTTTCTAATGAAGGGTAATGTTCTTTCAATAATATAGAAGCAGCACGTCCTATCTTTTCTTGTCGCGAAGTATCTGTATCGTATAGCGTAATATGACTTAGTGGTAAATGATTCGATTCTTCAATTAAACTCATTAATATACCTAGCGTATATGTACTTCCGCCACCAACTATTGTTAATTTACTCTTTTTCATTATTTTGTAACCCCTTTCAAGTAACATTATATAATATGTATTGTAAAAATCAATACAAATATAATACATATTTTAAATGTGTATGCTTTTTGAGTTTGAAGTGTTAAAATAAACTATGAAGGTGAGGGGTTTTTATGAGCAATAAGAAAATGCCTTTATATCAAAAAATCATGAAAAATATTCAAGATTATATTAAAAATCAAGGGCTAGAGCATGGAGATGTTATACCTACTGAAAAGGCTTTATCAGAAAAATATCAGGTAAGTAGGGTAACTATTAGAAAAGCTATTTCAAGACTAATAGAAAAAGAAATATTATACAGTATTAAAGGGAGCGGAACTTATGTAGCTTTCCCAAAATTTGAACATAATTTATTTAAGTTACAAGGATTTACTGAAGAAATGCAACCTTATCATGATTCTATTAAAAACAAAGTGATAGAATTTAGACTTATAAAACCAAATGAAGAAATACAAGAAATACTTAACCTCAACAAAGAAGAAAAAGTATATAACATAAAAAGGATTAGAAAATTGAACGGTGAAGTTTTAATTATAGAAAATGCTTATATACCGTTTGAACTATTTCCTGATCTTTCTGTTGAAGCGATGACTAAATCAAAATATGGTTATTTAAAAGAAAAGGGATATGTTATAAAAAAAAGGGTAGAAGAGTTTATACCTAGGTTACCAAGTGAAGATACAATGGAAATTTTTAATATAAAATCTAATACTCCTTTATTAGAATTAAGAGCACATTCTATATTAAGTAATGATGAAATATTTGAATATTCTGAGGTATTGTATCATCCTAAAAAATATAAATTTAAATTAGAATTATCAAGATAACAAAAAGGGGATATTATTATGTTATTACGAGAGAAGAAAGAATCTGATATTGAAGAATTAGCTAAAGTGCATTATGAGTCATGGCTTTCAACGTATAAAGGAATTATTCCTGAGAGTTATTTAGATGAAATTACTTTGGAGTCTTACATAGAAAATCATTATAAATTTAATGCACCTTGTATTGTTGCTGAAATAGATAATAAAATAGTAGGTTTTTTAATGTATGCAAAAGATAAAGATGATGATACTAGTGAAAATTGTGGAGAAATACTCGTCATTTATTTACTTGAAGCATATCAAAACCAAGGTGTAGGTACTCAATTAATGATAGAAGCTGAGAAGAAAATGAAACAGGAATATGATCAATTAAGTCTGTGGGTAATTGAAGATAATTTACAAGCAGTGAATTTTTATGAGAAGTGTGGATTTAAAAAAGATGGAAAAGTAGAATTAAGTGAACATGGTGTTGTTTTACGTGAAACCCGTATGATAAAAGATTTATAAAAACCATATTGCGATAAATGAATATCGCAATATGGTTTTTTATTTTATATATCGATTACATACACTTTAATATATTAGGATATTAATTTTTTGGAATTTAAGAATAAACAACGAGATTAAATTTTTTTAAAGTTTTTTTAGAATTATTAATAAAAATATGATTATTAATATAATACTAGGGTAACATACTAAAAAAGGAGGATATATATATGAGTAAAATTACAGATTCATTTATGAATGCATTAGATAGCATTATTGGATTTATTCCAAATTTAATTAGTGCGATTATTTTATTAATCGTAGCTTGGATTATTGCAGTAATTGTTAAAACGATTATTGTAAAAGGCTTAAGAGCTATTGGATTTGAAAAATGGTTAGAGAAAAAAGGATTAACTGAAGCAGGTAGTGGTAAATCTGAATCAGAAGGTTTAATTCAAACATTCGGTAAACTAGCTTACTTCATTATTTTCCTATTATTCTTGCCATCAGTGTTTGATGCATTAAATATGACATCAGTATCAACACCTATTAAAAATATGATGGATAGTATTTTAAACTTCTTACCTAGAGTTATAGTAGCAGTAATAATACTAATAGTTGGTTTATTTATTGCTAAAGTATTAGGTACATTAGTTAAAAACTTATTAACTAATTTAAATGTTAGTCGTTATAACCATTATGTTAATTTTGGTGAAAACAAAGAAAGTATAGATATTCCTTCAGCTACAGGCTGGATTCTTACAACAATAATTGGTTTATTCTTTGTTGTTGAAGCTTTACACACTGTAAACTTACAAGTGTTAAATACAATTGGTGAAGCAATTATTGGTTACTTACCATTAGTTATCTCAGCAGCTATTATCTTAGTAATCGGTTTTGTTGGTGGTAACTTATTATCTAAACTTATCAAAAAATCTACAGGCAATGGTCTTGTAGCAGAAATTGTTAAGTATTTAGTAATTGTTGTTTCAGTATTTATGACACTAGATCAATTAAACTTTGCTCAAAGTATTGTTAACGTAGCATTCTTACTTATCTTAGGTGCTGTTGCAGTAGCATTTGCTATTTCATTCGGTATCGGTGGTAAGTCATTCGCAGAAAAAACTTTAAGAAAAGTTGAAGACAAAGCAGACTCTGATAAATAATATTGAAGAATCCAAATAAAGAGGCTGGGCTAAAATAATTGCCTAGCCTCTTATATTTTGATTTAGGGACTTATATCCCAAGGTGGTTATTATTTATTAAATACGAGTTTTATATTTAAATTGTTACGATACCTAGTAAAATTGCGATAAATAGCATAACGATTGAAAATCCCCAAATCCAGAAGAATGCGTATTTAATATATTTACCCATATTAATTTCAGCTAGCCCGACTGCTAACCAAAGAGCAGGTGAAAATGGACTAACGAATGTACCGATTATGTTTCCTATCATTAATGAATAGGCTGTTGATAGTGAAGGTACACCAAATTGACTTGCAGTTGATTCTACAATTGGTAACACAGCAAAGTAATATGCATCTGTACTAGTTAATAAATCTAATGGAACACCTAGCATACCAATTATAATATGTAGATAAGGTCCAACTGCTGTTGGTATTATATCAATCAATGATAACGCGATTGATTCTAACATGCCTGTTTCATTTAAAATACCTAAAAATACACCAGCAGCTAAAATAACCGCGGCCATCATTAAAGCATTAGGTGCGTGTGCACGTAAGCGATCCATTTGTTCGTCAACATCTCTGAAGTTTAATGGTAATGCAATACCGACACCAATCATAAATGCTAATTCTGGTGGAACGATGTCTAATAACATCATTGCAACTATAATAATTGTAAGTATAAGATTGAGCCAAAGAATATAAGTATGTTTTTTAGCTTCACCTTTAATTGAAGCATTTTCTTCTTGAACTTTTTGATAATTTTCAATAATTTCATTCATGTCTACTTTAATTGTTTCTTCATCAGGAAATTCTCTTGCAATACGTTTCTTTTCTCTTAAGCCTAAATAAATAGCAAATAGAATTGCTAAGACTATACCTATTAATTGTATAGGTATGATGTTGTACCAAAGTTGATTAATATTATCTACTTTTAGAACTGAAGCAGTACGAGCCATAGGTCCGCCCCAAGGCACCATGTTAATAATAGCGGCACTTAGCGCAAGTAGTAACACTAATAAATAAGGACTCATTTTAAGTGTTCTATATAAAGGTAATAAAGCAGGAATCGCTAATAAGAAAGTAGTGGCACCAGCACCATCAAGTTGTGCAAAAGTACCAATAATGGTTGTGACAATTGCTACGATAATAATATTTCCACGTGTTAATTTAATCATGCCTTTAACTAACGGTCTAAATAAGCCGCTATCTGAAATAATTCCAAAGTATATAATCGCGAAAATAAACATTACTGCTACATTAAATATTTGATCAAAACCAGAATCTACATATTTTCGTATATCTCCGAAACCATGTCCAAGAACTAATGCGCCAATAATAGGTATTATTGTCATACCGACTACTGGACTGACCTTTTTAAAAATTAACATTGTGACAATGGATATTATAATAATAAGCCCCACAATTGTTAACATTGTATTTGCTTCTTCCATGAATGATTCCCCTCTTTAATTAAGCGCTTACAAATAATGTTAAACAAAAACTTTCTATGCAAAATGAACTCTTATAGAAAGCTTTAATTAGTATATCATTATAGAAAGTAAAAATGTACTGAATTTTAAGAATTTTTAGTTTTTGATATTATAAAATTTTTAATTATGGTTTGATATTTTCCATATTATGTTATAATTTAAGTAATTAAAGAAATATATAAAGTTTTTAATTGTATAAACATATATTGTAGAGGTATAAAAAATGAATAAATACATAATAGCACTATTTAGCATCATGATTACTCTAACGCTTATAGGATGCTCAAAAGATAGCAACAAAGAGACGGATTCATCAGAGAAAAATGATTCAGAGAAAGTTGTAAAATCAAAACAAGAAGAAAAGGCAAAATTGCCTAAAGATGTATTTCAATCAGATGGAAACAATCAATCATTAACTAAAGATGATGTGAAGAAAAGTATTCAAAAATATCTTAATACAAATGAATCAGTATATAATGTGACTTCAAAAATTGAAGAAAAGTATGGGATGAACAAAATTTAACAAATGAAGAAACTAAGCAATTAGAAGAAGCTCGTAAATTGTTAGACGAGAATGATCAAAACTTCTCTAATTATTTAAAAAATAATAAATTACCAAGCGAATACAAAAAAGATACATATAGAATAAGTGAGTACTTTACAGCCTATAATGATACTTTAAGTAAACTTGATAATAGTATTCAACAATTGGAAAAAAAGGCTAATGACGGTGAAATCCCATTTAAAGAAGTGAAAGATATAATACCAGATAGCAATAAAGTTAGTGGTAAACAACAACAGAAAATAGAAAAGTTTCTTAAAAGCATTGATATTAAAACAAAAGCATTTGAAAGGTGATTGAATTACCAATGAATAAAATGAAGTTAGCAATTTTTTTAGATGACTGTAGACATATATTAGGGTTCGCCATTCTATTAGTTTATTTTATATTAAGTTCGAAGTTGGATATACAATTTGCTTATTCAATTGTGATCACGTTATCGACTTGTTTATATTCATTGTTTTTTATCGCCTCTGATTTTAGGATGGCCAGATATCAACGTAAACCATTGGTATCCGTAAAATATAGAATATTTCAATCAATAATATTCTTATTACTAGGTGTGACTGTATACTATAGTAATTATTGGGAAAGTTTTATTGGTGTTCTCATATATGGGATTGTAGCACTAGTTATATTTATAATGTTCAATAAAAAAATATATAAAATACAAGGTTTTGAGTATGTTAATGAATAGAATGCTAAATAATATAGATTTAATGAGGGTAGTTACAATATTTATAAGTCTAGGCGTAATAAAAATATTTGGTTTAGATAAAGGTACTTATATTATTATTTTTATCGCTACAATTTCGTATTTATTCTTCGAATGGTTAAGAGCTAAAAAGGTAGCTAAAAATATTAAAAAATTTATGTTATTTAAAATGGGACTAGCTATCATAATAATGTGTATCGCATTATCATATTTTATTCTATTTTGGAAGTCTAATAGTAATTTGAGTATTTTTTATATCATTATTTACACTATCATTGGATTCGTTCACAGTTATATTGAAAAGAAATATTTAATTAAAAACACTAATAATGAAACAAATTCATAAGAGATAAATTTTATAAAAATACGCTTGTAATACATCCGCAGGCGTATTTTTTATTTATTTTTATATAGAAAAAATAAACTTCTTGTAATGTTGTTGAATAAAAATATTGATATTTAATTGAAACGATAGTATTTTCAGAATTTTATATCAAAACATATAGACATTTATTTCCATATATTTTATAATTGATAACGGTTATCAATTACATAAGGAGGAAAAATATGAATAATTATAAGAGGTTATTAGTTATGTTACTTGTTGCTAGTGCGTTATTTTTAACAGCTTGTAGTGATAGTAATAAATCAAAAGATAAAGATAAAGAGGCGAAAGGTGAGGAACCTAAACAAGAAAAATCAATAGAAATTAAAGATGAATTGGGTACGGTTCAACTTAAAGATAAACCTAAAAATATAGTTGTATTAGAATATTCATTTGCTGATGCTGTTAAGAATTTAGGTTCGATACCAGTTGGTATCGCTGATGACAATAAAAAAGAAATTATTAAGAAGTTATATGGAGAAGAAGTTAAATACACTTCGGTAGGCACACGTAAACAACCTAACTTAGAAACGATTAGTTCATTAAATCCAGATTTAATTATTGCAGATGTTCAAAGACATAAAGGCATTTATGAAGATCTTAAGAAAATTGCACCAACAATGATATTAAAGAGTAGAGAAGCAAGCTTTGACGATGTAAATGCTTCATTTGAAAAAGTAGCAACTGCAATGGGCAAAGAAGATGAAGTCAAAAAGATGTTGAATGATTTAGAAGATAAATTAAAAGAAGCTAAATCAAAAAATGAAAAAGCTTCTAATAAAGATGAAAAAGTTATGATTGCTGTTGCGCGTGAAGATGCATTCCAAGCACATACCTCTCATTCTTATGTAGGCCAACTATTAGAGAAAATGGGCATGAAAAATGCGATTGAATCTAATAAAGCGTATGAAGAAGTAA
The DNA here is from genome assembly GCF_022386845.1 of Mammaliicoccus sp. C-M13. Lineage (NCBI taxonomy): Bacteria > Bacillati > Bacillota > Bacilli > Caryophanales > Staphylococcaceae > Mammaliicoccus > Mammaliicoccus sp. C-M13. Next base: position 4,769 of record NZ_JAJNHQ010000004.1, on the reverse strand, counting down.
ACTTAGAAACACTATCTAAAGTAAATCCGGATAAATTAATTATTACTTCTGATAAAGATAAACCGATTACTGATGAATGGAAAAATAAAGAACTTTGGAAAGAGTTAAGTGCTTATAAAAAGGGTCAAATTCAAGAAGTGGATAGAGATTATTGGACTAGATTTAGAGGTTTCAAAGCAAATGAATACATCATGAAAGATGTAGAGAAAAATAATAAATAATTGAATGGAACAATGAGTGTGTAGTTTTATGTATTCATTGTTCCATCATTTCAATATTTAGTTGGTGAAATGATGCAGAGAAAGTCTATTATAACAATGGTCATGATTATCATATTAGTGATTGGTATGGTATTGAATTTGAGTATAGGTTCAACGTTTATGAGTTTAAAGACGATATTTAATGCCATTGTAGCAGATGATCACTCTAAAGATGCGCTGATTATTAATACGATTCGTTTGCCAAGATTATTCGTTGCTATAATGGTAGGAATAAGTTTAGCTGTAGGTGGTGCTATTATGCAAGCTTTAACTAAAAATGCTTTGGCATCGCCTCAAACATTTGGAATTAATGCAGGAGCAGCATTGTTACTTGTTGCTTCAATTGTATATTTACCAGGCCATTCAGATACAATTAATCCTTATATTGCTTTTTTAGGTGCAATTGTAGGTGGGTTGATAGTATATACGTTTATTTATGGACACGAGAATAATCATGTACGATTAGCATTAGCAGGTATGACAATCCATTTATTATTATCTTCCATAACTGAAGTGTTGATAATACTTAATGAGAATTCTACTGATGTTTTGTATTGGTTAACGGGTTCATTAAATGGTAAGGATTGGGATGGTGTACAAATCTTATTACCCTGGTTTGTAATAGGTGTATCTGTTGCTTTATTTTTAGCTAAAGACTTAACCGTTTTATCATTAGGGGATATATTTGTAACGAGCTTAGGACTTCATAAGAAACTAAAATATTTAATTTTTAGTTTTATTGTGATTATATTAGCTGGTTCGTCTGTAGCTGTAGCAGGACCAATTGCATTTATAGGTCTAATTGCACCTCATATTTCAAGAAGATTAATAGGTGGAGGGTATGAGAAGAACTTATACTTCACCGCATTAACAGGCGCAGTTATTCTCGTATATGCAGATACGTTATCACATATCATTGCTTATCCATATGAATCTCCAGTTGGAATTGTAACAGCACTAATCGGGGGACCATTCTTCTTATATCTTTGTAAAAATGGAAGGAGTGGTCTTAAATAATGAAGTATAAATGGAAGTTTATCATTGTGATAATTATTCTGATTATAAGTATCTTGCTACATGTACAAGTCGGATCACAATTCATTTCATTTAAAGATACATTAAACACGGTTGCTGGAACAAATGATGATTATGCATTTGTATTATATACATATAGAATACCAAGAATGGTCATTTCTTTAATTTCAGGTTTACTATTAGGATTAGCAGGTGCTATTGTACAAATATTACTTAGAAATCCATTAGCTTCCCCTGATATTATAGGTGTTACTAAAGGAGCTGGATTATTTGCCGTTGCGCAGTCATTACTATTACCAGCGTTGCCATTCTATTATCTTGGTATTTCTTCATTTCTAGGTGCGGTTATAATGATTATAATCATTATGTTCTTGGGGAGGATTTTTCAAGCCACAACTTATACGATAGCTTTAATTGGTGTAGCTTTAAGTGCTATATGCCAAGCTGGTATTCAGTACTTTATGATACGCTATCCAGATAATATCAATACTATATTGCTTTGGCTGTCGGGTAGTGTATGGAGTAGAGATTTTGATGACTTGTGGAATTTTATACCGAGTGTATGTATATTACCATTGATATTTATATTCGCAAATAAGTTGGATATTTTAAGTTTAGGTGATGAAGCGGCCATAAGTTTAGGAGAAAAGGTAAGTATTATTAGAAGTGCTTATTTATTCATGTCAGCAATATGTATTGGTTCCGTCGTATCTGTTACAGGTACTATTGGTTTTATCGGCTTAATATCTCCTCATATTGCAAGGTTATTAATAGGAAGAAAAGCTATAAGTCTTTTACCATTATCATCTATTATAGGGGCTATATTTTTACTTTTAGCCGATGCTATTGGTAAAGGTATTGCACCACCTGTGGAAATCCCAGCAGGGGTTATTACTGCAATAATTGGCGCACCATACTTTTTATTCTTACTTAAAAAAGAGAAATGAGTATGTAGAGAAGGTGAGTGTGAGGGTTGTCTTACTTCAGACAGAAGGAAGTCTAAAAACAGATCGAAAGTTACAAAAAGACCTTTCCATTATCTAAATATGATGGAAAGGTCTTTTTATAAAGTTATTTCATTTCTTTAAATGCTTTGTAGAATATTTCTCTTTGTTTCTCTAATGAGATTGGGTCATTATATTGTGTTTCTGTAACATCAAATTTCACCACATGATTGTTCTTCATAGCATCTGTATTTTTCCATACATTTGTTTCTTCAAATTGCGCTTTTTGGTCGCCATTGGCAGCTATAATAACATAGTCTCCTAAATATTGATCAAATTGTTCTGGAGTGATAGTGAGTGTGCTTGTCTTTTTAGTTGCTGATTTTAATTCATCAGGTAACTTTAATCCCCAACCATCAAATATAATTTCTCCACCTCTGCCCATCTTATCGTTAAATGCAATGAGCCCTTTAGGTGTTTGCTGTAAAATAGTCGCTGTTTTTCCTTTTATTAATGGTTCCAGTTCTTTTTTATCTTTAGATAGTTGTGCTTTCCATTCTTTAAGCCATTTATCTGCTTTGTCTTGTTCTCCAACTAATTCAGCTAGCAGTTTTGTATTGTCTTCATATGTAGATTTCATGTTATCGAAAGTAACAGTAGGTGCTATTTTTTTAAGTTTATTTAAATTTTTGTCTTGAGATGTTGCGATAATTAAATCCGGTTTTGCTTTGGCAATTTGTTCAACGTTTGTGTTATCAATCTTCTTAGCATCTTTTGTAACATCATTTAATACTTTATTCTGCTTAACAAATTCTGGTACAGCTACTGGCTTATGTCCAAATTTTACTAATGCGCCCACGTATGTTGGATGTAATACAACGATACGTTTAGGGTCTTTTGGAACTTCAACTTTTTCTCCAGAATCATTCGTAAATGATTTAGTATCAGATTTACTGCCTTCTGATTCTTTACTATTTTCTTCAGTGTTACTATTCCCACAAGCTGCTAAAAGCATAACTAAAACAAGCATAAAAACGGATAATTTTTTCATCATCGTCCTCCTATTTTTTGTAAATGATAATTCTTCTCAATTATACCAAATTGAAAAACCATTACAATAAATTTTTGGAAAATTAAAATAGGAAACATTTGAAGAATTAGGTAAAAACAAGTAGAATTAAAAAAGAATCGATACTTGAAAGGAGTGAGATAATAATGGAATGGCTCATAGGGTTACTAGGAGAAGATATATTATTTAATTATTTAACGTTTAGTATACATTACTTCATTCCAATATTATTAACGCTTCTATTTGTATACTTAGAAATGCAAGCAAGTATCAAATTGAACGAGACATGGCATGTACAACCATCTACTGAAGTACAAGATCAGTATATCTTTGTATGGATGGTACCTATATTAAGATGGAGAATAAAATGCCTGTCGAAAACAGTCGATGAAGAAGACGCGTTGCCAATATATTAAATCATATTTTATTTAATATATTGGAGGAAAATTTTTTGAAAAAACTATACACAGTAATCGCATTTTTAGCAATATCATTAATACTAGGAGGGTGTGCACCACAAGAAGGTGGCATGTTCCATTCAACATTTGTTGAACCATTTGTTCATCTTATTAAATTCTTTGCATCATTTTTCGGTAATAGTTACGGAATAGGTATCATCATTGTAACGCTATGTGTACGATTGATTGTAATGCCTTTCATGTTACGTTCTTTTAAAGGGCAGAAGAAAATGCAATTTAAAATGAAACAACTTAAACCACAAATAGACGAAATTAATAAGAAAATGAAATCAGCTAAAGATGAAAATGAAAAAGCACAATACAGTCAAGAAATGATGGCTTTATATAAAGATAATGATGTAAATCCTTTAAACATGGGTTGTTTACCGATGTTGATACAAATGCCAATATTAATGGCATTATACTTTGCAATATATAATAATGACGCATTAGCAAGTCATAACTTTGCTTGGTTTAATCTAGGCACACCAGATATATACATGGCTCTGATTGCAGGTGGATTATATTTATTACAAGCATATTTATCAACACGTTATTTACCAGATGAATCTAATAACCAAATGAAATATATTATGTATATAAGTCCAATTATGATATTTATTGTGAGCTTGAATATGCCAGCAGCATTACCATTATATTGGAGCGCTAGTGCAATCGTCTTAATTATTCAGCAATATATATCAAATAAATACTTTAATTATCACGAAGAAGAAATTGAAGTACAAACAAGTACGTCATAATATAAAACAAAAAGACCCTTCCAATCTGATATGCTCCCTGTTAAGTAAACACTTAAATAGTGAAAATTTAGCAGGGAGTTTTATTATGACTAGAAATATTAAAATAGATATCAATACTTTATTAGAAGCTTTTGATTTATATGAACAAGGCTATAGCTTCTTAAACGTTATAAAAATGTTGTCATTGAATACAAATCGTAGATTATTAAGTGAAAAATACCAGAGGTATAAATTATATGGAG